>CBDCAY010000001.1:0-4574 GCA_965214085.1 Phototrophicaceae bacterium
GTATCCTTTTCGGTTGATACAGATACTTTACCATCGAGGACACCGAGAACTGCTAAGGCAATCGCATAAAATTATTTCAACACTAAGGCGCCAAGAACTCCGAGATATATCCGAAAATATGCCAATAAAGGACGCAATGAAAAGGTGATTTTCTGCCAGATTTCATGGGCGAGCCAAGGCTCGAATTCGATACACTACCCCGCGCCCCCCGTATTTTCCCTCATCCGTCAAACGGGCTATAATGTAAGGTGCAGACGAACGACAGAATAAAGGTCTTGGCAATGACCGACTACAATATACGGCCGCTGGAACGCTCCGATAGGGAGTGGGTGGCGCATTTCTTGGACGAGCGCTGGGGCACCACGCAGATTGTCTCGCGCGGCAAGTCCGTTTACGGGCACCTGCTGCCGGGCTTCATGGCTGAGCGGCCGGCGGAGGCGCCGGAAGCGGAAGCAAGCGAAGACGGTGAGAGCGATGAGGAACTTGTCGCGGAAAACATCGGCTTGGTCACGGTTCACATCGGCGACAAAGAATGCGAGATCACCACGCTCAACAGCTTGACGGAGTCCGAGGGCGTTGGTTCCGCGCTGGTGGAAGCGGTGGAGAATTGGGCGCGGGAGGCCGGCATCGAGCGCTTGTGGCTGGTCACGACTAATGACAATTTAGCGGCGCTCAAGTTCTGGCAGAGGCGCGGTTACGAGCTGGTCACTGTGCATCGTAACGCGATTGCCGATGCCCGCCGTATCAAGCCTCAGATTCCCATCACGGGCTTAAACGGCATCACCATCCGCGACGAAATTGAGCTCGAGAAAAAGATCTAGCGCTGTCGCGCGCTTTGCCTATATGCAGGCAGCCTGCGGGCGTCAATCGCTGTCAGCGGGATCACCAGGCTTAGCGCGAAAATCTCGCCAGAAACTCTCAGCGATGACGATCAATACACCGCAGACGATGGCATGGTCGGCCAGATTTGATACGTTGGAAATCAAGTTGGGAATTTGATAGTGGATGAAGTCGACCACGTGGCCATGCTGCAGCCGGTCGAGCGCATTGCCGACGGCGCCGCCGATGACCAGGCCGATCGCAAAGGGCAGGAGCCGCCCGCCCGCCGGAACCTCGCGGAAATACCAGAGCAACCCTGCGATAATCAGAATTGCAATCACCAGGAAGGCATCGCCGGCCATGGGAAATATGCCGAATGCCGCGCCGGTGTTGCTGCTGCGGGTCAGCTGGATAAAAGGCGCCAGCGCCGGCACAGGCTGAATAGTCTCATAAACTTCCAAATTGTCGCGTATCCAATGTTTGCTGGCTTGATCGGCCAGCGCGGCCAAAGACAATGAGCCGCCCAATATGAACCACTTGCGCATGATTCGCTCCATCAACAGCAGCGGAAGCTCGGCTCATTGTAGCAGAAATTGCGCGCGCGCTATCCAAATGACCGTCGTTCTATGACTATCGCCCCCAACAGCCACGAGCCCTATCCGCCGGGTGATTTTGGCGAGTGGAGCCTGGGCGCGCAAAAGGCGCTGTACGCGGACCTTGCGGCGGACGCGGTTCGCGCTTGGGGTTTGCTGCTTGAAGCGCTCAACTGCTTGAGTTATAGCTCGAATGCCGTCTTCGCTGTAAGAACAACCACTGCCCGCTACGTATTGCGCCTGAGCTTGCCGGGCCGAATCAAGGCGTCCCGTTTGCGCTCGGAGTTGGAATGGCTGCGGCTGATACGACAGCGGACGGATTTGCTCGCGCCGGCTCCGGTAACGTTGAGCGTGGGCGGGGAAGAGCGGCTTTACGCCACGCTGCCGCATGAGAGGCTGCCGCCGCCGCACGACGTTTACTGCGTGCTGTTCGAACATATCGCCGGCCGGCACAAATCCGCGCGCGAGCTCAATGTGGCGGATTGTCGCCGCATCGGGCGCTACCTGGGCAGCTTGCATCAAGAGGCGCAATTTGAGCCGCCAGCCGGCTTTGATCGGCCGCGCCTGGATCACCAGGGTTTGTTTGGCGTCGAGTCTCCCTACGGATCCGCTGACGAAAGCAGCGCGCTAGCAGCTGGGCAAGGCGAGGTCTTTGCCCAAGTGGCGCAGCGCGTGGGCCAGGTCATGGCGCGGCTTGATGGCCAGCGCGACAACTTTGGCTTGATTCATGCCGACCTCTTGGCGAAGAATGCGCTCTTCGAGGGTGATTCTATCGCCGCGCTTGACTTTGAGTACAGCGGCTGGGGATACTTTCTTTATGACTTGGCGCCGCTGCTGTGGCAGTTGCGGGGCGAGCGCAGCGCGGACTATGACCAGTTGGAAGGCGCGCTCTTAGACGGCTATCTGTCGGCGCGCCTTGATGCAAATGTCGACCGAGAAGCGCTTGAGGTCTTTATTGCCGCTCGTCAGTTGGCGTCTTGCCGCTGGCTGCTGCAGAATGTGCATCATCCGCAATTGCGCGCTGCGGCGCCTGATTTGATTCGGCAGCGGACGGCTGAGCTGGCGCAGTTTCTAGGCAGCGGCGTCTTGCGGCGCAGCTCGCCGACGTTGTGACTTTGCCGCGGAATTGGAGGTACTCATGCTGACGCGATACCGCGCCTTCCAACCTGACGCGTACAAGCTGTTTATGCTGATGACCGCGGTGCAGTCCTTGGCGCTGACTTCCGTGTTCACCGTCAATCTGGTCTACCACGTGCGCGAGGTCGGCTTGAATCCGCTGCAACTGGTATTAGTTGGCACGACCCTCGAGTTGACGGCCTTTCTGATGGAGATACCGACTGGCGTCGTGGCCGATGTTTACAGCCGGCGCCTTTCGATAATTCTCGGTTTCCTGCTGCTGGGGCTGGGCTTTTTGGTGGAGGGCAGCCTGCCGCTATTCGAGGCTTTGCTGGTTGCTCAGGTCATCATGGGTTTGGGCTATACCTTTCTCAGCGGCTCGACTTCGGCTTGGGTGGTCGATGAGATTGGGGTGGAGCGAGCCGGCGGCGCATTTCTGCGCGCATCCCAAGTGGCGCAAGTGACGAGTTTTCTGGCGATTTTCGTCAGCGTGGCTTTGGCCAGCATCAGCCTGCAAACCGCCATTATCGCTGGGGGTGTGCTGCTATTGCTGCTGGCGGCGCTGCTGGCTTTGGTCATGCCCGAGCGCGGCTTTCAGCGGCGTCAATCGGAAGAGCGCGAAACCTGGCCTGCGCTTTTTTCGACCTTGCGCGAAGGCGTGACGCTGATTCGCGCCAGCCGCATCCTGGTCCTGATTATGCTGGCGACCATCATTCACGGCGCTTTCAGCGAGGGCTTCGACCGGCTGTCCATCGCGCATATCCTCGAGAATTTCAGCTTGCCGCCGCTGGGTCCAATTAACGAGATCGCCTGGTTTGGCATCATCAGCGCGGTATCCATGCCACTGAGTCTGGGCGCGACCGAAATCTTGCGGCGCCGCCTCGATTTGTCCGACGGGCGCTTGGTGGCCAAGACGCTGATGCTGGTCTATGTTGTGATGATCGGCAGCGTGCTGCTCTTCACACTGGGCGAAAACTTCGCGCTGATTCTGCTTGGGCTGTGGCTGACGCAGGCGGCGCGGCAGGTGCGCAACCCGCTGATGGAAGCCTGGATCAATCTGTATGTTGAGTCGGATGTGCGCGCGACGGTGCTGTCGATTCAAGGGCAGGCGGACGCCTTGGGGCAGATCGCGGGCGGGCCGGCGGTCGGCGCTATCGGGCTGGCGTCATCCGTGCGTACCGCCATATCCGTGTCGGGCCTGATGCTGCTGCCTATTCTTTTAGTATTTCGCCGCACGCTGGGCCGGGCAGCCTAAGCGCGACTAGCCGCGATTGCCGGGAGTATGTATCCTTTTCGGTTGATACAGATAATACCATCAAGGACACCGAGAAATGCTAGGGCAATCGCATCAAATTATTTCAACACTTAGGCGCCAAGAACTCCGAGAACTATCCGAAAAATGCCAATAAAGGACGCAATATAACGGTGATTTTGCCAGATTTCATGGGCGAGCCAAGGCTCGCCCCTACAATTTGTTAGTTTGATTATAAATTCGTCATTTATGGATATTGATGCGATTGCCCAGCGAGAAATGCGAGAGCACCGAGAAACTTAATCGAGATATGCCATATGCTTTGTGAGCTTTGTGCCTTTGTGTCTTTGTGGTGAAATTGAATTGCAACCGAATGCGATACACTACCCTGCCGGGCCCGGCTTCGCAATGTGCCGCCTAACACAGTAGAATGTCATTCATTATCAGCGTGCGACCGGGAGGCCCAATGAACACAGAAGCTATGCTGGCGGAATTACGGAATTACGATACACCTTCAATCACCAATGTGGTGGCGACCTATCCGGATTCTCCGCTCTGCTTGGGCTTATACAACCCCTGGAGCGAGAATTGGTATACCGATCAGACGATTCGCTGTATGTATCCCGAGCTGGGGCGCCGCGTGGGTTACGCCGTGACTTGTGTTTACGGCTTGCCGGATCCGGAGTTTTCGCGGCTGAGCTTCATGGATGTGCTGGAAGCGATGGACGCGTCGCCGCGGCCGACGGTGCTGGTCATTCAGCAGAAGTTCCCGCCTGAGATCGCGGGCAAAGTTG
>CBDCAY010000002.1:0-33455 GCA_965214085.1 Phototrophicaceae bacterium
TCGTCCCCTGAAATGTTGCAGGATTTTCCGGGTGCGCGGATGGTCGCAGACGGCCTCCTCGACATAGATCGTGGAAAACATCCTAAAGCCTTACCGGTAAATTGTTCAGGTGGCCATCCAGCCATCGCATGAAGGCTTTGCTCGAATCAATTCGGGCAGGAATCGTATCGATCAGTTCTTCGTCAGGCTGTAATGCCTGATGACGCTGCAACAAACGGGCGAGCTGTTGCTGCTGGTATTTTGTAAAATGCCATTGCTGCGTAAGCTGTGAAAATGTCGCACAGGTATTATCCATCAATTCTGCACGGTACTGCCCAAGCTCACTGGCAAGGCCGACAACAGCCTCCATGTGCGGGGCCAGCAATGACTCGACTTCGTAATCTTTCATTCGTCCGGCAGGTTTGAGCGTATTATCCGATATGACCTTAATCGATTGACAAAGCTCTATAATGGTAAATCGTATGGCTGCCTGTATAAAAGCGCTGGCCTCCATATCGACCATACACTTTTCAGGGTAGTTTTCAGTCGGTCGGTCCAGTGTCAGCAGGCAGTCACTGCCGAGCGGTGTATCGACAAGTTGTGGGGGGTAGTAACGGTGTTGCGTTGCATGGTCCTCGATACGATTGGCGATATAACATTCTCCGATTGAGCAGGCAGTGTGTCCTGCCATGCCGATATTCAGCATGACCGGGCTGGATACATTCAGCGTGCCGCAGGCCCAGCCAATCGCAGATGCCGTGTTGGTTTTACCAATACCGGATTCGATCAGAAATATGTCATCCCCACGAAAGCAGGCAAAGGCATTCACATCGTGTTGCCGCTTTAATGAGAAATGATTGATCAATGCACGGGCCTCTCCATGCAGAGCCGTGTGGATGATTAACATGCCCCCGCCTTCTCGGCAGCCAGACCGGCGTGCCCTGCGATATATTGTTGCAACCGCCGCTGATAGCGCAGTACTTCGGCTGATTTGCCGCGCTTTTGTGCGCCATTGATGTAAATGCGTGTTTTCTTGATCAACATGTCCAGGGTAAGCTGCCTGTTGATCAGGCTCAGACTGCCACTGTGCAGAATGTTGTCCATCGCCTGTATCCGAAAGCGATCCATGGCCCGGTATTGGCGGGAGAGCTGATCGTCATGCCCCCCGTATTTGATAATCAGAGGCTCGTCTGTATAAAGCACCGGATATGCCGAACAAATGCGCAGCCACAGGTCATAATCTTCACAGGCCGGCAGCCGGGTATCGAATGCCCCAACCGCTGTGAAGATATCGCGATGAATCATGACGGTCGAGGGCGAGATAACACACAGAGGCAAACAGTGTGGGTATATCCAGCCCCCCTGCTTTTGGTGCTTTTTCATGGGATTGACCCGCTTGCCGTTACGGATCCAGATTTCCTCACCGTGGCATAATCGATATTGGGGATGCGCATGGATGAGCCGAAGCTGCAACTCAAGTTTATGGGGCAACCACTCGTCATCGTCATCCAGAAAAGCCAGCCATTCGCATGAAGCCTGTTGAATAGCGGCATTGCGGGCGGCACTGATTCCCTGATGAGCCCGGTGCAAAACCATTATTTTTTTCGGCAGTCCGGTCAGATAGTCGCCAGTGGTATAGCCGGAACCATCATCCACAATAATGATTTCATCGGCAGGACGGGTCTGAAAGCGCACCGAGTCAACCGCACGAGGCAACAGCCGGGCACGATTATACGTTGTAATAATGGCGGATACGGTGGTCATTTTGGAAAACGCCATATCCCGGATTCAGTCACCACGCCATGCAGGGCAACATCCCAGGGATTGGCGGGAAATTCGACCCGCTGCATATCCAGCGCGACCGCCCATAGGGCCGGACGGGCCAGCATCGGATGGCGGCGAATAAAACTGAAAGTGCGATCATAAAAACCACCACCCATTCCCAGCCTTTCACCATTTGATCCGAAGGCCAGCAGTGGCGTGACCACCATATCGAGCCGGCGCACCGGAATATGCCTTTTGAACGGCAGATCAGGTTCAGGAATACCAAACCGATTGGCCCTCATCGCAGATTGCGGGGTAAAGGCGTGAAAAACCATTTTGTGGAATGGCCCAGGTAAAATTCTGGGCAAATAAACCCGCCTGTTCGTTGCCCAGCAGATTTCAGCCAGAGGCAGCAGGCTAATTTCATGCCTGACCGGGAAGAACAGACCTATATGCTTGCAGCGAAGAAATTCCGGCGCACCGACAAAGTGTTCGATTGCCTGACCGGCCAGTGCGGCCCTATCGGATGCACCCAATGCCGACATCTCCCGGCGTATCCGACGGCGTATGGCATGAGTATCCTGGGCAGAGGTTCGCGTGACCATAGACCTGGAATCAGATAACAGTATCCGGGAAGCATATCAGGCGTCCTCCGCTTGGCCGCCGCAAGGAATGCACCCTTGAACCTGAGTTCAAGTGGTGACATGCGAGAGACCCACAGGCTTTCCTCTAATATCGAGGACATGCTCAAAGGCCCCGCAGCAATGTCTCCGTAATCGGAGATTAAGGCTCAAGAGATCGCACCAGGCTGACAAACCTCGCAGAGGACATGACCAGAATAACAAAAAGAATGAATAACAGGAAGCAAAATCTGCGAAACTATTGGTGCGGTCAGCCTCCAGGATGCCCTGACCATTCTTTGCTGAAGCCTGTATCTGATCGCAAAACATCGCAATGGGCGGCTCAAGAGCCTTCCCGCTCTCGCATGAACACAGGCGACTGGCTAAAGACCGGTCTCTTAATTGCCTTTCCAGTCAATCCAACAACGCGCATCAGCGGGCACCGCTTTTTACCGCATCCGATTGCATACGCTTGTCAGGTGACCTGTCTGAGCGCATAAACACAGGCTTTTAGTTTTTCGCCACTTTCAGTGGTTACTAATACAGGCACTCGTTCGTAGCCAACACCTTCATATTCATCAAGCATTGTCCAGTATTTCGATAAGTCGCCTGAAGAGAAAACAAAACCCTCAACCTCCTCTCCTGCATCGGATGGTACGATTCCGGGGCAACCTAATTCAGAGCCCCATCCTTCGTCCAGCAATACTCCTTTTAGTGTTGCTTTCTCCCAACAGCCTGATATGTCTTTCAGGACACCATGATTTGATCTGCCTGGTGCAAGTGTCCCGTAAACAAACAATCTCTCCATTTTCAGTCGAACTCAGAAGTAGAGTCCAGGGCACCAGGGGCCAATTTCTGTTTTGGAGTGATACTTCCCATTACGATCATTCGTTTCATAGCATTGCTCCTTTCAGCACATAACGATCACCAGCAGCCGCAAAGTTTTATGCGCCGGTTACATTGGCTTGTCAGCCTTTGTTCTCGTGGAGCCGACCCTCGACATATTTATGGAGGATGCTCGCTACCAGAATTTGATAAGAGATGCCTTCCGCCAGCGCTTTTTTTGCAGCCCCCTCAGATTTTTGGAAGAGAGCCTGATATTGATACGGGCATCTTTCTTGAACATGACTTCGGCATATTTTTGGTGCCGTTTCCGGGTATTTGCAGCTTTTTGCTGCGTTTTAGATTGCCCTTCTCAAAAGCATTAAGAATATCCCGTTCTTCGCTCGATAATTTACTCATTTGCCTTCACCTAAATAGCCTTTCGTAGCCTTCCTGCCTGGAATGATAGTTTTCAGAGACACTTCCTCATCCGACTCCACGAACGGAATCAGATAGACATATGCCTTGTGTCCTTTATGGCTAACGATCAGGCTCATCAGCGGTAATGGAGCACAGCAGAATTATCGTCCGGGTGCAATACATTGTTATTCACTGTATGACGCTTGTTCCTCCAGCAGCATCATTTGCTCTGACTGTTTTTGTTTCTGGTACAGGCATTCAGAAACATCATAATTTGCAACGATTGCCTCAATCATCGGATTACGATTATCTTCACTTCCTCCGACATGATAAAAGTGCTCTCTTGTTAATATATTGAATTCTTCCCACAATAACTTTATATATTCGTTCTCCCTGAAATCTTTGTGATGCCATGTTGACAAAATGAACCTGCCTGGTGTTTTTGACAATGCTTTATAGAGTGCTTTCTCATGCGCCTCATCCCAGCCGTTGTAATAATCAACATGCCTGTCGATATATGGTGGATCACAATAGATAATATCCTCAGAGTTACCAGAGGCAATTGTTTTTTCAAATGACTGACACCTGAATTCAAAGTCCTTAGCTTTTAATAATTGGCTTACATGAGAGACCTGATTGACGATTTTTGTTACATAGGCCTGAGCAAAACGCTGTGGTTTTTTACAGAACGGGATATTAAGCCCACCTTTGCGATTAAAGCGAATCATGCCATTAAAGCCTGCCCTGTTAAGAAACAGGAAATCCAATGAAGCGTGCCTGTCATTGAACCTGTCTCTTATTTCGTAATAATGAGACTCGCCTTTTTCCAGTAAAACTGCTCCTTCCTTTTCTAAAAACGCCCTCACTACTTCCGGTGTTATTTCACCTTCTGCAATGGACTGATAAAAATTCACCAGGTGGGGATTTGTATCGCACAAGAGGGTATGTTTGGGAGCCAAATTAAAGGCAACAACCCCAGTACCCATAAATGGCTCAATCCAGCGACCATCAAAACCATGAGGGACGATGCTGTTAATCCAGGGGACAAGCCTGGTTTTTATTCCCTGTGATTTAATGGAAGGGACATTTACTTTCATTTCTTACTATCTCTCGGTGCTCTGTTGTGCTTGGGTATGATTAGTGATGAATCGCCCTTTCTGTATTTTACAAAATCTTTCAATGCCGAGATCTTTTTTGTACCACCTTTGCCATCAGAAAATGTGATTTTCCTGTAATTCATCCAGTAATCATCAAACCAAGATTCCCCCAGCCTGGAAAACATGCCATTTTCATTAAGGATATCTTGGATATTGTTAATGCTGCCTATATTTGCGGTATTTCCACTGCTACTTTTATCACTCGCTATTTTCCATTTTTCAGCGACAAAGAACTGAAAGTCTCTAACAACTGATGTTATTGATTGAAGCTGCTCAATTTTATAACTTTTTGTTTCATCAGTTGAAGCCCCATCGAAACGATTGTAGATAATACCTAAGCAAAAGTGCCCCGTATATGTGCCATATGGAAACTGGATGTTTTTTGTACTGGTTCTGTCTTCAAAATATTTCCCATGAGACCCAAGCGTAAAGCCATTGCATAACCATGATTTATCCGGGTTTTGATACGTTGTTTTGAGATCTACCGGTAGCGTTCATAATTTTGTGTCATTGACTTAAACTGATATGAACTGATTTGATTAAGGAGATGATAGATGAAAACCCACATTGACTTTGATATGCAAGCGGCCATCCAGGCCCTGCGCGAAGGCAAAGACCTCGGTGGCAAGGATGGCATTTTTACCCCGCTCATCAAGCAATTAACCGAGGCCGCCATGCAGGCCGAGCTGGAAGAACACCTGGCAGCCGAGGCGGCTCCGAACCGTAAAAACGGCAGCAGCACAAAAACCATGAAAACCCCGACCGGGGAGTTTGAGCTGAAAACCCCGCGTGACCGAGCCAGCACCTTTGAACCCCGGATGGTCAAAAAGCACCAAACCCACCTGACTGATGAACTCCAGCGCAAGGTGATGGGCCTGTTTGCACTGGGTAACAGCTATCAGGATATCCGCACTCACATTGCCGATATGTACGACATCTCGCTGTCCAACGGGACGATCAGCGCGGTCACCGACAAGCTGTTACCCGAGTTACAGGCCTGGCGTGAGCGCGACCTCGAAACCGTCTATCCGATTGTCTGGCTGGATGCTATCCATTACAAAATCAAGGAAAATGGCCGTTATCTGAACAAGGCAGTTTACACACCATTTTGGGACTGAACATGGCGGGCAAGAAAGAACTCCTGGGTCTGTATCTGTCCGACTCCGAAGGTGCCCACCATTGGCTGAGCGTGCTGACCAACCTGCATAACCGAGGGGTCAAGGACATCCTGATCGTCTGTGGGGATAGACTCAAGGGCTTCCCTGAGGCGATTCACAGCATTTATCCTGACACCGAGATACAACATTGCGTCATCCATCAAATCCGCCATTCCATGAAGTATGTGGCCTCGAAAAATCAATCCGCGTTTATGGCAGACCTCAAATGTGTTTACAAGGCCGCAACCCTCAATGCCGCCGAGATCGCCCTGGATGAGTTGGAGGACAAATGGGCAGACAAGTATCCCCTGGTCATCCAGTCCTGGCGCCGCAAGTGGCCCACGCTATCGGCCTACTTCAAGTGCCCCGATTATGTGCGCACCGCGATTTACACCACCAATGCGGTAGAAGCCGTCCATCGACAGTTCCGCAAACTGACCCAAACCAAAGGGGGCTTTGCCAATGAAAGCAGCTTGCTCAAGTTGCTCTATGCCGGCATACTCAAGGCCTCGGAGCGCTGGACACATCCGGTACAAAATTGGAACTTGACGCTCTCGCAATGAACCCTTCACTTTGAGGGGCAACTCGACGATTACATTGCTTTGTAAATGTAAATGGCTGACACAGAATTTTGAACACCCTCGCCAGGAATCAAGGTAGAAATCAGAGAAGTTCTTTTTATTTTGCCTCAACTAAATATACGCTTTCCATATTATTCCTCCATGTTAAACGAGTGGTTTAACTTTATGAAATTCTTGTGTCTCCCACATTTCCATTAATTCTTCCTAGTGTATTTCTGCTCATTCTTCAACCAGGCCTCTAACTTTAGCTGGCAATGAACCAATAATGATATTCAAGTCTTTGATACTCATAGATGCCCGATATTCGTTATAGCGAATATGAAAGTGTGGTGGATTGTGTTCATCAAAATACATTGAAATAACA
This sequence comes from Phototrophicaceae bacterium, assembly GCA_965214085.1. Lineage (GTDB taxonomy): Bacteria > Chloroflexota > Anaerolineae > Aggregatilineales > Phototrophicaceae > UBA6055. The sequence goes on from CBDCAY010000002.1 coordinate 6,865, forward strand.
ATCCCAAGAAAACGGCTTATTTCAGGCATATCAGAAATCTCAACCAACTACATTCTTTCCCGCAATTATAGCGGGGAAGATTTTTCATTTTAGTCCAAATCAGCAATCTGCACTTGCTGTTTCGCATAATGACCAAACTCAGCGGTACTGAGTTTGCTGAAGTTTTCACTGGAATGTCTTGTCATGTGTTTTTGTTTAAGACATAAATAATATACTTCAAAGTGAGGGCTACGATCAGAGGAACCAATGACAGCGCTGTCCCGAGGAAAAATGATCCGAAAAGATAAAGTAAACCATGGTGACTTTCTTCAATAACTGCGAAGGTGGTGTCCCAGTGCATCTACCTTGTTGCGCACTACTCTAACAACTTAATTCTTGAACTGTGAATATAACCGACTTTATTTTTCGGTGTTTTTACATGCCACCAATTTTCGGTCTGATAATGTGTATAGAATATTTCTCCCGCACTAACCTTATCCAATATCTGACCGTTGGCAGATGGCAGACTTCTGACATTTGTGTATCCATCTGGATCATCTATTTCGGCTCTTAGATAATATTTCTGTGTTTGTACTACTGCACTATTTGGATCTTCAGTTGGCGATTCTTCGTACAAAGTGACCCACGCTGTAATAGCCGTGGCTCCCAATGTGCCGATCAATCCTATGATCGCCACGATTACCTGAGGATCGCTTAATTTTTTATCGCCCATGATATTGTTTCCCATATATAACGACCAAACTGTACGGCATAGTTTGTGTCCGAACAAGTGCCTTGTTACGTATTCTTCTCAAGATATTCCTCAGCCACTTCCCATAAAGACTTACCGGCTTCATTTACCCAATACAAGTTTCCATGAACGGCACCCGGATCCTTTTTGTCCGGATGATTGTTTTTAAATATCTTGTGTGTTAATGAAGATATGGAATATTCTTTGTCATCTTTCGCCCACTTTACTGAATTATCCCGTCCTAACTTTCCTGTTATTTCTGCCTGAAAGACAGGATTGTCTTCCTCAAATTGCAAATAGTCTGGAAGGCTGTTTTTTAAAAATATTTGTTCGCCTTTCTGAATAAGAGAGTTTTCAATCAAAATCCTTATTCGGCGACCCTTTCGAATAGACTGTTCTTTAGCTTCTTCTTTTCTTTTTATATCGATTAGATATTGCCTGACTTCTTCAAGGGGAATTACCACTTTTGGAACAATAATAACCTGTTCATCAATTTTATACGGTGTGATTTTTACACAGCTAATATCTCTATATCTGATTCTCTAAGCCAAAGTACTGTTGCTGTGATTTCTTGAGAGAATCCTTCGGAACATAAAATAATCCGTGGTTTATTGGAAAGCTCTGTAAATGAATCAGACCCTATAAACTCAATGAGTTGATCTTGCGCCTCACTTTCAGAAAGTGTTTCATCATAGTATCTTTCACGGCAGGAAATATAGTAAGGCATTAATAACTCCACCGTCATAGATGAAACCATTGCAGCATAGCGCATAGCCTGTAAATCAGCATGGCCAGCCGTAGAATCTCTTTTTAGCTCAATAATCACTAAGTTACCTGACCTATCCAGCGCCAAAATATCTAAACGATCATCGCTATTTGAAAAGCGATCAAACTCAATACTTACAATCAGCAAATCTTCACCCAGAATTTCCGGGTTTGTACGCACCCATTCTTGAATGTGCTGGCGTTCCCAAATATTCAATCCAGTAAAGCTACTTTCAGTAATTTTACTGGCTTTATCCAATTGCTTGGTGGATATTGAGAAGATCATAGTTTTTCTTTTTTACAAATAGCTACTAGACATCCCGATCTATCACAAAATGCGGATAAATGACACGGCTTTGCGCTAAAATTATTTCAGCCTTCTCCAGCATTAAAATATACTCACATCATTGATTTAATTATGCTTTTTGTTTTATCAAACATTTTATGCTGCCTAAACTCTGGAAAAACAAAAGATAAAGCCTCCCTTTTTGAACCAGACTCAAGAGTGCTTATGGCAATTGAATTACTCTCTCAGGACTGAAGAAAACTGCTTGAGCCGGATTAGCGTTATATCCTGTTTCATGGCAGGTGCCATCCCGCTGAGCTGGGCAAAGCAGAAATGGAAGCATTTTTAACGAACCTGACCGTTCAACGAAAAGTATCTGCTTCAACGCAAAATCAGGCATGGCCGGGCCAAATACAGAAAATACAGCTCCGCGGTGCTTTTCCGCACCATAATAGCGCGAGTTTTGTCCAAAAGGTACGCTTGTTATCTTACGCACTAAACCTCAGTCCAATAACGGCCTAAACTAACGTTCTGGAGCTATTAATCTGTCGGAGAAACAGGCTTCAGTCAAATAAAGACCCTATAGCTAAGTCACTGAAAATAAAGATATTGTTATATAAAAAAGCCGAAATTATTCTTTCTGATCAAGAAAGAAGCAAATAAAACCGTGCTCTTATCTAACTTTATTATCCAGCGTTTAAGGCTGTAAGGTAAGCCTTTACCTTAAAGAAAATAAATCTATGCCCATAGCGGGATATATCTGGCATGTCGTTTGATCGTAGGGCTTAATCAGACCATCCTCCAGGGCATCCTTGATAATGCGCGATACCATTGCGCTGTTCTTCTCATCGAATCCGAACCTCTATCGCAGCGAGCTATTGGTCATCTGCCCTTGGCTCACGTACTTCAGGCACGCATGGAGGTAACAGGCATGGACGCGGTCTGCCCTGCTCATTTCTCTGAATTTCCTTTGGGCGAACAGAACGGCCCGAAAGGCATCTCCACTAACCTCCCATCGCGGTGACGGAAGCTGGTACAACTCTGTTTCAGACACGATCTTATCGACGCCACTTCCGCGTTCTTCGCAGATACCGATCCGGCGCATGAAAGCGGCCAGCGCCTCGTTACGCGATCTTGGAGGTTGATCCAACAAGCGGGCGATGTCACCAAACGGAACGCCTGGATTCATGATCTCGATGCGGTCCTTAAACACCTCGATCATCGGACCACTTCCCGAGATCGTGAAATCCTGATGTATCAGTGCGTTTGCGACCAACTCGCGGAGCGCGATGGATGGGTACACAGGTACTTCCTCACGCAGAGCCGATTCGATACTCTCGTTGCGTGGCAGCAAAGCCTCCAGAACCTCCATCAGACTCTCGAAACCCACGGCATAGCCTTTCTGGAACCCATGTTCTCTTTCGGTCGCCGTGCGGTCACGACCTTTGTAAATAATCAGGCGAACCGCCTTACGGCCAATCGATGGAAATCTGGTCAAATCACGCGCGAGCAGGATTGCACCGAGGTTAGTGATATCCCAGTGAGCGGCGTCATTTTTCTGGATCAATTTCTCCTCTGCTAACTCGGCGAGAATCCTCGCACGATCATCGGGTAAAGGCTGGTTGAGTAGCTCAAAGTACGATGGGTAATCAAGCAGCCTCAGAACATCTTCATCGCCCTTATCGGCAAGTATGATCTGTCGCTCGAAAGGCTTGGCATCAAAGCTGCGCCATAGAGCCCGCTCCCTGTCCGGCACATCCCGCAAGGCACGATTAGTCGAACCGATCCGGACCAACTCCTTGCCACTAAATGCAGTCGGCTGATCTCTGGCTGCGGGAATTTCAAGGATGACAATGTCTTGCCCATTAATCTGATGACAGTGAAACCGGATGTTAAGCCGCGGCGTAAGCATCCGGACCAACCAGCCCTCCAGATCCTCATTACCCTTTTTGGCAGTCGAGGGGGTGAAAGCGGTGCCTACCAGATCATGAGTGCGATCCTTCACCCCCAGACGATGTAACCTGTCTCCTCGCCTTGAAGCGCAGCCGCATTTGACAGGGCAGATATCAGCTCACCGATCATCTGCGGATCAGTATTGTTCTCCTTGCACTCTACCCACGGTGTCTCGGCAGGCAGGCTACACAATTGTTTGACAAGGCGGGAGAATCGTTCTGTATCCATCGCCCTTCTGCTAAAGGTCCAGCTCGTCACCACGGCCCAGCGAGTTTTCGATCTTTCTGCCCAGTGCGGTCAGGCGGTCTTTGACTTCGTTGCTCAGGTGTTCGGTGGCTCCGCGGGATTGCAGCATTTCGTGCGTGATGTTCAGGGCGGCGATAACAGCCAGCCGATCCAGACCCACCATGCCGATTTCTGATTGCAGGATTCTCATTTTTTCATCGAGATAGCGGGCTGATTCGATCAGATCTTTTTTTTCGTCTTCATCGCAGGATACCCGGTATTGCCTGCCCATGACGGTGACAGCACAGGAGGTTTGTTCGCTCATGAGTGGGACTCCATGGACTTCAGCCGGGCTATCATGGCCTCGATACGGGTGCGCGCCAGTTGGTTTTTTTCAATCAGGCTGGCGCGTTCTATCACCAGGGTTTCCTGTTGCTGGAGGAGCGATTTGTTTTCGCTCGCCAATCTGCCACAGACCTGCAACAGGTCATCCACGCGGGTTTCGAGTTTTTTCAATTCGATATCGGTCATTTGCACTTGATCATTGCTATTCACATTGTCCTCCGCAAGAATTCACAGTCATTGCCTCATGTCCTCTCCGGGCTTTACTCCGGTATCATTGATGGGGGACTTTCTGCTATTTTATCAGCACTTGTGAAATATACATCTTTTTCTAAACACAGGAGACTATGGAGAAGCAGCTCAGCAGGCTGTACTCCGATCTGGAGCATCGGCTGGTGAATCTGAATGCCGATATGATGGCAGCGGAGAACCACGGTATGCTTTGTGCCCGGTTTTGTCTGGAGGGTACGCCGGATGCCGATTCCTGGGTACGTGAGGTTTTGGGACAGCAGGAGCCGGGCAATCTTCAGGCCAGCGAGTCTGAACAGTTTCTGGCTCAGGTTTATACGCAAACCAGCGCGAGCTTTCTTGAGGCTATGGACGAATTTGAGATGCTGCTGCCGGATGACGACGAGGTATTGACCGAGCGTACCCGTGCGCTGGCAGACTGGTGTAGCGGCTTTGTTGCGGGGCTGGGTCTGGGCGGATTGCAGGCCGATAATCTGCTCGAAGGGCAAGTCGGGGAGGCGACGCGGGATTTGATCGAGATCGCCCGGATGGATGACGATGTCGAGGAGAATGAGAGCAATGAAATGGCCTATACTGAAATCGTGGAATATGTACGGGTGGCAGTCATGACAATTGGGTTGTCATTGCGCAACCCGGATCATGGACAGGTTCCGCATTCGTGATACTTTGGGTTATACATCTGAGCTGGCGGGGCACGGCAATGCAGTTTTTCTTTCACAATCAATCATCGATTGCATCATGGTTTGGGGCATTGATTCTGGCAGGCCATGAATAAGGCAGCACAAAAAGAGTATGCCGCCCGGCGCAGGCAGTTTATGCGCATGATGGGCGAGGGCAGCATCGCCATACTGCCGGCATCACCGGAGCGGGCGCGCAATCGGGATGTCGATTATCCCTATCGGGTCGATAGTGATTTTTATTATCTGAGTGGCTTCCGGGAGCCTGAATCGGTGATCGTGCTGATGCCGGGGCGAGACCATGGGGAATTTATTCTGTTCTGCCGGGAAAAAGATCCTGAACAGGAAATATGGAATGGCAGACGAGCCGGCCAGGAGGGCGCAATGGCTGACTACGGGGCAGATGATTCATTTCCCGTATCGGATATTGATGACATTCTTCCCGGCCTGCTGGAGAAATGCGAGAAGGTTTATTACGCCATAGGCTGCGACCCGGAGTTTGACAGTCGTTTACTGGGCTGGCTAAAAGCTATTCGCCAGAATATCCGCTCCGGGGCTCGCACACCGGATGAGTTCGTGTCTCTTGAGCATTTGCTGCACGATATGCGTTTATTCAAGAGCCGGTATGAAGTCAGGCAGTTGCAGACGGCCATGGATATTTCTGTCAGGGCGCACAAGCGAGCCATGCGCATGTGCAGGCCCGGCATGATGGAATATGAGGTTGAGGCCGAGTTGTTATACGAATTTAACCGGGCCGGCTGTGGTTTTGCCTATCCATCCATTGTCGGGGGCGGGGCTAATGGTTGTATTCTGCATTACACGAACAACCGTGATGAGCTGAAAGACGGCGACCTGCTGCTCATCGATGCCGGTGCCGAGTATGACTGCTATGCGGCCGATATTACGCGCACCTTTCCGGTCAATGGCAGATTTTCCGGCGAACAAAAGGCAGTTTATGAGGTTGTTCTGGAGGCTCAGCTTGCTGCTATCCGGGCCACGAAGCCCGGTGCACAATGGCAGGATCCGCATCATATGGCGGTCAGGACGCTGACCGATGGCATGTCTCATCTGGGTATTCTCAAGGGTTCGGCGGATTATCTGATCGAGACTGAAAAATATCGTCAGCTTTATATGCACCGCACAGGCCACTGGCTGGGCATGGATGTGCATGATGTCGGTGATTACAAGGTGGGCGAAGAGTGGCGGGAGCTGGAACCGGGGATGGTGCTGACCGTTGAGCCGGGGATGTATATTGCCGAGGATACACCGGATGTCGATGAGCGCTGGTGGAATATCGGGATTCGGATTGAAGATGATGTGCTGGTCACCAACAAGGGCAATAAGGTCCTGACGCATAAAATGCCAAAGAAAGTCAGGGATATCGAGGAACTCATGGCGGAGTAACCCTGGTGCAAAACCGGTTTGATATAGCAATCGTCGGGGCGGGGGCCGTAGGCGGCAGTCTGGCCTGTGGTTTGTCCGAACTCGGCTTTTCAGTGGCGTTAATCGAAAAAACAGCGAGCGGCGCAGACTGCCAGCCGGTGTTTGATGAGCGTCATTTCGGACTTTCACACAGCACGATGGTTGCCCTGCGGGAGCTGGGGCTTTGGTCAGCCATGTCGGAGGAGGCCATTGCTGTTTCCCGTATCCATGTGTCATCCCGCGGTCATTTTGGTTCGGTAATGATGGATGCCAGAGATGAAGGACTGTCGTCGCTGGGTCATGTCGTGCCGGCACGCACAATAGGTCGGGTCCTGCACGAGGCAATCTCTGAGCGAGACAATATCGAGATGATCGCCCCGGCTGCTGTCATCTCTGCCAGTACGACGCAAGAGGCCGCCGTTTTGGAGCTGGAGGCCGATGGTCTGACCCGGACAATCATGGCTGACTTGCTGGTTGGTGCCGATGGTGCGGATTCACAGATACGCCGGCTGTTTCATATCGGGCAGAAACGCCGGGAATATAATCAGAGTGCGTTGATTGCCAATCTGGATGTGCAGGCTCCAGATACCGGGCTGGCTTACGAGCGGTTTATTGAAGATGGTGCCATTGCCCTGCTGCCCCGGCCTGGGGCCGGATATGCCGCAGTATGTGCGGTCAGCAATTCTGGGGCTGACCGGTTGATGACCCTGAACCATACGGAATTTGGGGCTTATATTCAGGAAAATTTCGGCCGCCATATATCCCGTGTAACGATGGTCGGCAAGCGGTCCCGCTTTCCACTGGCACTGGTGCGTTCCCGTCAGGCGGTTCGCAATCGACTGGTGTTGATTGGCAACGCGGCACATTATATTCACCCGGTTGCCGCACAGGGCTTTAACCTCAGTATGCGTGATATAGCGGCCTTGCTGGAAACGCTGGACAAGGCCCGCACCAGAGGGCTGCACCCCGGTACGCTGTCGGTGCTGCAGGAGTATGCCGACTGGCGAAAGCAGGATGAGCGAACCATGGTGGCTTTCACTGATGGCTTAATCCGAATATTTATGAATCCACTGTTGCCATCAGCCCTGCTGCGCCAGCAGGGATTACTGGCATTGCGTTATCTGCCTGGCTTGCGGAGTCTGTTTGCACGGGCAGTTACCGGGCGGCTGGGCAGGCAGGCCGCATTGATGCGTGGCGTTCCTGCTGCAGCAGGAAATGCGCATGGATAAGTCATACGATATCGTCATTCATGGTGCGGGCATCTCAGGACTGGCCCTGGCACTGTCACTGGTACGAAGGGAAGCGGCATACAAGCCATCCGTGTTGCTGTTGGACAAGAACATGCCGGAGTTTCGCCCGGAGTTTGATATCCGGCCCCGTTCCGTCAATGACTTTGATAACCGGGTATTTGCACTGAATCATGCCGGTAAAAAGTGGCTGGAAAGCATTGCCGTGTGGCCCGGAGATGACTCTGCGCGTGTCTTTTCCTATGATCAGATGTATGTCTGGGATGCGGGCGGACATGGCCAGATACATTTTGATGCAGCCGAGACAGATCTGCCGCTTCTCGGATATATTATCGAAGGCAGAGTGCTGCACGGCTGGCTGACAAGGGCTGCCAGTGCGGAACCCATGATCGAGATGAGAGGCAATATCGAACTTGAGAGTTATGAGGAAGCCGACGCAGAGTTGCGCCTGCATTTGAGTTCAGGTGATAGTCCTGGCACACGATTACTGGTGGGTGCGGATGGCACACAGTCCCCTGTCAGGCGGCTGGCCGATATTGATGCCATCTGCTGGCCTTATCACCAACAGGCTGTGGTTACTACTGTGGAAACTGAAATCGACCATGCGGATACGGCCTGGCAGCGCTTTCTGCCGGAAGGACCACTGGCCTTTTTGCCCATGCAAAAACCATGGTGCTCCATCGTCTGGTCGGTACCGGAACGACGGGCACGGTTTCTATGCGATATGCCGAAAGAACAGTTTGCCGAATGCCTGATGACTGATTTTGAAGGGCGTCTTGGGCAAATCAGGACAGTGGGCGCGCGAGCCCGATTTCCATTGAAATTTACTCATGCCAGCCGCTATACTGCAAACAGGGTTGCCTTGGTCGCTGATGCTGCGCATACGGTTCATCCGCTTGCAGGCCAGGGTTTGAATCTGGGGCTGCTTGATGTGTCGGCGCTATCGCGTCAGATAACCGAAGCCATTGCAAAGAGGCAGGACATCGGCAGCCGGCGTGTGTTACGGACCTATGAGCGTTCGCGCAAGGGTGATAACTGGCTGATGCAGGGATCATTCGACGCGATTAAGCGCCTGTTCAGCAATAAACAACCGGCACTTGCCTATTTGCGCAATGCCGGGCTGAACATCGTCGATGGGCTTGCGCCGGTCAAAAATGTCTTCATGCGCAAGGCCATAAAAGGACGGATATGCTGAACCAATTGATCGGCACAGGTCTAACAGGTCACTTTGGGGGAATTGATCGTGCTTTTGTGAAAAAAGCCTTTTGTCTGATATAGTTTTGGAATATTTTCATCATCTGCCATAGTTAATCGGGCATTGGCGTATGCGGAATAAATTTTAAGAGAGCCTTGGGGTTCATCAGGGTTCCCTTAATGTTTCAAAGTATGCTCACACAGGAAGCGGGGATGACACAAAAAACAGTACTTAATCAGGTTCATTGTGAAGCTGGCGGCAAAATGGTTGACTTTGCCGGCTGGGATATGCCATTGCACTATGGTTCACAAAAAGATGAACATCATGCCGTTCGTCAGGATGCCGGCATGTTCGATGTTTCCCACATGACCGTCATTGACCTGCGGGGGGACTCGGTACAGGCGTTTCTGCGCCACCTGCTGGCTAATGATATCGCCAGACTGAAAGTATCAGGCAAGGCACTTTATAGCTGTATGTTGCAGCCAGATGGCGGCGTCATTGATGACCTGATCGTTTATTTTATTAACGAACAGCATTACCGCATGGTCGTCAATGCCGGCACTACCGAAAAAGATGTGGCCTGGATCAAATCCCGGCTTGGCGACGGTGTCGATATGCGGGTGCGTGACGATCTTGCCATGATGGCCATCCAGGGACCGAATGCACGATCCAAAGCCATGCAGGCCATGTCTGGAGAGGCCAGACAAACCGCTGATACGCTGGCTCCCTTTGTCGGCGCATTTTGTGGGGAATGGTTCATCGCACGTACAGGCTATACGGGCGAAGACGGTTTTGAAATCACCCTGCCGGATACCGAAGCCACCGGCTTCTGGAATGCGCTGATCAAAGAAGGGGTAAAACCCTGCGGTCTGGGGGCCCGTGATACCCTGCGCCTTGAAGCAGGCATGAATCTGTATGGTCAGGACATGGACGAGTCAACCAGTCCTCTGGAATCAGGGCTGGGCTGGACTATTGCCTGGGAACCGACAGAACGTGACTTTATCGGTCGCAAAGCACTTGAGCAGCAAAAGGCCGATAATATTAAAATGCGTTTTGTCGGCGTGCTGCTGGAAGACAAGGGAGTGATGCGCACCCATCAAAAGGTAATCACTGCGGAGGGTTCAGGCGAGCTGACCAGCGGCGGATTTTCTCCCACACTTAACCGTTCCATCGGCTTTGCACGAATCCCGAAGGGGGACAATGAAACCTGTGATGTTGAGGTAAGAGATAAACGCTTGAAAGCAAGAGTTGTTAAACTGCCATTTGTCAGAAATGGCAAAACCTGTATCGAACTGTAATTCTGGAGATTGATAATGAGTAAAATTCCTGATAACTTGAAGTACAGCAAAAGTCACGAGTGGGTCAGAGTTGAAGATGGCAATGTGATCATTGTTGGTATCACTGACCATGCACAAGCGGCGCTGGGTGATATGGTCTTTGTTGAAACGCCTCAAACAGGCACCAGACTGGACGCTGAAGAGGCCTGTTCCGTTGTTGAGTCCGTTAAATCGGCCTCTGATATATACAGTCCGGCCGCTGGCGAGATTGTGGCCGGCAATAGCAATCTGGCCGATAGCCCGGAACTGATCAACGACGATCCCTATGGAGAGGGATGGATATTCCAGATGCGTGTTGACGATGCCGATGCGCTCGGAGGATTGATGAATGCGCAAGCCTATGAGGCATTTTGCGAGGAAGAGTAACGCCGTTACGGCTATTTACGGATAAAACTGATATGCCCTTTATTCCACATACTGAAGAAGATGTCCGTCAGATGCTTGAAGTCATTGGTGCTGGCAGCATTGATGAACTATTTGATGAAATCCCGGCCGACCTCCGTATAGACGGACTGAAAAAGGCACCACCTGGCATTAGCGAAATGGAAATCTCGCGCATTATGCGTGAGCGAGCCACACAGGATGGGGGGGCACTAAACTTTATCGGTGCCGGTGCCTATGAACACCATATCCCGGCTGCGGTATGGCAGATAACTACACGCGGCGAATTCTACAGCGCCTATACGCCCTATCAGGCCGAAGCAAGTCAGGGCACATTGCAGTTGCTCTATGAATATCAAACAATGATTGCCTCGCTCATGGGCATGGAGGTATCCAACGCCTCTCTGTACGATGGGGCGACCGCGCTGGCCGAAGCCATACTTATGTCCGTCAGGGTGAACCGCAAGTCTTCTTCCCGCAGAGTTCTTGTTCCGGGTGCCCTGCATCCGATCTATCGCAAAGTGGTGCATACGCTGACACATCGACAGGGCATTGAACTGGTTGAAATCCCGTTTAATCCGAAAACAGGGCTTATTGATATGGCGACACTGGAACCGTGGCAGAATCAAGATAACACGGCCGTAGTTATCAATCAGCCCAATTTTTTCGGGCAACTGGAAGCTGCGGATCAGATTACCGACTGGGCACATGCCAATCAATCAATGGTGATTGCCGTAGTCAATCCGCTGGCCATGTCTCTGCTGAAACCGCCGGGACAATGGGGGAAACAGGGTGCTGATATTGCCTGTGGTGAAGGGCAGCCTCTCGGTGCGCCACTTTCTTCCGGCGGACCCTATTACGGCTTTATGACCTGTCGGCAGGCCATAGTCCGCCAAATGCCCGGCAGGATAGTTGGCAAAACCGTAGATATGGACGGCAAACCAGGCTATGCGCTTACATTGCAGGCCAGAGAGCAGCACATTCGACGCTCCAAGGCCACTTCCAACATCTGCACCAATCAGGGGCTTGTAGTGACCGCCTCGACGATCTATATGTCAATCATGGGGGCAAAAGGGCTGCAACAGGTAGCCTCTGCCTGCCATGGCAATCAGCGCAAGCTGGTTGCCGAATTACAGAACATTTCCGGCGTGCGTGTAAGATTCAGTGGCCCGGCTTTTCACGAAGTCGTGCTGGAACTGGACTGTGAAATCTCTGGCGTACTGCGCAGCATGTCGGCTCATGGCATTCAGGCGGGTTATGATTTATCAGATGAGTATCCCGACCTGAAAGGGTGTCTGCTGGTATGTGCCACAGAAACGAAAACCAATGCAGACATCAAGAGATATGTTGAATTGCTTGAACGGGTTATCCGGTTGCAATCGGAGGTGCCCTGCCCGGTCAAACCCAAGCTGTCATAGAGCGTTTGTGAACAGGCAATTCAAGACTTAACCACCGGATTCAATTGATTTGAATGGAGAGAAAATATGGCGACAGTTACACTACAGGGAAATGAATTACACACTAATGGCGATTTGCCGACAACGGGCGATCAGGCCCCTGATTTCCTTCTGGTGGATGGAGATCTCGCCAACAAAAAGCTGTCTGATTTTGCCGGAAAAAAAATCATAATGAATATCGTCCCCAGCCTCGATACACCGACCTGCGCGACATCCACCAGGAAATTTAACGAATTGGTCACCGCACACAAGGATACCATCATTCTCATTATTTCTGCGGACCTGCCTTTTGCCCAGGGACGCTTTTGTAGCACGGAAAGTCTGGAAAACATTATCCCCCTGTCGATGATGCGCTCCCGGGACTTCGCCAGAGACTATGGCATACTGATAGAAGACGGTCCGCTGGCCGGTATCACCGCGCGTGGCATAGTGGCACTGGACTCCAGCGGCAGGGTCATTTACACGCAGCTGGTCAAGGAGATTGCTGATGAACCAGATTATGATGCGGTCCTTGCCGCACTTGACACGAAAGATAACGATGATTCAGGAGAGTAAACCATGCTGATATTTGAAAAGTCATCTACAGGCCGTCAGGCCGGTGGTCAGGCCCCTGCCAACCAGATAGAAGCAGGCGATATTCCCACATCCATGCTGCGCAAAGATAAGCCGACGCTGCCAGAGGTGTCTGAACTGCAGGCAGTTCGCCACTATACACAGCTATCGCAGAAGAATTATTCGATCGACACGCAATTCTATCCCTTGGGTTCCTGCACCATGAAATACAACCCGCGCGCATGTAACAGTCTGGCCATGTTACCGGGCTTTCTGGGGCGCCACCCACTAAGCCAGAATAGCGTTTCTCAGGGATATCTGGGCTGCCTGTATGAGCTACAGGAAATACTGGCCGATGTTACCGGCATGCGGAAAATATCATTAGCCGGCATGGCAGGCGCTCAGGGTGAGTTCGCCGGCATGTCCATGATACGGGCATATCATCAGGCACGCGGCGACTATAATCGTACCGAAGTACTGGTCCCGGATGCAGCACACGGCACCAACCCGGCGACGGCGATCATGTGTGGCATGAAAGTCAGAGAGATTCCAACGAATAAAAAGGGTGATGTTGATCTGGAGGTGCTGCGGACCATGGTCGGGCCACAAACTGCCGGACTGATGTTGACAAACCCTTCAACCCTTGGCGTATTTGAGCGCCGGATTATGGAAATATCGAAAACAATCCACGAGGCAGGTGGCCTGCTTTATTACGATGGTGCCAATCTGAATGCGATCCTCGGCAAGGCCCGTCCCGGCGATATGGGGTTTGATGTCATTCACCTGAACCTGCACAAAACCTTTTCTACTCCTCATGGCGGCGGCGGACCGGGAGCAGCGGCTATTGGCGTCGGTGAACGACTGGAACCCTATCTACCGGTTCCCCATGTTGTAAAAGAAGGAGAAGAATGCCGCTGGGCCGATGAAAATGACATACCGGATACCATAGGCCGGCTGTCTGCCTTTGGTGGAAACGCCGGTGTTCTGTTACGTGCCTATGTTTATATTCGAATGCTTGGCAGGGAAGGTATGCAACGTGTTGCCGAGTTTGCCACACTGAACGCCAACTACCTGATGAAGCGCATGAAAGAGAATGGCTTTGACCTCGCATTTGATGGTCGCCGGGCAACACATGAATTTATTGTGACCCTCAAACGTCAGGCAAAGGAACACGATGCTACCGCAATGGACTATGCCAAACGGCTACTCGATTATGGGCACCATGCACCAACAACATATTTTCCATTACTGGTACCAGAGTGCCTGCTTATTGAACCCACAGAGACAGAAGACAAGGATACCCTTGATGATTTCGCTAATGCCATGCGGCTGATCGACGAAGAGGCCCGCACGAATGTCGAAACACTAAAGACAGCACCAGTGAGCACGCCACTGAGACGTGTGGATGATGTCAAAGCCGCCCGGGAACTCAACCTGATCTGGAGCCCGGACCAGGTTGACGAACAGGCCGATAATAAAGTTGCATAAACAAAACAGTGCCCAAGCCAGGCCAGACAGGCGCTACCCGCATTATTCATGCCTTTGGCTATGCTTTACTGGGGCTAAAGGCTGCCTTCAAAAACGAAGCCGCCTTCCGGCAAGAGCTATTACTGGCAGCTTTTATGATTCCGGCAGGAATTTATCTGGGGGCCGACCCGTTGGAAAAGGCACTGCTTGTTGCTGTGGTTCTGCTGGTGCTGATCATTGAACTGCTTAATTCAGCGCTGGAGGCCATTGTTGACCGGATTGGAGGCGAATACCATGAGCTGGCGGGGCGTGCCAAAGATATGGGTGCCGCTGCTGTATTCATCTCATTGATACTGGTCGTATCCATCTGGCTTATAATTCTTTATCCCACAACTTCCAGAATATTCTCAGGTTCTCCATGTCCACACTGATTTGTGGTTCCTTTGCCTATGACACCATTATGGTGTTTCACGATAAATTCAAAAACCACATTCTGCCCGACAGGGTCCATATGCTGAATGTGTCTTTTCTTGTCCCGGACATGAGAAAGGAGTTTGGTGGCTGTGCAGGAAACATCGCGTATAACCTCAGCCTGCTGTGTGATGATGACGCACTACCGATGGGGACGGTCGGTCATGATTTCGGACCTTATGCAAAGTGGATGGATGACCACGGTATAGGCCGGCGATATCTGAAGGTGATTGAGAATAATTATACTGGTCAGGCATTTATCACCACGGATGAAGACGATAACCAGATAACAGCCTTCCATCCGGGTGCCATGAATCAGTCCCATATGAATGAAATACCCCGTGATGCCGGTATCAGAATAGGCATCGTTTCGCCCGATGGGCGTCAGGGCATGATTGAACATGCGCAGCAGTTTGCCGATGCGGGAATACCATTCATATTTGATCCCGGCCAAGGAATGCCGATGTTTGACGGGGAAGAACTCAAGACATTTATCCGGCAGGCAACATGGATTGCGGTCAATGACTATGAGTCACAACTGATGCAGGAACGTACCGGCTATTCGACCAGAGAAATTGCCACTCAGGTCGATGCACTGATCGTGACCAGAGGTGCGCAAGGTTCGGTCATTTACAACAACGATGCCGAAATTTGCATCCCCAATATCAGGGTGGCAGAGATCAAGGACCCGACTGGATGCGGTGATGCCTATCGCGGAGGGCTACTGTATGGACTTTTAAATCATCTGGACTGGGAGACAACCGGACGAATTGCTTCGCTGATGGGAGGCATCAAGGTAGAACACAGAGGTGCCCAGAATCACAGGCCATCAAGGCAGGTGCTCAGCATGCGCTACAAGGGCGAGTTTGGAGACAGGCTGGCTCTTGGTTAAATAGAGAAACTCCATGGATACGGGGACTGTAAATATTTCTGTGTAAATCGCCGGTTAGACATAGTCAATCAGTCGGTCTTCAAACTCAATGATAAACCGGTTCAGCGCTCCCTTCCGGGCCGAATCGTCAGACGGAAACAGCTTGCGCTTATTGACGGCCTTGCGGACCACACTGTTCAGGGATTCAATGGCGTTGGTCGTATAAATCGCCTTACGAATGTCATCCGGATAACGGAACAGGGTGCTCAGGTTTTGCCCGTGCTGGCGCCAGGTACGACTGATAGAGGGATATTTCTCATCCCGGCGTTCAGCGAACCGCTCCAGTGCCAGCAGCGCCTCGTCCTCGGTGACCGACTGGTCGTTCTGCTTTAAATCCGCCGCCACGGCTTTGTCGTCCTTCCAGACCACCTATTTCATGGCATTGCGCACCCGGTGCACAATACAGAGCTGCACCTGCGTGTCCGGAAACATGTTGCTGATGGCATCGGGAAACCCCTTGAGCCCGTCCACGCAGGCAAGCAGAATGTCCTTCACCCCGCGGGTCTGCCACTCCGTGAGAATGACCAGCCAGAACTTGGCCCCCTCATGCTCAGCCAGCCACAGACCCAGTAGCTCCTTGTGGCCCGACAGGTCCACCCCCAAGGCCAAGTAGATGGCCTTGTTGATAACCCGCTTGTCCTGGCGAATCTTCACCACGATACAATCCAGGTACACAATCGGATACACAGCTTCCAGCGACCGGGACTGCCAGTCCGTCACGCGTTCAAGGACCGCATCCGTGACCCGGGATATCCGTGTCGGGGAAATCTCCCCATCCTACATCTCCTTGAACGTGGCCACGACCTCACGGGGCGTCATGCCCTTGGCATACAAACTCAGGATTTTATCGTCCATGGAGGTAAAACGCCGCTGCCCCTTCTTCACCCGCTTCGGCTCGAAGCTGCCGTCCCGGTCACGCGGCGTCTCCAGTTCAAACTCACCCTCACCGGTGCTCAGTCGCTTGCTGCTGTAGCCGTTACGGTTGTTGGCATTCTCCGATTGTTCGTGGCGGGCGTAGCCCAAGTGGTCATCCAACTCGGCGTTCAGCGCCGCCTCCACCGTAACCCTGGTCAGCATCTGGCTGAACTCGTTCAGGTCTTCCTCGGTTTTAATGCTCTTCGCTACTTCACGTGCGAAGGCTTTCAGTTCTTGCTTTTTCATGATACCTGTCCTCACCTATAGTTAAGGTTAATGATAGGCGGTTTACACAGTTTTTGTTACGGTCTCTGGATACGGCCTGCCGCACCATGGGGTATGGATCATTCGGCGGGTTTGGTATCCTGCGCGGGTTCTCCCAGCGTCAGGCTATCCCGAATAGCCGCCAGAGTTTTTTCTCCGATTCCATTGACATGGATCAGGTCATCAATACTTTCAAGCCTGCCATTTTGCTCCCGGTAATCGACGATAGCCTGGGCACGCACCTCACCCACGCCTGTCAAACCTGACGCAATGGTTTGCGCGTCTGCTGTATTAATGTTGATGGCCTCAGCAGGGTTCTGCGCATGAGCAGCTACACCCACCAGACTGAGCAACAATACCAGACCACCGATTAATCTTGCTATATTCATCATTACCTCCTTGATTATTGAATGGAAAGAGGATTATGTGAGGGCGGGAGCTTTGATATAACTGTATAATGTTGCAGAGTGGCCATATAAAAACGACCCGGGACTACAGCGACAGCAGTCCGGCTCAAATTACCCTGCTATACCCAAGGTTCAGGGTAATACAAATAGGTGGCGATATTGGTTCATATCAGCTAAATTCCTGCTTTGTAGCAAAGCGAAAGTCACAGGAGCGGTACATGTCATTTGAGTCATTTTCCGAAGCACAGAACTTTTTTCTCTGGTCAGGTTTTATTGTTGCGTTCATCATGGGTGCAGTCGCCAGTAAAACCAATTTTTGCACCATGGGCGCAATCTCCGACTGGGTTAATATAGGTGACACAGGTCGCTGGCGTGCCTGGCTGCTGGCGATGGCTGTCGCAATTACCGGCGTGATAACCCTTGAAACCATGGGTCTGGCCAACCTTGGTGATGCGTTTCCACCCTATCGCAGCGGGGATCTGATCTGGCTGGAAAACCTGCTGGGCGGTCTGTTGTTCGGAATCGGCATGACACTGGCCAGTGGTTGCGGCAATAAAAATCTGATTCGTCTGGGGGCCGGCAATATAAAGTCTCTGATGGTTCTTGCAATTATTGGCATTATCGCCTACTTTATGATCAATCCATTCCCGAACAGTGATCAGACGCTGATGTCTCTCCTGTTTTATGACTGGATTCGCCCCGCTGCCATGAATGTCGGTGCCAGCCAGGACATCGGCACCATCATATCGGAACAGAATGCCAATACGGCCCGCCTGATAGTCGGCGGCATACTGGTCATTGCCATGCTGATCTACATCTTCAAGTCTGCGGAATATCGCTCTTCATTTGACAACATCCTGGGGGGCATCGTTGTCGGGCTGGCCGTGGTTGCAGCCTGGTATATCACCAGCAATATCATCCTGATTCAGGATGAAGAACCTTATGGCTTGCGTGACTATGTTCAGCAATGGGATTTTCTTGTCGAAGATACCGAGGCAACACCCCCGGCAGACAGCCGCTTTCTTGCCGCCCAGTCCTACACATTCATCAATCCACTGGGGCAGATCTTTGGCTATGCCGGTTCCGGCTTTGACCGCGGTTTACTGACTTTTGGAGTCATGGCAGCACTTGGAGTGATAGCGGGTTCATTATTCTGGTCACTGGTGAGCAAATCGTTTCGTATTGAGTGGTTTGCTTCCGTCGGAGACTTCGCGAACCACTTCATTGGTGCAGTATTAATGGGATTCGGAGGCGTACTGGCCTTGGGCTGTACCATCGGACAGGCTGTCACAGGAATATCAACCCTGGCTATCGGATCTTTTATCACCTTTATAGCGATCATTTTCGGATGCGCTATCACCATGAAAATCCGGCTTTACAGAATGGTTTATGAGAGCGAAGGAAACTTTATTTCGGCACTACTGACCGGGCTGGCGGACATGAAGCTGCTGCCATCATCCATGCGGAAACATGATGCCATGTAAATCAGACAGTCCTTAGTGGTTAAACCAGCCCCACAGCAGCCCGACTGGATATACGTTCAGCCGGGCGGCAAGCATCCGAGGCCGACATTAATTCTCCCCAGAATACTGGAAGCAACGGTCCATAGACCAAATACAATAACCATGGCACCTGCCAGCTTTCGCCACTTTTGAGATACAGGACTTCCATGGCAATTCGGCACTTGCTCGACCATGCCATCATACCCTGAGCACATATCTGTTACAGCATCCTGAATGCTAAAAATACCGGCCCGCAAAGCCGCAAGAAACAATACGGGAAACATGCTCAGGGAGGGATGGGGTAAAGAGATTATTGCATAACTGCCCCGCATTGAGGACTTGCAGGCATGCGACGAATCCTTTTGAAATTACTGCGCACTCAAGAACATACCTGCCTCTTAAACTCCAACCGACGCCTATGCAGTGGCGGTTCGGTATAACCATTAGGCGTCTCTCGCCCCATAAAAATCAAATCCTTTGCGGCCGTAAATGCCTTGCCGGCAAAGTCAGGGGCCATGTTGACATAGCCGGGGGCACCATGATTTTGGTGGTCAACCACCTGCGCCATTCGTTGCAGGGTTTCGATGACCTGCTTTTCAGAGACTATCCCGTGATTTAACCAGTTTGCTATATGCTGACTGGAGATACGGCAGGTCGCACGATCTTCCATCAAGCCAACATTATTGATATCCGGCACCCTGGAACAACCGATACCTTGCTCAACCCAGCGTACAACATAACCAAGAATACCCTGACAGTTATTATCCAGCTCCTGTTGAATATCCTTCGAGGACCAGGATGGTTCCAATTCAACGGGAATGTTGAGGATATCATCGAGACTCGCCCGTTTGCGGGACTTAAGCACTTCCTGCCGTGCGAATACATCAATCTCATGGTAGTGCAGGGCATGCAGCGTTGCGGCGACGGGGGAAGGTACCCAGGCGCAGTTAGCCCCCGCCTCAGGATGTGCCTGCTTTGCCGCCATCATTTCGGCCATTTTATCAGGTTTTGGCCACATTCCCTTACCGACTTGTGCGCACCCCTGCAATCCGCAGCCCAAGCCAATATCAACATTCCAGTCTTCATAGGCATTCATCCAGGGCTGAGATTTCATGGCCTCTTTGCGGACCATAGGGCCGGCCTCCATGGAAGTATGGATTTCATCACCTGTGCGATCAAGAAAGCCGGTGTTGATAAAAACAATGCGCTCACTGGCCTGACGAATACACTCCTTTAGATTGATCGTAGTGCGACGCTCCTCATCCATAATGCCAATTTTCATGGTATTGGGTGCCATCCCCAGGACTTGTTCAACGCATGCGAACAAATCAACTGCAAAGGCCACTTCATCCGGGCCGTGCATCTTGGGCTTTACCACATACATGGAACCACAGCGTGAATTATTGAATCGCCCCAGCCCCCGGAGATCATGTAAGGCGATCAACCCGGTAATCGCAGCATCCATAATACCTTCAAAGACCTCATTACCGTCGGCATCCAGGATGGCCGGACTGGTCATTAGATGACCAACATTGCGCACCAACATCAATGAACATCCCGGCAATGTTATCTGCTGACCGTTAACCGTGGTATATCCCCTGTTATGATTAAGAGAACGCTCAACTATGGCATCGCCCTTTGCAAAACTGGCAGTAAGATCTCCTTTCATAAGACCAAGCCAGTTTCGATATACGCCGATTTTTTCCTCTGCATCTACGGCAGTCACCGAATCCTCACAATCCTGGATGGTAGTAACAGCCGACTCCATAACAATATCGCATATCCCTGCCGGATGCCTCATACCAACGGGATGGTCCCTGTCTATCTGAATCTCGATATGCAAATGATTGTGCTTGAACAACAATACAGAAGGCGAAGATGCCTCTCCCTGATAACCGATAAACTGCACCTCATTAACCAGCGCTGTCTTTTTGTCATTCATATCGACCTGTAACCCGTTACCATCCATAGCATAGCAGGCAACCTGACTGTGTGAACCATCAATCAAGGGCAACATCCTGTCCAGAAATTCCATTGCATAGCGGACCACCTTCTCACCACGAACCGGATTATAGCGGTCACCTTTTTCCGCTCCATTCTGCTCGTCTATAACATCCGTTCCATAAAGTGCATCATAAAGAGAACCCCAGCGTGCATTGGCAGCATTCAAGGCATATCGCGCATTATTGACCGGCACAACAAGCTGTGGACCGGCAATAATTGATATTTCAGGATCGACATTGGCAGTCGTGACCGAAAAGTCATCACCCTCCGGCAGCAGATAACCAATATCCAGTAGAAACTGTTTATAGGCAGCGGCATCATGCGACCGATCTTTATGTTGACGATGCCACTGATCAATTCTGGCCTGTAATTCATCGCGGCGTGCCAGCAGCTCGCGATTACGGGGCGTCAGCTCGGCCACAATACCAGCCAACCCCGACCAAAATTGATCCGGCTCTATACCGGTGCCTGGTATCACATCGTCATTAACGAACTGATAAAACCCGGAATCAATCTGCAGGCCGTGAATATTTATATTATTGTGCATTAGAATAATCTAAAAAAAGCAATAACCCGAAACATAATAAAATCAACAGTGCCATTAAAAAAAAAGATAGTGAATATCATCAGTTATCATGCCGCCTCGTTCTTTATGGGAGGTGGGGGGGCATACAGAATCTTTCCTTTACAGTATTGATATATTCTGTGCCATAAAAATGACGAAACCATCTTGTCTCACACATCCCGTCAATATAATCAGGCGGCAACTTCACTTCATCCTTGAATTTTCTATATGTCGCTACATAGTGCTTCTTTTCTCCAATATTATGATGGTAAAGTGAAAAATTCTCTAATCCAAGAAAACTCTTGATCGCTTCGACCTTATCATTGTCACTTATTTCCATACGCATGACTAAAAGCCTTACATTGCCATTGGAGTAGGTAGAAATACCACTCTCTGGAAAAGGTGTCGAGAAAACATCTATACCGAAATTTACCAGCATGTTATTTTCGAAAAAACCAAGGAAACTTTCATGCAGAGATTCCGATGACAAAAAGCTGTCTTTGAGTTCAGTTATAGAAAGTTTTTTATAGGGATCAGGAATTCCAGTATATGCGCCAAGGTCGTGAAAAAAATGCGATATATTTCTGCTTATCGGCTCTCTGACAAGCGAGATAACATTTAATGGTCTTTTCTCTTCATGTATCAGATGATGTAAATACCTGAATGATGAGCACTTGCTATCTGCAAAGCTGCCGCCACCGTGTCTCTTCAATACTGGTCCCGGATATTGCTTTAACAAAGATTCAAAAACAGATGACGACGATACTTTCGTCGGCGTATCAATAAGAACAGGAGTGGCGTATTTCATTTTCAACAGCTGTAGTTGTAGTTGATCCCGATAATCTGGTTTTATCAAAGGATACAGATACTTACGTAACTGAGGCGAGACTCTCGGTAAGAATAAGCGTCTAATTAGATAAGAAATCAAAAGGATAAGAACAGGAGTGGCGTATTTCATTTTCAACAGCTGTAGTAGTTGATCCCGATAATCTGGTTTTATCAAAGAATACAGATACTTACGTAACTGAGGTGAGACTCTCGGTAAGAATAAGCGTCTAATTAGATAAGAAATCAAAAGGAATAGTCTGGTCATGGCAGAACACTCCTAAAACATCAGTAAAAACATAAGCATATCAAAATCCTGTGTCCAATATGGCACAAAGCAGTGTAATCACCGAACTCCAGATTTTCTAGAGGCGAGTCCAACACCCGGATACCTTGAATGTGCCGACATAGAGCAATTTCACAAAACCACCTCATATCCAGGATACTTAAAGCAGGCTCACAAACCGATCCACATCCTGCCTCAAGTACCCCATCGGCACCATTCATTTTTCTGATCGGAGCTGGCTCTTATCAGACCAGACAAAGACTATCTCAGCACCTTGCCACAACCTCAGTCAATCGCTGCAAGGCACCGCGGCTGGATTCAACGTATGCCTTACCATTGCGGCCCAATTTGTGTCGTAAATCGGCATCTTTCAGCAATTCTTCCAAGGTCAGAGCCAGTTCCTGACTATTAGTAACCATCCTTGCTGCATTTGACTGTAATAATTGATAACTTATATCCTGGAAATTAAACAGGTGGGGGCCAAACACCACGGCAATGCCCTGGGCTGCGGCCTCAATCATGTTATGCCCTCCAATCGGCACCAGGCTGCCTCCGACAAATGCCACATCACCGGCAGAGTAAAACTGTGGCAGTTCTCCCAGTGTATCCACCAGATAGATGTCTGGCACTTCGTCGTCGGCTGTTTCCAATGTACGGCGGAGCACTTGCCAGTGATTTTTTCGGCACAGCCTCTCAACCTCATCAGCACGTTCAGGATGGCGGGGAATCAGCACCAGCAGGGCATCCTTCACTGTTTTTTTCAGGGCCGCATGGGCCTCAAGCACCTGCTCTTCCTCTCCGACATGCGTACTTGCCGCGATCCATACCGAACGGCCGACTCCCAGCCAGCGCCGGATGACCTCGCCCTGTTCACGCAGTTCGGCGAGCGAATCAATATCCATTTTGATATTACCTGTAACAATGACCTGATCCTCAGTCGCTCCCAGCGCCATAAAGCGTAGCCGGTCGCTTTCGGTTTGGGCAGCTATATATGAAATACGGCTTATCACCTGACAGGTCAGCTTCTGAATACGGCGGTATCCTCTTGCGGAACGTTCTGACAGCCTCGCATTAGCCAACAGCAAGGGGATATTTCGCTGATGGCACCCGCTGATCATGTTGGGCCATATTTCGGTCTCCATAATAATCACCTGTATCGGCTTGACCCGACACAGAAAGCGGCTGACAGCACCCGGCAGGTCATAAGGGGCATATACATGATGCACACGATGGCCAAACAGGGATACTACTCGCCGCGAACCCGTAGGCGTCATTGTTGTGATGACAACCGGCATCTGCGGTCTGGAATCCAGCAGATATTCAACCAGTGCGACACTGGCCTGTACCTCGCCAACAGATACGGCATGTACCCAGGTGGCATTTGTCAAATCCGGCAGTCGATTAAAGCCGAAACGTTCTGACCAGCGATACCAGTATTCACGATCCCGAAAACCACGGCACAGCAACCGCCATAAAAACAGAGGCACCAGAAGATACATAAAAACGCTATAGGCGAGACGCACCATCAGTCTGGTTTCACGATGGACAGGAAAGCATCGATATTCTGCCGCAAGTGTATCGGGCTGATCGTACCGATAATCAGGCTGCTGACCGCCGGCTGAGCAAAAATATGGCGATAACATGCCTGCAACGGGTCCACTGTTCCGGTTTTTTTCAGATGACCGCTCATCAGGCCTTTTTTTATAAAGACTCCCTTGCCCGCTGCTCCGGCCGCCTGAATAACAGGCAGCTCAGTCGTCTCTAAAATATTATACATGCACATAATAACATCTACATACTGCAAGGAATATAATCCTCCTGTAACCGTTTTACTTGAAATCCCCACTGCCTTTATCTTGCCCTGATCTTTCATTCGCAACAGTGTTTCCATAATCGACGTATTCTGCAGAATATCCATGTCGTTACCATCCGAGTGTATCAATACAATATCCAGGGCATCGCGCTGCAACGCCCGCAAACTGTTCTCGATACCGGATATCGTTGCTGATTCGCTATAGTCGTATATTGATTGCCCGTCAATAAACTGCTCACCAACCTTGCTACAGATAACCCAGTCATCATCTGCCCCAATGAGCCTGCCGATTCTGCTTTGTGCGGTACCGTAAGCCGGAGCTGTATCCAGTAAATTAATACCGGCTGCATGGGCCTGGGATAACAGTGATATAACAGCTCTATCATCAGGTATCGCAAAGCCCTGCGGATACTTTACCGCCTCATTACGGCCGAACTTGACAGTACCCAGACCAAGTGCACTCACCATAATTCCGGTATTGGATATATTTTTTAATGGGATAGCTGACATTGCATATTATATATGACTATTTATTTTTCTCATATCCATTATCCACACTGCCAGACAGCCTGCTCCCATGGATACTGACCCACGACTGCCTCCGGCAGGTCGATCATGGCATCGGCCCGCGACTTACTGATCCGCATAGCCTCAACAAGGCTCAACACTTCGTCAGCCACCACAGGGGCGAAAACCAGCTTGACAGGCCATACCGTTATCTGCCGCCCATGCCGTCCAACGAATGGATTATCCGGCCTTTTACCATCGTCCCGAATACCTTCCGCGCGGTTGATATGCAGCGTTGCCCAGTTGAGAGAGTCTGGCACCACAGCCGGAAATATCCTTCTCAATTCCTGCCGGGTTGCTGCAATCTGCTGCCGGATCGAGCGGGCAACACCATCTTCAGCCAACTGCCCTCCGATATACCAGACAATTTGCCCGTCAGGGCATTTATGCGATGTGATGGTCAGGCGCGGATTGGCAGCCGCTTCAATAACATGCCCCCACAGCTCGGGCAGATCACCTTTTACCATGACCATCTGCAGTGGTCGACGCTGCATTGCAGATGTCTCAATTTCCGCGTTACCTTCTCCGGCGGCATACACCAGAGCACGGGCAGCAAGGCAATGTGTTTCGTTATGCGTTCTGACTTCAAGCAGCATGTTATCGCCGTCCGCTTCAGCACAGATCGCTTCAGCATTAAACACCCTGCCCTTATTTGAATCAGCCAGACACTGCACCAGACTCGCAACATCAAGAACCGGCTCATGTAACTGATAGACTGTGTTCGTCTTGCATATCGACTTAAACCTTCCGGGCAGTTCCCGCCCTGCAAGCGGCCTTACACGACCGGACATCAACCGGCCGGCAAAAAAATTCGCTATCTTTGACGGTATATCTCCGGCACTCCACATCCATTGATGGTCACTGTTGCAACGAACACTGCTTAAATCCGGCAGCCGGCGGCCTGATAAATGCTCACCCCACCGTTCCGGCAGCTCACGTACTGCCTCGGAAGAACCGGTTACATGACCGATAAGCGCATATTTTGCACCACCATGAATAATACCCTGTGAGGCCAGAGTCTGCCCGCTGCCCAGAGAATCTCTCTCTACAAGGATTGCATCGTAACCGGCTGCACGCAGGTTCGACAGTATCCACAGGCCGGCAATGCCCCCCCCGACCACGATAACGTCAACCGGCGGCTGATTATTGCTCGTCTTCACGTATCCGGCGGATGATATTTGTTGTTGAGCGGCCTTCGACGTAATCCAGCACCATCACCTGGCCGCCGGCTTCTGTTACGCATTGCGCACCGGGAATATTATCGGGGCTGTTATCACCACCTTTTACCAGATAATCGGGCTTTATTTTGCCAATCAAACGCTCCGGGGTCTGCTCTGCAAAGGGCACAACCCAATCAACCGCGACCAGTCCAGCCAGTACGGCCATGCGTGACTCAAGGCGATTGACAGGACGATCTTGACCTTTTAATGCCCGGACCGTTTCATCAGTATTGACCGCCACCACCAGACGATCTCCAAGCTGTGCTGCCTGATTCAGATAATGGACA
This sequence comes from Phototrophicaceae bacterium, assembly GCA_965214085.1. Taxonomy (GTDB): domain Bacteria; phylum Chloroflexota; class Anaerolineae; order Aggregatilineales; family Phototrophicaceae; genus UBA6055. Next base: position 33,207 of record CBDCAY010000002.1, read on the forward strand.
TGTCCTGCATGTAATATATCAAAGCAGCCATTAGTCATAACAATGCTTTCACCGCTGGCCCGTGCCTCGGTCACAGCCTGCAATAATTCACTTTCGGTCATCATGCCATGACCGTCCCGCTGCGCATGGCTGGCGCGTTTCAGCTCCGGCACAGATACTGTAGCGGAGCCCGGCTTCGCCACAGTAACCCCGGCCGCCAGATTGGACAGGCGAACAGCCCACTCAAGTCCTGTTCCGGTCGCCAGCACT
>CBDCAY010000003.1:0-82500 GCA_965214085.1 Phototrophicaceae bacterium
CAATACATGTACACGGTAGGTTGATACAGCTACTCACCTCCCATGAATAGCCCACAGGATTAATAAAGTCACCCACTGTTGCATCATGTTATAGCTACTATAGAATCTGTAGCTGTACCTGTAAGGGTTAATATCAAGTAGCAGCAAGCTTAAAGATGATCTAGTTTCACACAATACTATCTGTACCAATCCTTCTTTATAAAATCTGTGCATACTCAGTAACTATAATATTCTATTGCAGTACAAGTGCAATATTTGGACATACTAATGCCATTCAGTAAACACTTAACAGCTAGCTAGCTATATATAGCTAAGAATAGTCAGCAGTTATTAGCACTCTATGGATCTTATCCACAATGACGTCAAAAAGTAAAAATAGTGGCTATAGTTGGGGGACTTTTGTATAGAAAATTGTTAAAATGGAAGTAATCGTTTATGGTGAAGAAATTAGTATACGTACATATCTTGTGAAACGTATTAAGTATTAAAATGAATTTTATGGCATCTGGAATAACAAAACCAGCCGAAAATTTTTAAAGGTAAGCAAAACACGCATTACCATTGGATGATGGTATTTTACTGCCTGTCACAAGAATAGTTCAAAACCATCTGCATGGATAAATACCTGAGCAGCCATGGTGAAAGTCACTGGTAAAAATATTAGCCACTCCCAGGTAACCACAAGAGTAAACATGAATGAATTTGTATCAAGTAATGAAGAAAACAAATGAATCAATATGTGATGTAGCTACATACCTGATGTAGAATTATGTGAATGCAGAAATACATTATGAGGCTAGTTTCTATAGTTGTTTCTGTAAGTGCCATGCAGTGTTATAGCTATACAACTGATTGGTCCACACCATCCAGGCCAGTGGGTGTTTCAGGGTCCATTATAGTGCTTTATTCCATTCTGTACAAAACTTTCCTGGATTGGGGTATATCCCAGGCCTTCCTAGATTGAGTTGCCGCACAACCAAGACATTTTTGGGAATTACACTCTAGCATCTTCACCATTATTATTGTTCAATAGGTGGGGCACCCATTAACAGAGTATCTTCCTACACCTCTATAGATCTGGTATCCTCGACAATATCAATACATACCTATACTAGCTATATTTCAGGAAGTTTGGACCTTTATCCTGGCCCTTAGTTTGAAAGTTAACAGTACACCACCGCTCCCCTAGCATTTCAGTATCATTTGTCGGCCAGGTTAAAGAGAGTGACAGCTCAAGTGACCAATAACTAGTATATAATGGATATCATATTATGTGCATTACACCATTATATAGCTTCAAATGTCATCTATGATATAACACAAAGCCTACACGAGGTGCTCCCCCTGCAAACACAACAGGAGTTCCGGAGCGGAATTACTAATAGTTCCCTTTATTACGGCATTCAATGCAAGACAACAATCAGTTCGGTTGATATAGCTACATGATAAAGTAGCTACTTTATGTATAAATGGGACGCTAGAACAAGCTCTACCAGTCGAAATCTCAGACGTGATAGACAAAGTCGGTGCAGAGACGTCGAGCCTTACGCTCTTGGCACACTACTGCAATACATATCACACAATACATCTAGCTATCTCACGGTAAACATACTTGAGTAACCTTTCTATTCCATGTGATTTCACAGACCATTAAGGAGACGCACGAGCATATGATGACCGTATCAGCACTTTTATGGTTAAATAGCGCTTCCTTACATGGCCTTGTCAGCTACGCGCGTATGTTATCTATGACTCCACCTTAACCTTACTGTTGTATTAAACGCGCATCCTAATTCATGGCTACTACAGAAGATCCGATGCCTGAATGTATTATCTATGATCAGGGCACTAAGTTTAAACGATGGATCAGTGTGCGAGGTAGACTGGTTGGTCAGCCGGCCAGTGTTGCTACAGACTGACTTACCGGTATTAAACAATTGTACAAGCAGCTGTACAGTTTTTCTTATGGAGTTTTACTTTAGTCAGTTTTACCACCAGTTAATTTTTACTAGCTACTAATTGCAGCTAAAAGTAGTCAGACCGGCGTATAATATTATAGCCATGCAACCTTTTCCGCACATGTAAGCGTCTATCCGTGCGGGCGCTTATAATGCAATCGTCGGAGAAAGGTCTGGTTCTGGTCTGTCATCATAGGAGCACTACTAGTCTCGCAGGCCAGACGATTTTACTTAAAACGCCCACGCAAAAGTACCACGTGAAACTAATTGAGTTGCTTGTCACCAGCTTTATCTATATAAGTACTTTAAGATTAGCTTTATAATACTTTAATATATAGCTAGCTAATAAGCTTATAGCTTGGAATGCTAGCTATACGGTACGTATATAATGAAGTCTACACCTCGGTCTACACTGAGCTGATGCCCGAGCAAGTAAATAGCGACTGCATAATGCCAGCATGCAAGAGTGTTCAATTAAGAGTCACCATGCAATGATATTGACCAAAAACTTGGCCTACTAGCTACAGTGGCAATTCTAGACTCAGTATACTGGGGAGGCCCATGACTTAAGATTAAACTTAGCAAAGATCTGAAAATTGTCACCACAATACAAATTGTATGGGAAAACCATGATTTTAAAAATGCCATACCTTGTGATATGTATGTATATGCAACCTGTTGGAATTTTTAAGACCTCCATAGCTACCTATTGATGCTATAATGCTCAGGTTGCTAGGAGCAACTAATGTGCTTATGTATGAAACAATTAGAATAATGAATATGTGCCAATTTTCCTGCCCCCATGAAAGAAAAAATAGTGGTCTGGCCACGCGAGACTAATTGAGTTGCTTGTCACCAGCTTCATCCATATGAGGTTTATAAAATGTGAGTTCTGTAGTGGTAGGTAATAGCTATACCATATGGTTCCAAATTTCTGTGGTCTTAAATTTTCATGTTTCAAGCTGTTTTGCCTTGAAAATGGTAGTTTCAAATTTTGTGAATTGTTAGCTAGTGCCTAGCACACTAATGTCTTCATCTACAAGCCATGCATTTTGTGAAGAATTTTTTGTGATTGTGATCCAAGAATAATTATGAATTTTTAACCACAGAAATTTGAAGCTATAGGTATATACATACATACATACATACATACATACATACACACACATACACACACACACACACACACACACACACACACACACACACACACACACACACACACACACACACACACACACACACACACACACACACACACACACACACACACACACGCACACACACACACACACACACACACATATATATATATATGTATAAGATAGGAGGTGTGTATTGAAGAGATTGGTCATGCACACATGCATGTTGCATATTTTCCATGTGGTTAAAATGCAAAAAATGGCACTGGTGGAGTTAAATCGAGCAGAGTGAATGTTTGGATAGTACTCAACATGAGCTTTTAAGGTGGTATAAGTTTTAAACTGATAGTCCTCCATTTTGGTAAAAATGTAAAACGTGCAGCTGTGCGCACTGCTGATCTACCTGAACAGTAATCAATATCATGACTGCTTTGACTAAACATCACTATAAATAGAATAACCAGGAAACAAAAGTTTAAATAAATTATTTGTAGCAGCACATAAAGTGTGTCCAACCTCTTCTGGAACGGATTCAGAAGAGATTGGAAGGAATCAGAGGAGGTTGGAAGGAATCAGAGGGGGTTGGAAGCAAAATAAGTCTCCCAGTGCGTGGGCAGATCAAAGATGCCCCCAGGAGATATTATAGTTGTTAACTAGAATAATAATTATTATAGACATCATAGTTATCAACCAGTTGTTAAATATTAAAGATATTATATTTGTCAACCAGTTTTTAACTATAATATTTCCCTGCCCAGAAACCTTTTAAGATTACAGTTTTAACACCTATTTACAGCTGCAAATGATCTAGTACAAGTACAAGTACAAACAAGCTTTGTTGGAAATAAACAAGTTAAAGCCCATTCATTCACTGTTACGGCATCCTTGTGGTTGACACTGACCTCAGCTGTGCCTTGGTCTTGTGTAATCAAGGATACCATACTTGTTCTGGGCTATAGCTACATAATACATATATTGAACACTGGAAGAAGTAAGCTGGACGCAGGGGCATAGCCCGGCACACCAGGGCTGACCAGAGCATTTTTAGCCCAGGCAAAAAAATTTAACTGCAACTTTGTAAATACAGCTACAATTGTTATGGCCTGGCAAAGTAGGTATAGCCTGTCATACTGTTATTGTTTACCATTCTAGGTAATGAGGTAAACTATTATCACTTCTGTGATGAATATAAGAGGTCAGTTTTAATTATAGTCATAGGAAAAATATTCATAGCGCATGCACTCCTCTACTTTCTTCCATTCCTTAGCTTGTTGCAACATCATCTAAAGATAGCATTTATATCTAAAGATGATTCATAAGCAAAGCTTTCAGCATTTAGCTAAGACAAAATTAATGATCTTAAATGCTGAAAAGAACTATTCAAACAGTACTGTGCAGAGCTGTGTAGTTCCTTCAACCAGTACTGTGTTTACTACAGTTGTAATGGAAAGTTGAGTTAGCTTGAACATGCTTGCATGGAAAAGTTAATTGGACATAGCTATGTACGTGGTTAGTCAATAAAGCGATCCTTCCATTATTAAAATAATTATGTAAGCACTTAAGAGTCCTTTTTCTTTATAGCTACCTCATTAGATAGCTAAGACTCTCATACTGTAGCTGTAGCTGATATTATAAGTAAAGCTAATGGTCAAAGTTACATAAGGTTTTATGTGAAGCATCTAAATATGCTGCATCTCAGATTATAACATTACTGATGCGCAAAAATTTATTGACATATATATGAACTGTCAGTGGCTGTGATCAACAATTGAACTTTTGCTGTGATTACCTTTGCCCATACTTCCTAAGATCGTGAACCTAACATGTGTTTTAAATACCCCCACTTCAAAGTAGATACATACTTTGAATTTATCAAGACTTTCTGAGGCATTTCCCAGCTTTAAAGAATGCTAATTTTGCATGCTGATTGTGTTAAACAAAATACATAGCTAAATTAGCTCAGACACTTTTGTAGATAGCCCATGGTAGCCTGGCTATACGCCACTGGCTAGACGTTCTATTCAGTTATAGGCATGATTTATAATTTTTAAACAGCTTAGGGAAATACCACTATGAAAACCATACCAGGTCTTACAATGAACTATTGTTTTTGTGCTATTCCACTCTGACAAGCCATGGTAGTTGCTGTTTTCAAATTAAGCTTTGAGGACAAATTTGCATCATGTAATCCTACTACCAAACAATCGTGGATCATTTCTTCATGCAGTGGTCCATACAAACAGTGCTCGGCCAAGGTGTGCATTGTGGTTACAAACTGATCTACTGTCTCGCCCCATTGCTGGCACCATCAGTTCATAAATCAGTAAAATCACATTGATGTTCTTAATGAATTAAGCTTGAAATTTCTTTCACCAAATAGTACTTTCCTTTACCTGCCATGTTTTACTTTCCCTTTCCCTTTCCCTTTGCTTTCCTTTAACTTTCCCTTTCCCTTTCCCTAATCTCCCATTGTATTAATCAGGGAATTAACTTGACTTTTTTGGACAAACCTGATGCTCAATGAAAATATTCAAATTTGCAAATCCACTTCTGAGTAGTTTCTTTGGTGCTATGATTTGATAGTTGCCTTTTACTTTCTTGCTCTTTGTAATGATCCCACTCTTGCCATCGTGTAGATAGCTATTGTTTGTGATTACAGGGATTAGAGCAGAATCAGAGGAGGTAGGAAGTGCATACATGCTTACTGCATATTTTTAAGAATATTTCATGTGAGCCCATAGGTTACAATACATTATATAATTAATACAAGAATTGGCATTGATAGGGTTTGAAGAGGTTCATTAAACATTTGGATAGTAATAAGCTTTGAAGTGCAGAGTAGCCTCCAAACATTAACCATGTTGTTTACAAGCAGCAGCGTCCACAAAAGGGCAGATCAATACATCCAATTAACTTACCTACAGAATCCAAGACATGTGAAGTCATTCATCAGGGATGTCTGACTTGAGAAGCAATTTACCACTAATGTTCCAAGAAAGGCCACCATGCTGTAGTGAGTCATTACTGTCATACAGTTGGATCCATACAGATTGTTTAGTCTAGTTCTGTAATGGAGGGTGTTGATGAGTTTCTGGGTGTAATAGTAACTGAATCTACAGCACCAAACAAATCTTAGACAGTTCCATTTTTACTCAAGTTTTGACTTCAAAATTGATACAGGGGTGATGTGATAGTAATTCCAGCCCAAGTGCACTGGATTGCAATGTTGTACGTGCTCCTTAAATAGCCCATGTCAGAATAATCTCACAGTTTGTAGTCAATTCAAAGTATGGACCTCATAAAGTTCAACAAGACATTTTTGTCATGTAGCACCCTCACAAACCCCTAACTAGCTACTGCAATACAGGATTTAGCTACACCATGTTTCTAGAGTCGGAGACCTAGCAGAAAAAATTTGTAAAAACTATTCCCAGCTGTTTGGTGGTCTTCACTCAGTGACAGGAGAACATACTAACCATCTAAATTAATGCAGATGCTATCATTCAACACCAAGGAGAATTGCACTTCCATTGTTGCCAAAAATTAAAAGTGAATTGGAACAAATGGAGTAGTTGAGAGAGCAAATGGAGAAGTTGGGAATTATCAGGAGAGTAAATATTCCAAGTAAGTGGTGCACAGGGATGGTATAGTATAGTAGTACTGAAGCCAGGTGAATGAATCTGCCTTTATATAAATCTTACAAAGTTGAATCAAAATGTCCAGAGGGAATGCCATCCCATCCCATCAGTTGATCATACTCTTGCCCAACTAGGAAGAGCTAAGATATTGTCATAGCTTGATGTAGCTAAATTCCGAGTGCACCTTTAAGAAGACTCAGCTCTATTTAATCCTGTTTGGGAGATTTTGTTACTACCAACTGCTGTTCAGGATCACCTCTGTGCCAAAATACTTCAGTTCAAAAAAGGACACATGAGGTAGCTGCAGCTTCGGCCAGAGGGAGTCATCTGCAAGATGTATGGCATCCTTGTGTATGGCCATGATCAAGAGGAACATAATAGTAGGTTAGTGGCAGTATCAGAATATCTCAAGCAACTTGGAACAAGATAAATAGCAGATAGAGTAACTTTTTTGGGTCATGTTATTGATCAGGCAGCTAGCTACTTCCTGACCCAAAGAAAGTTGAAGCAATCCAGTTGATGCTAAGTCCAAGGTCTCTTAGATGTCAGAAGATTTCTTGGTATGATCACTGAGCTAGGAAAATTTACGCCTATACTTGGCAGAGACCTCTAAAATGTTGCGAGATTTACTGAGTAAGAAGAATGCATGGTGTTGGGATGAACCCCAAAAGACTGCCTTTTAAACTGTTATAACAACTGCTTATTTCTCCCCCAGCTCTCTTCCATTCTACAGTCCAGATAGAGTCACCATCGTGTCCACCGATGCTTCATTATAATGTCCTTTTACAGTAGCAGCCAGATAGCTAACAAATCAAGTAAGTCTTGTCAGTCTCAATCATAGCTACTATAGCTACCACTAAACAATGGGTTACATATACCCCATGTCATCTTCTTGTAGGTCAGCTTGATTTCTGTATGATCATTAAATTTTATTTGTTAGTGTTAGCTATAGCTATAGCTATAGCTATAGTTGTTATATTATACCCTTCATGGCTAATAGTTTTAGGATCATTTCCATTATCTATAGTTAGTTAGTTACTGGGATAGGTTTTCAGTAAAGCCATACAAATCATTCTGAACTTCAACTTTCACAGGGTTTTCACTATTGCTCACTAGCTACAAACAGACCAATCTTCTTCTTACAGTACTAGCTATATAACTACCACCTCAACTAGCTATATATAGCTATAGTTATGTAGCTATATATAGCCATAGTTATGTAGCTATATATAGCTATAGTTATGTAGCTATATATAGCTATAGTTATGTAGCTATATATAGCTATAGTTATGTAGCTATATATAGCTATAGTTATGTAGCTATATATAGCCATAGTTATGTAGCTATATATAGCTATAGTTATGTAGCTATATATAGCTATAGTTATGTAGCTATATATAGCTATAGTTATGTAGCTATATATAGCTATAGTTATGTAGCTATATATAGCCATAGTTATGTAGCTATATATAGCTATAGTTATGTAGCTATATATAGCTATAGTTATGTAGCTATATATAGCTATAGTTATGTAGCTATATATAGCTATAGTTATGTAGCTATATCTATAGTTATGTAGCTAGCTATCCATCACACTAACTAGTGGCTAGCTAGTAGCTACAATGTCACTGCAACTGACAACAGTGAATACACAAACATCATTTCAGTAATGGCTGGTGTTGTTGCATGGAGCTGCAGTGATGTAGATAAATAGCTAGCTAACACATTACTGCTCATCATCACCTTAGTTAGTTATGCATATACCTAACTATAATGCTATATAAAGTAGCTAGCTATAGCTAGCTATATAATTATTTGTTAATTTTTATAATTCAAATAATCAAGTTAGAAGATACGGTAGCTAGTTACATGGGCCACACACATGGTTGATCTGATCTACAGCTAACTAACTATCCATTATACCCCTAGGTGACTATATATATTAGTATAGTCATACAACCATATGCATAAATATAGCTTTGTAAGTATAGTCAAATTAGAAGCACCTAAGGAACTGTATGTTGTGTTAGAGTGATTCTATATGCTAAACTAAAAGACTGCGTAAATGTGGCTACATATGGTTACATAATTTACGCATGCAGCATATATGTATTGCTATAGCTATATGTCGGCATATCTGAATACAAAAATTCATGGACAAGATTGACAATGTAGCTAACTACTGAAACATAATGCACTTGAATGCTACATAATTATTTGTATAGCTGGCTATGTACTAAATAGCCACATCATCAGCTAACTACTGTTTTTGTACAGCTAACTAGTTAGCTATAGTTATATAATTTTTTGTAATAACAGTTACTGTAGCTACGTAGGTGTACAAGATAACTTGTCTAACTACAGTCATACAGTAGCTACATAGCGCTGAGCTTGCTTCAGTGTGGTACGTCAGCCATTGTTATCTCCGCTTAAAAGTATATCTGCAGGAAGAGTGTTACTCTTCCAGAGATGAACAGCTGAAACCTGCCAACTGCGCCTAAATCTGTCAACTGTCCAGAAATTACATGGGTCAATGAAGTGCAAATGGCCTGCAGGATCCCAGGAATGAAGACGGCTAGACCGGTGACAGATGTCAACAGTTCCGTGGACCATTGGGCAGAAACTTTGCAGGTTCCCTCATCCTTCCCCAGCAAGGAGACGACAGACAAATCCAATAATTGCCGCATTGCGGTGGTGGAGTAAAGGTTGGAAGTTGAACAGCAGGCATGTTCAATAATGAAAACCACAGCAAATTATTGACATGTAAATAAATTGTACCATTATATAATGATACAATGAGGTGGATGCTAGCTACTAGCTAAATTTAAATACAAAATGTTAATTTGTAGTTGAGTTTTACTGTATTGATTCAACAGCAAGTGACATCAATTAGCTGTCTTTCTTTGGGTGGATCTTAAACCTGGAAATGTTTCTTTGATTGTTATCATCATCAACCGTGATTAATTTTCCAACATCACATTCAGTAATAGACTTTGCCTGAAGATCTCAAAGCTCTTGCCATCAATTGTCATCTTGAACAACACAGCTGTGTCAAAATCCTATATAAAATATAAAAGATCAATAATATATCAGCGATACTGAGTATATGGATTATGTGCATGTACGTATGTATGTGTGTATATAGCTATATATGTGCATGTGTATGTATGTACAGTGCAGTGTATATGTGTGTGTGTGTGTGTGTGTGTGTGTGTGTGTGTGTGTGTGTGTGTGTGTGTGTGTGTGTGTGTGTGTGTGTGTGTGTGTGTGTGTGTGTGTGTGTGTGTGTGTGTGTGTGTGTGTGTGTGTGTGTGTGTGTGTGTACAACATAGTCTCCTTTACATAGCTACCTGGTGGATCTCAGCTAAAGCAAGCTTTAAACTAGACAACATCAGAAATGAAACTGATCATGTTACTCAGCGGTGTTTGCAAATGTTACAAATGTGGTTACAAAGAAGTTCCAATGCAGAGAAATCTCGTCGTCCTACATGGGACAATATGTATAGAGCTATGATTGCAATAGAACTGATTGCAGCTGCAGATACACTTAAAAAAGAAATAGCAAACCTGACCCAAAGATGGTACAAGAATGTCACATGCTAATAACTAGCTTGTTGTTGTATTGTAGCTATACACATGACATGTGTTAGTAGATTCATTGTCAATCTTCCTGCTGGTGATCACTATACAGTAACCAAGGACTATAGTTAGCTGCAGGTAGCTACTTCCTGACCCAAAGAAAGTAGAAGCAATCCAGTTGATGCTAAGTCCAAGGTCTCTCAGATGTCAGAAGATTTCTTGGTATGGTCACTGAGCTAGGAAAATTTACACCTATACTTGGCAGAGACCTCTAAAATGTTGCGAGATTTACTGAGTAAGAAGAATGCATGGTGTTGGGATGAACCACAAAAGACTGCCTTTTAAACTGTTATAACAACTGCTTATTTCTCCCCCAGCTCTCTTCCATTCTACAGTCCAGATAGAGACACCATCGTGTCCACCGATGCTTCATTATAATGTCCTTTTACAGTAGCAGCCAGATAGCTAACAAATCAAGTAAGTTTTGTCAGTCTCAATCATAGCTACTATAGCTGCCACTAAACAATGGGTTAACTACATATACCCCATGTCATCTTCTTGTAGGTCAGCTTGATTTCTGTATGATGATTAAATTTTATTTGTTACTGTTAGCCTATAGCTATAGTTGTTATATTATACCCTTCATGGCTAATAGTTTTAGGATCATTTCCATTATCTATAGTTAGTTAGTTACTGGGATAGGTTTTCAGTAAAGCCATACAAATCATTCTGAACTTCAACTTTCACAGGGTTTTCACTATTGCTCACTAGCTACAAACAGACCAATCTTCTTCTTACAGTACTAGCTATATAACTACCACCTCAACTAGCTATATATAGCTATAGTTATGTAGCTATATATAGCTATAGTTATGTAACTATATATAGCTATAGTTATGTAGCTATATATAGCTATAGTTATGTAGCTATATATAGCTATAGTTATGTAGCTATATATAGCTATAGTTATGTAGCTATATATAGCTATAGTTATGTAGCTATATATAGCTATAGTTATGTAGCTATATATAGCTATAGTTATGTAGCTATATATAGCTATATAGTTATGTAGCTATATCTATAGTTATGTAGCTATATATAGCTATAGTTATGTAGCTATATATAGCTATAGTTATGTAGCTATATATAGCTATAGTTATGTAGCTATATATAGCTATAGTTATGTAGCTATATATAGCTATAGTTATGTAGCTATATATAGCTATAGTTATGTAGCTATATATAGCTATATAGTTATGTAGCTATATCTATAGTTATGTAACTATATATAGCTATAGTTATGTAGCTATATATAGCTATAGTTATGTAGCTATATATAGCTATAGTTATGTAGCTATATATAGCTATAGTTATGTAGCTATATATAGCTATAGTTATGTAGCTATATATAGCTATAGTTATGTAGCTATATATAGCTATAGTTATGTAGCTATATATAGCTATAGTTATGTAGCTATATATAGCTATAGTTATGTAGCTATATATAGCTATAGTTATGTAGCTAGCTATCCATCACACCAACTAGTAGCTAGCTAGTAGCTACAATGTCAATGCAACTGACAACAGTGAATACACAAACATCATTTCAGTAATGGCCGGTGTTGTTGCATGGAGCTGCAGTGATGTAGATAAATAGCTAGCTAACACATTACTGCTCATCATCACCTTAGTTAGTTATGCATATACCTAACTATAATGCTATATAAAGCAGCTAGCTATAGCTAGCTATATAATTATTTGTTAATTTTTATAATTCAAATAATCAAGTTAGAAGATACGGTAGCTAGTTACATGGGCCACACGCATAGTTGATCTGATCTACAGCTAACTAACTATCCATTATACCCCTAGGTGACTATATATATTAGTATAGTAATACAACCATATGCATAAATATAGCTTTGTAAGTATAGTCAAATTAGAAGTACCTAAGAAACTGTATGTTGTGTTAGAGTGATTCTATATGCTAAACTAAAAGACTGCTTAAATGTAGCTACATATGGCTACATAATTTACGCATGCAGCATATATGTATAGTTATAGCTATATGTCGGCATATCTGAATACAAAAATTCATAGACAAGATGACAATGTAGCTAACTACTGAAACATAATGCACTTGAATGCTACATAATTATTTGTATAGCTGGCTATGTACCAAATAGCCACATCATCAGCTAACTACTGTTTTTGTACAGCTAACTAGTTAGCTATAGTTATATAATTTTTTGTAATAACAGTTACTGTAGCTACGTAGGTGTACAAGATAACTTGTCTAACTACAGTCATACAGTAGCTACATAGCGCTGAGCTTGCTTCAGTGTGGTACGTCAGCCATTGTTATCTCCGCTTAAAAGTATATCTGCAGGAAGAGTGTTACTCTTCCAGAGATGAACAGCTGAAACCTGCCAACTGCGCCTAAATCTGTCAACTGTCCAGAAATTACATGGGTCAATGAAGTGCAAATGGCCTGCAGGATCCCAGGAATGAAGACGGCTAGACCGGTGACAGATGTCAACAGTTCCGTGGACCATTGGGCAGAAACTTTGCAGGTTCCCTCATCCTTCCCCAGCAAGGAGACGACAGACAAATCCAATAATTGCCGCATTGCGGTGGTGGAGTAAAGGTTGGAAGTTGAACAGCAGGCATGTTCAATAATGAAAACCACAGCAAATTATTGACATGTAAATAAATTGTACCATTATATAATGATACAATGAGGTGGATGCTAGCTACTAGCTAAATTTAAATACAAAATGTTAATTTGTAGTTGAGTTTTACTGTATTGATTCAACAGCAAGTGACATCAATTAGCTGTCTTTCTTTGGGTGGATCTTAAACCTGGAAATGTTTCTTTGATTGTTATCATCATCAACCGTGATTAATTTTCCAACATCACATTCAGTAATAGACTTTGCCTGAAGATCTCAAAGCTCTTGCCATCAATTGTCATCTTGAACAACACAGCTGTGTCAAAATCCTATATAAAATATAAAAGATCAATAATATATCAGCGATACTGAGTATATGGATTATGTGCATGTACGTATGTATGTGTGTATATAGCTATATATGTGCATGTGTATGTATGTACAGTGCAGTGTATATGTGTGTGTGTGTGTGTGTGTGTGTGTGTGTGTGTGTGTGTGTGTGTGTGTGTGTGTGTGTGTGTGTGTGTGTGTACAACATAGTCTCCTTTACATAGCTACCTGGTGGACCTCAGCTAAAGCAACATAACATCCTGCTTATTAGCGATCAACCAGTGCTCAGTAACAACACTAATGTAGATGTTAAACAATGTAGGGGCCAATGTGCTCCTTGTCTCAAACCATTCGTTCGGTCAGTTCATCTGGCCTTCTGTCCTCATGAAAAGACTTCAGACTTCTTCTTGGTCTGTACAGATAGATGATGATCACAAAGACAGTAACGAAGCCTTGGAGATCTTAATATCAATTTCTGCATCTAGGCTGTTCTCAGTCACAATCCAGTAACCAGCTACTAATCCTAAAGACGTAAAAGTGATCACACTTGATCAAACCATTACCCACAGCAAGGGATTGTCAATCATCCTCAGACACAACAGAACATAAAATTAGTCTTGGGAGAGCTCACTGTCAAACTAAGGAAACTTGCCACCTCTATATGGCCACATATAATATGCCTTAATGGCAACACATGCATGCAATTTCTCTGCTTCCCTTGATAGATCAAGGAGGACTATAAGTATGGCATCAGCAACTCACTCTACACTACACTACATAGCTAGTCTTTGTATAGCCTCTGTGGCATGCAGTGTTGCTTTAGGAAGGGATAAAGTTGTACAGGCATGAATTTTATGGTGTATAGCCCCAGGGGCTAGCTAGCTAGCAGTTGACTGAGAAGGTGATTCCTAATCAGCAGCTATTTTATGTTTATACATTTACGTAAGGCATACAATTCTGTTCCACAAAGAGCATTGTAGACAGCCCTGTGGAAGCTTAGAGTACCCGAGGTTGTGGTTGACCTAGTCATCAGCAAGTACGTAATCCACCAGTGTGACTTAGCGTTGCTTCCTTTTACTACAAGAGGATCAAGTGACCCTGATGGGTATAGTGTGAAGGCAAGTTCTGTGTGTGTGCATGTGTGTATGTATAGCTAGAATTTTGATAGATCCAGTAACATGCATTTTCATGGCACCAGTTACCTGGAGTGGAGCTATGCACACGCACAGATGAGCACATACACATACACACGCATGCACATACATATACACATATATATGTGTGTATGTATATATACATATGATAATGCACACATGTGTGTATGTATATATACATGTACACATGTACACATACACACAGTACACAACACAGTGATATACACATACACACATAAGCATGCACACATACACACAGTACACAACACAGTGATATACACATACACACATAAGCATGTACACATACACACAGTACACAACACAGTGATATACACATACACACATAAGCATGCACACATACACACAGTACACAACACAGTGATATACACATACACACATAAGCATGTACACATACACACAGTACACAACACAGTGATATACACATACACACATAAGCATGCACACTTACACACAAACACTACACACATATGTGGAATATAAGCGTAGCTGTTGGCATATCTGACTACAAAATTCATGGACAAGACAGCTATGTAGCTAGTTACTGAAACATAATGCACTTGAATGTTGTAACAATGTAGCTAATATTTGTATATAGCTATAGCTGTGTGTACCAAATATATCATCAGCTAGCTACACTGTTTTATTAGATAGCTAGCTAACTAGCCGTAGTTATATAATGAAAAGCAGAGCAAATTATCAGCATGTAAATTAATTGTATCATTAGCTATGTACAATGGTACAATCAGGCTGATGCTATACCAGCATATCAGCTGAAATCTACATACAAAACGTTAATCTCTATAGCTAGTTGAGTTAATTGACTGGTTCTCCTGTGCTGATTCAGCAGCAAGTGATATCTCTATCAAAGTATGTGTCTTTCCTTGTGTAGATCTTAAGCTTGGAATCATTTCTATCTGGATCATCATTTTTAACCATGATTAGTTTTCCAACACCGCATTGAGGAATAGACTTTGCCTGAAGATATCGCTGTGAAACATTGTCAAGCAATGTAATTTCAAAGGTCTTTTCATTGGTTGTCATGTTGAACAATACAGCTGTGCTAAAATCCTACATATAAATATAAATAATATATATCAACAATAAGTGCATATGCATGTATGTGCATATAATACATGTGCAATTGTATGTATGTATGTATGTATGTATGTATGTATGTATGTATGTATGTATGTATGTATGTATGTATGTATGTATGTATGTATGTATGTATGTATGTATGTATGTATGTATGTATGTATGTATGTATGTATGTATGTATGTATGTATGTATGTATGTATGTATGTATGTATGTATGTATGTATGTATGTATGTATGTATGTATGTATGTATGTATGTATGTATGTATGTATGTATGTGTGTGTGTGTATGTATGTATGTATGTGTGCATGTATGTATGTATGTATGTGTGTATGTATGTATGTATGTATGTATGTATGTATGTATGTATGTATGTATGTATGTATGTATGTATGTATGTATGTATGTATGTATGTATGTATGTATGTATGTGTGTGTGTATGTACCGTAAACGGGGAAAGATTCGCTGGGCTAAACTTTCGCATTTTTCGCGGTTTTCAAGAACACCACCGCTAAGGTTTTCCTGTAAATCTTTATACAAGCTTTGTATAATGGCATTGTTTAAGTGTTGTAAACGTAAGGCACTGCGAAAGTTTTCCCGTGAAAAACTACATTGGGTGGAATCCGTGAAAGTTTAGCCCAGCGAATCTTTCCCCGTTTACAGTATATATGTAGCTATGTATGTGTGTATCCATGTATGTATATATGTATGTATGTATGTATGTATGTATGTATGTATGTATGTATGTATGTATGTATGTATGTATGTATGTATGTATGTATGTATGTATGTATATATGTATGTATGTATGTATGTATGTATGTATGTATGTATGTATGTATGTATGTATGTATGTATGTATGTTTATGTATTACTTAAAGCATTGCTTCCAGTTAGCATGAAATATACAGCTCAAGGTGAGAGATGAGTGGCAAGTAAAGCAAGAGACAAACCGAGTGCTGCATTTATCACGAGACTCTCACAAAGATACAGCAGTGCTTTAGGTACTTTACACTTGAAAAGTATTAACAAAGTAGCTAGCTATCTAACCACAGTTCTATAACTACCTCCTCGACATGTTATGGCAGTTATAGAACCGTTGTACCCTTTGATACACCCACGCATAATACAATAAAATAATTAATACTGTTGTGGTACATGGTAAACCATATTATTCTTCAATCATTAAAGGTGAATATCAATTAACAACCACATATTGGATATGCCAATTGAAATAATTATAATCAAATAAGCAGTTAATGTGATATAATTGCATAACCACTTCAGTCATTGCTAGCAATTGAGAACACATTAACCAAAACAAATAACCAAATTATTAAACAATTACCATTATAGTCCAGTAACTGATTATAATCTCACCACTCAACCGCAACTTATAAACACATCAATAACAATAATATAGCTAGCTGCTTGTCAATAATTATCAGGTGTTAAAAACCAAACAAATAATTAGAATAATTAAACAATTTTTAACTACAGATTGTCGACCACCAACCACAAACAATATAACTGGCCAGCATTTTACTCACATGTAAACAATAAAGAACAATTAATCTCATAAACATAAACTACGCACCATATTGAAATGCCATTTCCTTCCTGTATATGGATTCTAATGTAAGTACCTGCTACCATAAGGCAACAAATTTTTGAGGATAAAAACACTTTGAAGATTTGTGGATGTTTACAGAACATCAAAATATGTCTCCTCAAAATGCTAAAATCAACAAGTCTGCTTACTAGCTAGCTACTTGATAGCTAATCCTCAAAATTTTATCTATGGAATATTTTGTTTGAAGTAGCTAAATTTTTGCCAATCCTATATAGCTACCTATATTCTCAAAAACAAGATTCCCACAGCAATTATCATAAGTAACAAAGACCAATGTATTGTGTTGCTACAAGTAGTAATCAAAGTGGTGGCTAGCTATCTTATAAAGCTATGAATACATAAATCTTACTAGTTACTGACCTCTGTAATGGATACTTCATAATCGTCTTCTTGATTAGCGGCCAGGTAATATTTTGTTATGTTACCATCTGGGTGTTCATCGTAATAGCCTATCTTGACATACCGTTCATTATTTGTGAAAAACAGCGGTCCAGTTTGAACCACATAAAACCTCAGCTTGGCTACAAGATTACATAACTGCATAATGAGCCAAACTGATAACTACTCATTTCTGGCTTAGCTAACTAGCTATAGCTATCTAGTTAGCTAGTTAATTGGTGGACTCACCTGATCTACATTTATTAACAGGAAGACAGGCAGTTTTGAAGTTACCATCCTGGAAAATCAAAAACCGATTCTCATTCATGTTGAGCAATAATACTTGAACAGCATAAAGCCAATTTACCAATACTTCTAGTTGCATATCTAGCTAATATGAAGACCAATTAGATACGTAGCTAGTTAGCTCTTCAGTGAAGACTGATGCTGAAAAATGAAATAGTGAGCAATGGTTCACACTATTTATAGCACCTATTTATTGTTGATACAGCTGCAGTGTTGTTATTTTGGGCGGTACTGGAGTATGACCCTAATTATAATTACTAAATGAATATCATTTCTGTGGCTGATGGTCATTTACACTTTATGTAAACTTATGTAATTGTTTTACTGTATTCACAAATTGAGCTATCTTAACTATAGCTGTATCACATGATCACATGATAGCTAGCTACACTGAATTACTTCAGTACTATATAGCTAGCTAGCTAGCTATATAGTGATATCAAATAGCTTGCTATATACACTAATTCATGATGGACAGGCACGTAGCATAGCTAGCTAGCTAGCTAGCTATTAGCAAGTAACATTCTCTTTGTAGCCTTAGATATAGCTATTATATATAGGCTTGATTCATGCGTGAAATATACCCAGGATCAAACTGACAAAAACAATAACCATAGACACTTCAATTAAGAGCTCATAATAAAAGCATTCAATTTTACAAATAACTGCACATGATATGATAGTTGATCTATATAGCTAGCTAGCTATAAAATGGTCATGTTAGCTTTATAGCTACTACATAGTTCACAGTTATTATAGCACAGCTAAATTTATGGTAACTAGCTAGCTAGATGGCATGGCTAGTTACTTAGAACATGCTAAGTTTAACAGTTAGTGACATCACATCATCCTTGATCCACCACATAGCTTTCAACTGGTGATTTAGACTGTTAGCCTGTTAGCTAGTTTCTTGTGTAAAAGAGTTAGCTAATACATTCTGTTATTAGCTACTAGCTAGTAGACAAAAAATCTAGCTGGTTATGTAGTCCTTGGTAGTATCCATATCTTATGGATTAGCTATCAACATCTGCCAAGACAAGTTTTGACAGAGACCAATGTAATAGCAAGGTGTCAATGCACATTCGCTCTGAACCTTTCCTTATGGACTTTCACACAGTCATATTATAGAGTAGAACTTGTTTGTCATATATATTTGTTTCAGTATATTCACTGTAGCTATATCTACAAAAACCAGTTAGCTGCATAGTAGTATAGCAAACATGCATAACATATAGCAATAATTGGGGCTATAGCTAGTATTTGTACAATAAACACTTCACACTATGAAATCTTAGCAATACAAACAGTCCTGCTGTCATATTTGTCCACTGCTATTAGCAGCAAATGTATACTTATTGAGGAAGTAGTTAGCTAGCCACTGTCTCTGTTTTCGTAAATTTACTAGCTACCCACTGGAGCATCCTTATAATGCACTATAACAATAATTCCCTAGTAGTAGCTACGATCTCTAGCTGGCTTGGCATGTAGATATTTCTTTGTTAGCTGCTTGTTCACGTAGCTAGCAGTTCAGTCTGATAAATGCCTTTGTTGGCGGTTGTGGTAAATAGCAACGGCACTTCATCAAAAGCCTGTAAAAACATTCATACAAAATAAAATGAAACTTTGATGCTGCTATAAAACTAGAACATATGAACTATCTAGCTATCTACTGCACCTTTTACTGAATTAATATTAACTTCATGCAGTTGGTTTAGTGGTGTTTGTATTAAAAGGTTCCTTCATACAGTTGCCTGTTCCTTCATACAGTTGCCTGTTCCTTCATACAGTTGCACTGTCAATTAATCCAATCACAAAGCATGATTGATTTTTAATACTCAAAGTCTTTGGCCATCTTTCATGTGGACAACAATTAAATGAAATACATTAGAGTTACAATTATTCATAGTAATAATTACTTGCTACCATATATGGTTCAACCAGTAGGAAGTTTTTAAATTGGATAATCAATAAAATTACAACTAAATTATTTCTAAATTGCTTACAAATTGCGTTACTATCGCAACAGCACATACATGATTCATGCTCGGACTCATTCAACTGTAAACAATACAGAAACACAAAAGTAGCTACTGTACAGTTACATCCTTATATAGCTATAGCTATATATGGCATGATACTATTTTACTTGCTACACCAACCTCAGTGGTTCTGGCTTCTAACTTCATCATTCCTAGTGACAATCAAATAAAGTTGTCTATCTTTTCACGAATCTTCAAAGCCTATCTTGAGATAATATTTAGCTACTGTTAATAACATCTCCAAGGTCTGTCAACTGGATCTTAGCCAGCTATATTGCATTACAGTGACCCAAGGTGCTATTACACTATCCCAATAGGGACCTACTTATAGAGGAACTAAGCCTCTTAATAGCAGGGAGTCACTATCTTCACTATCACTTAAAACGACCGGAACACAGAAAAAATCCCAGCCCAGTGGTGACTTGAACCCCAGACAACATGGGAACCACATACTAACTGGGGTGGTTATATACATTATGATCACACACTAACCGGGGTGGTTATATACATTATGATCACTAAAACTAACCGGGGTGGTTATATACATTATGATCACTAAATCTATTACACTTACCTATTGTGCAGGGAGATATACTGTCGTAAGTTTTTATATTCTGTAACTGATACTATAAACACCTAGCTACCTGTACTCACTTGTGATCAAAAGAACCTGCATAACAAAATACCAAGTTGCCAAAACCTCTTGAAGCTTGCAATGCAGATAACTGTTAGCTAAACCACAAGAAATTGATCATTTTAAGCAAACAGGTTACTCAAGTTTACTACAGCAAACAAAGGTTACCGTAGCTATAATGGCTCTAAGTGGCAATGGCTTATCTATATATATAACCTACTGGTATGGTTGATACAGAATTATTCCTGGTATTAGAAAATACCCACATTCACAAATGAATATTGATACTAAATCATCTTCTAATAAATTAAGTTAGCAGTGAAATGATATCATCCTTTAGTCTTCTCTTAGGAAGTTATACAGAATTACATAATAATAATAAAGTATTTTACACTTACCTGGTTAATGCACTAAAGAAATAGAATCATCCAACAACAATGATCTCTGTGTCTTGTATCACTGGCAGAGGAAGCTCCTTAAAGTAAGGGGGGCCACTTTGCTAAACTGAAGTGATTTTCTATGGCAAAGATTACATTCCTATGGAGAGGCCTTAAATTTAAGAGGGGCATGGCCCCCTTTGCCCCCTATTTTGCTGCCTATGTCTTGTATTAGTAGGTTTGACCTATTCTGTTATTCATGTACAATACTATTAGTTATGTGTGTTTACTGTTTATCTAGCAGCAGATGGATTGTGTATGATTTTACACCACTAATGTGGTTGTTATGCACTTAGAGATTATGGGCTATAGTTTGTTGTCAAGTTATTACACTATGATATTACAGGTAGCTACATAGCGGGCATAGTTTGAAGTGGTCTGGTATTGCGCTTATTATTTGTCAACTTTGTTAAGTTAATTGGCTACAAGCTGTCAAAAAGGAAACAATACCACAGCTGTAACCACACCTATTGATGCATCTCTTTACCTTTGTTACAACTGGAGACCAGCGTGTTGCTTGCTACCAGTCAAAATAGTAGCTTAAATTTCAATTAGTGTAAAGACACATACATGACTCATTAAGTTACTTTGTAGCTACCCAACTAACTGGCTAGCTATATACTGTGAAAACAGACAAGTTAATTTTGACTTTTATGGATTTGGAATACTTTGAGTAGCAATCTTTACATTAGTTAACTATGCATAACAGTACATCAACAAAAGTCATTAGCTACTCTTGGAAGCTGTGTAGTTAACTGATAGCCACATTACAGAGTATATATCCCAGTTATGAAATTCTTTACACAAGGTGTGGTTGATTGAGCCGTTATGATCTTCACACAATGAAATTTAACATATTGAGTAAGCCAATGCAATTGATTGTTGTGTCCTAGCTACCAATTAGCCAACTAATGTACAAATATGGCTGATAAATGCTATACATAGTGATGACATGTACAGTACATAACACATACAATATGGCCAGCTGTCAAGTAATGTAAGAATTGTATGGCCAATTGTTAGGTAATAATTAACCAACAGTGGCTAATTCTATGATAATATGGTTTAGCTAGCTAGCTACATAGAACACTGCAAAATGTTTTCTGTGTTCGAGTCGTTTAAGTGATAGTGAAGGCAATGACTCCCTGCTGTTCTGAGGCTTAGTTCCTTTCTAGCAGGTCCCTATAGTGGGATATATATAGTGTACTAGAAAAAACCATATGTGAAATACAGTATAATATGGTGCTGTCTAACTCTGTAAAACATTCCATCTACACAGTAGACAGACTCCGTATCTGAACCAGTTTGGATATGGAGTCCCTCTACTGATACAGACGGAATGGCTTATGAAGTTAGACGGCACCATATTTCACATATGATTTTGTAGTGGAATAGTATGGCTATATAGCAGCTGATACAACGTGATTACAAGCTTGCAGTCATGATCACATGTACATGTATGGCTGTTTGCCCAGCTAGGAATGAATGGCTGTACATGTATGTCTGACTATGTTCATCTCACAATACACAATAGCTAGCCATATATTAGGGATGATCATGTGATACAGAATATCTCTAATGATTAATGACGTAGCTAAGCATAACTTTGCAAAATCTTATGGCTTCTCTACAATGGCTTAATGTTGCCTATTATATCATGTTCCACAACCAAGTCATCCTGTTACATGTTTATGGAGTCATGAGGCATACAAATGCATTGCATAGGGATTCTTCTATCATTACAACATATTAATAAGAACTAGTATACAAGTGATATCCTGAAAACTGAAATTCCAAAGACATGTTTGTCCTAATAGTAATTACGTTCATCCTTTAGTTGCCAAATATGCAAAAGTATAGTTCCCTTCATCTAATGAATTATCTTTAGAAAACTGGGCTAGCTATCTTATGCAGTATGAAGTATGCAGTATGAAGTCTTAATAACTAGCTTTTAAATCCGTAAAAGTAAAATTTTCTGAGATGCATGAGTATGCAAAAGAGAAATTTTTAACAAAAGCTCTCATGCATTATTCAGCTAGCTAGTAGCTATATATGTATGGTTGGCTATTTAGATAGTAGACAGCTTGCCATTTTAATATCATTTGTAGCTACATGCAATAGACCTAGGATAAACATATGCACTTATCACTTTTAGTGATAAACTTAATGCACTTATTATATACAGCTATCTAGCTATATTAATTTTAAACATATACGACAATAGCTGCATATTATAGTTCTCCTTTCTCAAGTAGCTAAATGTATTTTTGTAATTTACAACTAATTTGGCTTTGTTTAGCTAGCATTGTTGCTAATGTTAATGTACATTCCAATGGGAACTAGCAAGCACAAAGATGGACTGGCAATCAGTAGTGAAAATCTTTTACCTTATAATTACAATGATTCTTATTATTGCCTCCTCTCCTACAGCATAATTCTCTGTACATCTAAATTGTGAAAATATTTCCACAATGGTGTGACTGTGTAAGTATATATCTAGATCAGGTTAGTAGCTAGCCGTTAGCTAATAAACTTTGAATAACAGGTGGCTAGCTACCCATGCAGTAGCTATCCTACCCATGCAGTAGCTACCGATGGATAGAAAGTACTGTACTAGGTGATGCGCGTACGCATGCGCATGTGCCTCATGCCATAAATAAGTGTAATTGTAAGACAAACTTAGGAGTAATTATAAATGAACAAGGATAGATGCAAGTTAACAGGATTCTTATCTTTCATGGATAGTGCCAACTATACTAGCTGTAGATATATTCACTATTACATCAAATGAAAAGTTATAGAGCTATGTGGTTTAAAATAACATGACTGCAACCCTCTAAGGTAGCTATAATGGCACTGTGACATACTTCACAGTTGTTCAGCTCAAACACAGTTACTTTTAGGGAAATACTATGCACATTCCAGCAGTAGCTACTTAGAAGTTAGTAGCTAGACTTAGAATATATAAGGGCACAATTAATGAACTCGCTGCATTACCTAATCATGCTTCATAAGGTAAAAGGGATAAAAATAATTTCTTGGAAATGTACATGGAATAAAACTACAGTGCCATGTTTTACCATACACATACTGAATAGCTACCCTACATGGCAATGATCAAAAATGGTTTCTACTCAATTCCAAAAATGCCTCCAACACATAGCTGCAATACAAAATGAAGACTGACAAAAGCATAACATGTCTTATAAAAGAACAATCAGGCTGCAGTCACACACATAACAGCTTTGAGCTAGAAGTGCATTTGTCGGCTATTCACATTATCTAATCAGCAGCTGGCTAGCTATACGCTGTACAAGTAAAAATGATGCTAATGGGACCAGGCCTTACCATCATTGTGACAGCCAATGTTGTGCTAACAACCCTTGGACTCTTTGAACACAAGGTGCTCTATGATGCAAGAAACAGCTCATTAAGACTGATTGAATCTGGCAATGGCAGGACAGACCTTGGTAAGTATTTCCTTGTATGCTGACTTACATGTGTACAAGCCACACACATGCAACATCCATTAGTCTAAAAAGGCGCATTTGCAGACATAGGTGCAATGTAGCTAGTCACTTCAATGATGTGTCTTCATCATATTTATATAGCTGTCTTTACAATGGAGGGGAAACGCAAACTATTCCAGAATCAAGAATATATTCCATCAATCCTGTTTCGAGAAGAAAATAATGTCAAGCATTATATTACACTAAAGTCAAAAAACTCCAAGAAGCTTACAACAACAACAGTAAGTGATCATTACTGTTACCATTTTCACTGTAGTATTACCAATTATTTTTATTTCAGAACAGAAATCTTGCAACAACTTTTTTGGTCAAATCTATAGACCCCAATGGAAGATACTTTTCCATGCAGTACAAAGATGAAAAGACAGAGACAATTCTGTGTTTGCAAGGGGCTTTTCCAACCAACAATAGTCGTATCATGTACGACAATGTTCACGCCAGGGTAGGAAATTGCTATGAACGAAGACACAAAGAAACACATATTATTCCATTAGTGGTAGGCATCCACCCTAAGAAAGATCCAGGATGTTCATAACAATGAGCAGCTAACAAGCAACTAGTGAATTACTGGCAGAACATCTTAAATCACTTGGATTTGAATTAGCTAGATTTTTAATTTATAAACAATTTTTTTAAGTTTACGGCTAGCTGTATTGCAAGCTAGCTAGCTAGCTATGTGTACATACATTTTTATCAAGTTAGAATTTTAATAAATTATAAAATGTATGAAATGAAATAATTACAATGAAATATATAATTACAATGAAATATAGCTACAAAACAAAATGAAATAAAGGTGTAATTAACTAATTAGCTTCATTGCAGTTTATCGTAACACAGTTTCTTCCAAATAAGTGTACAACTGCATATTCTTCTGTTGACTGAATATCCTCCTCAATGGTAACATAGCTGTTTTCAAAATCTAATAATGTGGTATTATCAACAGTAACATAAGGGATAACCCCTTTAAATAACCGCACACAATCACCAGATTCCATTTCTTCACATTGCTTATATCCAACAATATAACTATCACCATCAAGTCTGTAGTAATATCTTAAGGCTTCACTACGATCCTACATAACAGATAAACAGAAACCTTGGTACTTAACACACAAAAACTGATACACAGCTTGAATTTATCGTATCAAGTTACATACAGATTGGGTTGCCATTTTGTTTTGTGTTTTGATTTGTATCTTACAATAAGACAAGCAAAATGACAACTGATGTGCACACATTTCACAAATTTCATTAAGGGTATCAGATGTCTGTTTGCTCACACTATAGCTAGCTACTAAATGGGTCCATCAGTAGTGAAACCACCACAATGCCCATTGTTGTTAGCATTATCATATCACAGAGCTACACAAGTCTACTGACAGCTGTGTGGCTTCTGTGAATATACAGAATGAAAATAGCTCAGTTAGCTACTGCAAACGGAATCATAACATCGTGAATGCATGCAAAACAAAATTCATAGCTACACATATAGCCAGCTGCTTATTGGTACAATATAAAGTAGCTAATTACTTGAAAAGTTCATAGCTAATAGCTAAATGT
The DNA here is from genome assembly GCA_965214085.1 of Phototrophicaceae bacterium. GTDB lineage: Bacteria > Chloroflexota > Anaerolineae > Aggregatilineales > Phototrophicaceae > UBA6055. The sequence continues at coordinate 26,115 of CBDCAY010000003.1, forward strand.
AGCCACGTGCAGACTGAAAAATGTGCACGTAGACACATGCGCATAAAGTTTAATTAACTACGTAGCTACCTCAACTGGAATTGCCCTTTCTGAGGTATCATTTATGGTAAGGTAAATGCGGCACGGCGTGTCCTCACCAGTAGGTTCACCAGACCCTACACAATCTACATCTTGATGCATATACACTCGCCGAGGAATCTCATTGATATCTTCAAGAGGCACACTTCCACTAAGTTTGGCAGTACCTACATAAAAACAAAGCAGCTATCTACTAACTAGTAAATTGATTAACACAAAAGAATCACACTTACTCATTTCTTCTTGACGATTTTCCAGTGGTGTTAGGTGAAAAGTATCCCTTGTAGGACAATACACAACATGTAGTTCAAAGAGACCCAGGGTTGTTAGTAGAAAAGGACCAAGATCAAAGAAAAATTGTTCCACAGGTGCCATGCTACCACAAGACTTAGCTACTGCACAGTTTATGATGGATAACCACGCAACAGATCTTTATATAGTCTGAACATCCCATAAAATAAACATAATCACAGCACAAGCTGGCTAATAGCTAGCTAGTTAGCTAATTGGTAATACAGCTAACTATAGAACCACTGTGATTAATTGTTTACAAATTAAAATAATTAACAGTTGGTTTTAAGAATTTTGAAATCATTAGTTATACATTATTCATTCTTGGCGTATCACAGGTATTTTGGTTATTTGATTATAGATGGTCACTAGCTAGCTAATGACTAAAGTAAACCATGACAGTTAGCTAGCTAGCTATTCTTACTAGCTATTACTATGATTACAAAAGAGTCAGCTAGGACTACAACATGACCAATTTTGCAGTCCATGCAAGCCTGCAGCAGAAATGTGATCCTGATATAATTAAAACATAAAAGTAAAACTAGTTAACTAGCTAGCTATATTTTACTGATTCTCAGAAAGATAACTGGCTAGATTAGCTACGCAGCTATCACCGAACAGGCTAAAAATATCACCAGGGTAACTAACATACAGAAGCCTTGCCATTAAGGAAACCAATGTAGTATCACAAGCTGCAATACTAATTGCCAGTTAACATCTGAGATAGCAGTAACAACCATATGACGCTTCATGGTTTAACCATACTGATACTTAATGTAGCTACTAATGCTTAATGATTACACTACTGATAGCTACTTAATGGCCAGTTGTGTGAGCTACATGTCACGTATCCAATTAAAAAATACCCATAGGTATGACATTGTGATAATGTAATTAATATTTCACTGTATTAAAGAAATTAGGCAAAATTTATTACAAATAGTTAGATAGCTACAACTGCTAAAACTCAATGTTCTAAAGTGGCCTATTCAATGAGAAGCAATTTGTACATAATTGAGCTTAAATCAGCTTGATCATCTCCTAACTGCTATGGTGTCAGACGTTTAGGATCACGAGGGAACATTGACGTCTTCCTGATGTTGTTCAACCCAAGATAAAGCATCACTACACGTTCCATTCCTACAAATATATGATGACTTTGTCATTCAATCAAGAAACATAAAAACGACTATACATGTAACTAACTAGGTACCGCTAGCTACCAGTCAGTTATGACTTAAGTGATAGCTATTCAGTTTAGAGCTAAGTGGGGTACCGTATTTTACCGGTTAATAGCTGCAGCTACTATAAATTTCAGGTAGAAATAGGTGAGGTGACCAACCAAGATTATAATATCAAAATCGTGTGTAAGCATAAATTTATGGTTTTCAATGCGATGACTATCCGAGTGCGACCATTATCTGAGGCGTGAATACAGTATCTTTTAATTTAGTAAAACTGGTTAACTAATTTGTATTTTCCACAATCCTTCCTTTAAAATCTTGAAATTGCTATTAAAATGTAGTTTAAAAAAGTTTTAAAGTGCAATAACAAAATGGTTAACAAATTAAGTTTAATAATTTACAGGAGTGTTATAAGTCAACAATTAACGATTATTAAATGCAGTTTCTTAACGACAAGAATATCCATCTGGAGCTAATTAACCTCCATAGTGGCTAGTAGCATAACAACCAAAAAAGATCTGACTCAAACTGGAACTTGCTATAAATTAATCTAGTAGTAGCAGCAGCCACTCACAGACAACAAACCAAAATTGTCGGCTTGCATTCCTTTGAACTCATGACTTAGCTAATTGTCTGTGAAGCTCAATGTGCCTGTCTCCCTTCATTGCAATGATCACATACTCAAGCTATTCAGAGCATTGAAAAGAAACTGAGCAACTTCTTAGCTTACCAACTTTGATACTGCTATCTATGCTTTCTCTTGTAGTCTAGTCAAATTACATTATAAAGTTGGTCATAGCTATATATAGGGTTTTCATTTTGTATAGCAAACATACATAGCTAATACCTTTGGTTCAAATGTTGCTTGCGGTTGCCAGTCAGTAAAAGGAATAGAAGAAGCAATTCATAGCAACACAATGTAAATGTATAATGTTACTAACACACTTATGGCTTCACAGAGAAGGCTACATAACAAGTCTATAGCATTACACAACTGAACAATACCTTACTCATGACTGGTTTAATTGTATAATCACTAATTATTATTCTTACCACAAAGTGTATCATATACAATTAGCTACAGTATGACATACACTTAAAAGGTAAAACAGTCCTTCCCATGCAAACTGAAATAATTACATTCAGTAGCCAGCTAGCCAGCTAGCCAGCTACCAGCTACATATGGCTGGCTATTATGTATGCTCCATGGCTTGATAAAACTTAATGAAAATTATTTATGGGCTAGCTAGCTATATGCCAACATATACATATACAAGTGAAATCATGTGTTGTTTTGTAAATTAGCCTGTGGTTTTGTAAATTAACCTGTGGTTCAAGTCTTTGTATGGCTTTATGTATACAGCACATTGTTACTCTGCCTGAATGGCTAATTGGTAAGTGACAGTTCAGCTTCTAGAATGGCAAACCTTGCTGTATAGGTAAGTAGACTAAGACAATATTTATTGTTAACACGCATCAACTAGATAGTTTGATCTATGTTAATGGAATAGAAATTTATTATAATGCAACTAAACACTATACAGCATGTGATACAGAAATAAATCACTGGCAAGTGATCATTCATGGTGGGTGGCTATATATAGCCACCTCCCTTATGAATAAATTCTGAGCACCCGAGTCATAAGTTGTGACCAACTCATCAGTGCAACACAATGCTATGACAATAAAATTCTTATGAAAAACCACAAGCATATATAGCTACAGCTGCTCTTATCATGAGAAAAGCATAATATTAATAATTATTTGATAGCTCTATACATCATCATTCATTAACAGTTTGTCATAAAACTTCAATTTTAATTAAGCAATCAACTTGTTTGCCAAACCTTGAAAACATAACCCTTTGAAATTTATCATATTCATAAGTATGGGGTTTGAAGGCAGTTGTTGATTGTAAACAGCAATTATTCAGCAACTGTTAGATCATGAATTTCTGAAGGGAATTATAGTGGTACCTGACTTCTTTGTGGTAAAGCTCTAATTGGACTGTAAGTGATAAGGCTTCAAGCAAAGTGTCATATGAAGTAATAGAATACAGTGTGTCCTTGTATTACACAATTTAGTACATAGGTGATAGCCGGTATCAGACAAACAGTATGCATTACAAAGACTAAAAACACCATGTGCGTATGTATGTAGTGTGTGTGTATAGTGCATGTATGTGTGTGTGCGTGCACACATACATACACTATGCACACACATACACATGTAGGGCGCACATACATATGTGTGCATAGTATATGTATGTGTATATACTTACACATACCCACACTATGCACACTCACACTCATTCACATAAATAATAAAATGTCATTGCTCACCTATCCCTCCGCCAGCATGGGGAGGAGCTCCAAACATAAAAGACTCAATATAATCTTTGATCTTTTTAGTATCTACAAAGAGAAAGATGTACATTTGTACTGTAAGCTGAATTTCAGCTACTAGAAGAAAATGGCGGTGGTTTTAAGTGTGACATTTTAAATATACAATTATAACTACACAGCAATGTAGTTTTCTTCAGTTATAGAAATAAATTTATAATCCAATTATAAATATGGAAATACAAATACAAATAAATGTTGTTCTTACGATGAATAGATGGTTATTGTAGTGGTTTACAGAAAGTAGTTTACTTTGTGTGGCACACTCCAACTTATGCCAAAACTGATTAAACAAATGAGTTTAAAACAATTACGATCATTACGAAAAACCGCTGCATTTTGTTGTCAGACTCATGTCTACATCAGGACAATAAAGCAGAGAACAATAGCACTTGTGTAGCCACATAAGTTATGCCATGCCATTATCACAACACTATGTTATGCATGCATGTGGTAAATGCATGTGGCTTAGCGGTCAGTCAGTTTACGTGGCACAACTCCTTTGTTGGTTACATAATAATTTGATAAACAGGCCAACAACAAAAGAATCACTACAACACAACATTTGTCCAATTAAATGCATTAGTGTGGTCTAGCTGTAAACCTGACTACCTTAACAGCACAAGAGAACATGATTGCTTAGCAATGGTATAGCATTTGTGCTAATAGAGGTTGTATAGAGCTACTATTCATTTCTATATTAATGTATTACTAAAATACTAGTTTGTAGTGTCTGGTGACCTTAAAAGAGCACTAAAATGATTAAGACTAAACCTTAAATTGCATTACATATGTTTAAGCAACAAAATAGGATTGTATTCAAACTATAGCATGCCTATCACCATATACAGTTTCGACAAAAAATCATTGTTACCCCCATAACTACCAAATGGCTATGCTTTATTACTGTGTACTAGACTATGATTTGCCATAAACAAGTACCTCAATTTTTGTTTGTACATCTGTATGCATCCAAGTATAGAGTGTGTATGTTTGGATGCATGTGTGTTTATCTTGTATGTATGTAGCTACACCATTCCATTCTAATTCAAGCAATTACCATTCTTTATTCAAGCACATTTTTGTTTACTGATTCCTTGGTGATAAATAAAAACACTTTAACACTCGAAATCTCCATAGCTACACACAGGATGTACCGTATACGGCAAAACTTTCGAGTGGGAAACTTTCGCGGTTAGGGCACAAAATTGCCATTCGCGGGAAAACTTTCACGCTAGCATGCTTGTAGACTTACATTGCCAATCGACAAGGCCATGATTCGTGCGAAAACATTCACAATTGAGTGAAAAACTGCAAAAACCATGAAAGTTTCCCCCCTTGAATGTTTTGCTGTATACGGTACACTGTAAATTTTGATATATGTAGCTAATACAATTAGTATCAGCTATAATCAACTTATTTAATGACCAGGTGTATAAATCTGCACAATTAAAAAAGTGTACTTTACTTACATAAATACATAATTTTGCATGTTATGTAATCAGTTTAGAAGTTTTATTTTTGTAATATGCAAGGGAGTGAAAATTTAGTTAGCTGATTAGATTCACTAATGATATTATTGGTGATGAATTGGTTGTTTTATTTTTAATTGACACTTATCAATCCATTAGTAAGCATATTTGTAAGTTGTTCACCACTTCATAGGCAAACTATCAGCTGTACAGTTGTAAATCAAATGTGCTTACAAAAGATTGAATTAATCATTTTTAGTAGATAAAAAGTACTATAGAAACTAACCGATATTGTGAAGTCTAGCTCGTTCAGTCAGCAACTGTGGGTCATGAATTCGCTGGGCACCAGATAATATTTCTTCACCTCTTATGAACATATCGTATGAATTTGAACTTCTCTATAACAACAGAAGTCATTAATATACAAGTTATTTCTCATGTAAAAGTGATGGTATACTTAGAAGGCAAAAACCTTACATCATTCCCAATAACACTGGCTTTTTGGCTGCCATAACCATAGAAATCTTTACAGTAATTAATAAAGCCATTAGCATCAATCAGTTAACCCTTTGGGGCCAGCAAAATGATACTCCAAACTTCACAACAATCTTTCACTGCAAGATACAACCCATTGCAGTCAGTAAAGATGGTATGCAGAAACAACAACTCTCCACATTTTATGTTGTTGGTTTGATGAAAGTAAATAAAATGGCTTGGAATTAAAATCCAAAACATTCACATCTCAACAAAATTCCAATGACAACGAAAAATGAAACCTAGCATGAACTTTTATCACTTTATCACACCACATATTTACAATTGATATTACATTACATTAGATTATCTTTCCAGGCTGATGTAAGTGATGAAAATGAAACTAATAGGATTACCTAACCATTAACAAATTACACAAAAGTCAACTTTAATAAAACATTACCCAAAATCACATCACCACCCACCCAGGCAATGTATAATGAAACAGTATTGTTACACTAATAGTTTAGATATGGTTATCTTTAGCTTCTCAGTGAGCATAATCTAATAATCCATACAATAAAGTGTTTAAAAAATAACAATACAAAATATAGGAATTGAAAACACAACATAATTCTAATATGGAATTGATTTTCAAAATAACCAGTATGAAATCAAATACGATAGCATATCAGATAGATACAAAATATGATACTATTGGTAGTACTTACAGAGTCCTTTGGATCCGGCATGGTATAAAATGGCCTCACTGCCAGAGGATATTTGTCCAGGATATAGAAATCAGTATCATACTACGAAAGAAGACAAAATATTAGCCACACCCTAGACTGCTCTAATTGCATTACTTACCTTTTCCTTCACTAGCCTTCCAAGTAACTTCTCATTTGGAGTGCTAAAAAATAAATACCATTCCGTAAAAGAGTGATATACCATTCCTTAAAAGAGCGGTGCTTACAGTTCAGAAGTTGAACCATAGCTTCTTCATGTAATACAATCACCGATCATTTAACTAACATACTTGGTTACTACCATAAGGCAATGTTTAAGATATTGTAGCTAACTAGTAGGGAAACTGAGACACTAAAAATCAGCTCGGCGGAGCTACTAAGTCACTAAACAAGTAATGCGATGGCAACAATAATGCAGCCATGGTGTGTAGTGACATAGCTAGCAATCTGAGATCATCTGTCAGTGAAGTAATGTAATACTAACTATACTTGTTTTGGTACTAACAACCGAACATACTACATTCCAGTAGAGAAATTCATGTGGAAGGTATCCAGTGCAATGCATGTAAAGACAATACCCACATCCATTTTGATGACACACAAGAGTGTTTGGGTGTGTACACCATTTATTAGAGACACTATTTAAAAATTAATATAGGATTAGAGTTTGAATGAAGAATCAAGTTTCTAAACTCCACAAAGTGTCTGACTGGAGTGACAGAAGAATGCAGGATATATACAATATAAGGATACAATTTGGTCTTAGACTAAATTAAGTCATCTGCGTTGAGTTGTCATCTATCCCAATGTGCACAGACTTAGCTACAGACAGCAGCAACTTCAAGTACATGAATAATTGGATAGCTTAACTGATAGCATAGCAAGCAAGTACTTTTAAAGTAAATCCAAAAATAACAGTAAATGAGATTACATTGTGTAGGATATATGTATGTCTGTTGAAACCCCTCACCACATAAACATACAGTACTATTCTATAGTAACAAAGTTAGACACAAATACTTCTTAGCATAGTTGTTGTTGTCTGAGGCTTCATTACCTTAAGTCATCCTCATCTCCCATCTCAACTCCAGCATCTCGTAACATAGCAACACCTTCACGATATGTTAACATAAGGCTGCATGGATTATAACAACACCAGTTAAGAATCAAATTAGGTGTATCAAAATCTTTATAAATTTCTGTTGGGGGATAATTTGAAATAGAAACTTATGGAATAAAGCATAATCACATTAATTACCATCCCATTTGAGTACAACAGAATCCATTGTGAAAAATTATTAAGGCACATTACATGGTATTAACACTTGTAATCCACCACTATAAATGGCATATAATCACTACATTCACAGAGACAGTGTAAAGCCACACAATGGGAACAGACATCACTACATAGCTACATGGATATGCATTGGTCATAGCTAAAAATGTACATGATACTGGCTTAGTAACACATATGAATTTGTTATATAGAGAAAACCTTGGCTCCAGGAATTTAAATGGTTCTGCTGGATACTGCTTGTAAACGGTCGCTATTTCTTCTGCACACCTGAGTAATGAAGACAATTGCTAAAACCTTCTGTGCACATGTGCACACACATATGCATGCACACACACACACACACACACACACACACACACACACACACACACACACACACACACACACACACACACACACACACACACACACACACACACACACACACATACACACACACACACACAAACACACACACACATGTGCAACCTGTATGCACACAAATTCACACACTTACACATGTATTCATGCATGCAAACACATATACATACAATACACTGAAAATACAATCATTTGTAATAGCTACTAACTATACTGGTTAAGCAACTGAAGTAAGTAGTAGACAACAGTTCACCACAGTGTCTATTTCGTAACAGAATAACTATAGATTTATGTTTGGAAAACAATGCAGTGGCATCTTGAAATGTGGCTAGTAATATATAAATGATTAGATAGCTGCTAAGTAGCTATGTTCAAAATTGGACATTAGGAGTTAACTATATATTCAGTGTATATAAAGAGTCGCACAGTGTTGCTCTTTACCATATGTAAAATGTTGTGCTAGCTGTACTAAATATATAGCTAAAAGTAACATGACTATGCTGTAAGAATTCTGCTTCCATGTATGCAAAATGCCAGCAAAAATTTCCCGCTATACCGTAAATCCACAAAATTACACAGGTATAGCTAAACTTTCGTGAATTAGCCCAATATACCGACTCCACGAGTAAAGCTTTCACGGTTTGGTGGCTCAAGAGCAAGAATGCCATATCATTAATCCTTTTTTACACATGTAACTTTCACGAATCACGGTCATTCGCGAAAAACGTGAAGGTTAAATACTCGTGAACATTTCTGGATTTACGGTAAATACATGATTTGCTGGGAATTCTTCCTTACAATTATAGCTTTGGATATTTTTAAAGAGGTAACTCTTTAGAAGTGCATGGCATCTAATCATAAGAACTCTCTCAAAATACATAGCGAGCATAATCCGTTAGCTATTAGCTAATATAGATAAAGTAAAGATGACAGTTGGAATCCGTAGTGTGATCTAACGAACACATTTGTTTGCATCAAACATAGCTACATGATAATTATGCATAGCTCACTTCTTTTCCAGAACCTGGGTTGTAATTCTTTAATTTCAGTTCGTATCTTGGCACAGTTAGGTTAGTCACAAGGTATGCTTTTAAATATGTATGCTGGCGTGTTTACGTAATGGTCGAAAAGTAAGTTAATTATCATAGAATCATGCCTAAACAATTATACAAATATCACATCAAATTTTAGTGTCATGTTATACACACAAGGATGGTGGCAGGAAAGTAGTAGCCACTATTCTTCAATGGATATCCATACAGGTTACTTCATCAGTAGCATTTTGAAGTTACATAACTAGAGAAGTGCTGATAAAATAATTAACTGATAATAAATCACGATAATACATTGGATTGCTGATATTTTATTTCACGTACTTTTGTGGTCTTGTGGAACCAGTGAACGGCATTATGAAGAATGTTTGCAATGCCTGTCTTGGCCTATCATAGCACTGCTACCCATGTTCTTGTGGAAGGTATAACCTGCCTCCAACTGCTCACCCTCCCCACCACCCACCCCACCTGCTAGTCTTGCTGTCCAGACCACTTTTTTCTTTTTTCCCTCCCCAATATAAAAGAAAAAAGCAGTCTGGGCAGCGAGACTACTCCACCCGCTCACCCCCTCATATATGCCACTCGTGATATTACACATTAGCTGTGAAACAAGTTGCTCAAAATCCAGCAGTGTTAGCCAGCTAGCAGAAATAGTTATAAAACACTAGCTAAATAACTACTTTAGTTAGCTATACTGTAAATCTGGCATGGCTAAAATAGAACCACAGCAGTTCTAATAGCTACTTCAAATTAGTATTTCTTGAAATACCAATGTGCCATTAAGTATGGTTTTCATGGATACAGTCACAAATGATCATGACAATATCATTACATATTTTGTAGCTACTGTGCTTTCTCATGTGAGTTCAAAACACAAAGGTACAGTGGTTCGCAGGGTCATAAACAAGTTATGATATCAAGTTAGTCATGTAGGAGTTTGGCATCAGAAATCTAAGCATAAACAGGGTAAAGTTCCAAAAAACAAGTAGCTATGATATCTCAAAAATGAAGCCAGAATTGAGATGGTATTGACGTTAGCAGTTACAAATTAATCCAGTTCATTCAGAATCACACAACAATCAGCTACAGATACTAATGTGATTAAATTGAAAGAATTGTTAGTTTAAATAAACATTTTGTATTGTCAACTTAGCTAGCATGATTTCTTAATAGCCACACTTAAACGCACAGAGGATGCATACCTAGCTCATGCCTTAATATGTGGAAATTTTATGAAGTTTCTTTTCCTAAGGGCCCTGTATAAAAAGCTATAAAGGACAGACCTAGAAAGTTAACTTCTTAATCACAAGAAGTCAGTAATGTTTAAGCATGGTGAATGCAGATGAAAATTTCGTTTTAGTCTGTGTGTGGATCCCATGTTGCATGCCTAGTTTGCATGTTGCCTGGGGCTCAAGTCACCGTTAGACCGGGATTTTTCTGCATTCAACATGTTTATTAACTTTTAGAAACATGACCATGAGGCAATAGCAGTGGGCATTATAATAGATAATATTCAACATAATTTTGAAAAGTTAATATCCGTTTCATGGACCAATGAAATAATGTGAATAACATAAAATAACAAACACACATTGCATCAATGATAGAACTACCAGTGCAGAAACATAGTTAACCTGTGAAAACAAGGATTCAATGCACAAAAAAATTTTAAAAAATGTTTAAAGGATGAAAAGCATTAAAATTGTGCTGTTAGCAGGTTAATTATCAGGAAAAGTCCATCACTTTGTTATTGGTGTCTTCAGGCTACAAGAAATCGAGCAATGAATTTCAGGATGCATAAAGGAAGTTTATCTGGCTAACCGTAGCAATATCAGTTAGCCTCTTCCACCATTGCTTTCCATCAGGGGGATAGGACAAGGTCACATTAGTTAACATTACGTGATCGAAATAATTGTCACATGAGCCCATTGGTCATTATACAAAAAACCTACCAAAGGGCATGTTGGGATGCAGGGGATAAGTAGATTCTACTTCGTGTGTACTTTAAAATGAGGTAACTTTTGTTAGGAAAAGCAGCGCCATTGTGGAGAAATAAACTTGTAGCAATATATGCATAGGGTGGCCACCGTTTTCCTGCTGATAATGAAAGTGACTATAAAACAATCGTATACAATCGTCCATGTATAGCTAGCTAATATACACAGGTATACACAGGTATACACAGGTTCTACTGTAGTAGCATTTCTTATACATGAGATCCCATTGTGCAACAACTGAAAAAGGACATGTGTTCTTCACATAAACAATTACGATGCTTCTTTCATATGACAACACACTGACCAGCATCACTGAGATGGATGGTGAGATGAAGAGAACATAAGCTATACCTGTGACCACCCTTTATCATACAGCTTCAATTCTACCATATGGCTTGTGTTGGTATAGAGCTTTCCAGCTGCATAAAAGCATGCTACAGGCTTTCCAGCTGTGTTAATATGCAGGCGTAGAGCTTTCCAGCTGCATAAAAGCATGCCAGGCTTTCCAGTATGCAGGCGTAGAGCTTTCCAGCTGCACAAACACATACCACAGGGTTTCTCCATGGTGCTGCTAGCATCTGTCTAGTAATAGGTTATTGTGTTATGAGAGTTTATACACATAAGCATGCATGGAGATTTGCTAGTGGCTTATGTGGCTTGAAAGGTTAATCCAAAAACTTAATGGCTTCCTCGTATAATGTTTGTGTGGCACATTGCTACATGATTTTTCAATCAAAGTGTGCCAATACAAGGGAATAATACTGAATGTACGTAAATCAGTATATAACACTTTACAGCTCAGATCAAAGGGAAAAGCCAGTGCATAAATGTGATACTGTACTGGCTCTGGAATGTTAACAAGATATATGCACTGATATTAGTGCATATATCTCGTAAGCCATTCCACAAATCCCTCAAACTGTTTGATAGCAAGATGAAACATCCGCACTATATATAGCCACCACCAACTCAATTTCGACTATGGGTTTTAATTTTGAAGTTTTTGAGGGCTTAGTGAAGTCCAGTAATAACGATGGAAAGTCAACAGCAGAAGACTAGACAACAATAAGAAGCTATTTTGGGTAAGTATTTTCTTATTCTATATAAAGAGTGCCACTGTATAGTATGCACTATTACTGTAACGACTATATTTCATACAATTACTCACTCTATTTTAGTCTGCTGACAGAATTCTTCACCATTAACGGCTGTAAGAATATAAATTCAAATGCTTTATCAATGGTAATATAATCCCACAATCAAAATGAGTACTATAGGAATCGTCATAGAAATGTTGGGAAACGTTATAGAAGCCTTCCCACTATCATAATCCGCATCTGTCACTATATAAGCCATCTAAACATTTTCCACCAAGTTTGGGCAGATTTTTAGAGTGCCAGAAATGTAACATATTAGTTATAACACAGGCACTCATGCTTTGCCTGATATATAGCTATGCACTCGCCCTCGGGTGCTGTGCACCCTCGGGCGTCATGTGTATGGCTAAGCACTCTTGCCTGTGTTATAACTTATACACAATAGGTAGGTTCTGTGGATGCAATATAATTTTCCTGTGGCCATTGAAAATTAGCTTGACAATACTAACAGCATCACAGAGTCAGTCTGAGTATACATTCCATGTATACATACGTTAACTGTAATATTCTGTTGTGTATACTTTTGTTTACTTCGAGCTTGTTAATAATTCTAAGTACTATGGATCTGAAAATCAAAAATGATTCAGGTACATGTGTCAATTCTCATTTGATAGATGCTATGTAGCTATTTGGCTATCTTAAGTTTTAGAAAGCCATAACCTACCACCTTGAGGCTTTCTACCATCCCGTACAGTTTATAGCACCTAGTATAGGCAAAGAAAACTTATTTATTGCCAGATAGCTAATTCCATCTATCCATTCAAAACTTGACCCACTGAAGGGCATTGAGTTGGTACAAACAGCAGGCTATAATATACTGGCAAAAATAATATGTGGTGCTTGAACTGTGAGAAGTCATTTAATGCTTTATATACGACTCTCCACTTCACTTGCTTTTCATCTGACCGCAGCGTAATTGATGAGTGTTTGTGATTGAATTTTGAAAGTTGGGAAAATGCTTTGAATTTTTTTTAACACAGTGTGTAGACCCGTGCTTATCCATAGCTCTCTGATGTACACTCTATTAAAGAGTTTTCCTGTGATATAACTCTAGTATCACTATACCGTAATCAAGAGTCAATAATAAGAGAGAGGGAGAGTGTCTAACGCTCAGTAGGCCCGTGTAAAATGAGCGCGTAGAGTAATCCCGGGTATTATCGTACTCCTTTGTAATTTTGAAAAGTGTTAACAACTGCAATAGACACATTTTAACTGGCCTTACAAAATCAATATTTATTTAATGGTTCAATGGCGACTCCAGTGCACGACTCAAGAAATGTGAGAATCAGAGAAGAATCATCATCAGAGAAGAATCATCTTTCACTGCCAATCGCTACGACTGGTTCGAGAATCGACTCGCCCTATATCTTAAGCGGAGAACACTCAAATAGTACAACAAAGAAGAAACATCTTCGCTACGGCTGCTTCAAGGCTCGAATACGCCATAACTTGAGCAGAGAAGATTCGAAAAGCACAGCAAGTCTCGATAGGGTATAACAGTATCAATGTCGTGATTCAGCGCCATGCGCAACCACTTGTCCTTTCATGCAATTAACGCATCTGGCCAGAAGCCATTCATTCTACGCACTCATTTTACTCAGGCCTAGTGAGCGTTAGACACTCTCCCTTTCTTATATTATTATCTCTTGCCGTAATTCATTTATAATAGTATTACAACAGTATATACGTATATGATGATGTACATTAGAAATAAACATTACCTTTAATATGTGAAGGCATACATATTACACTACTAAATTTCTAAAACTTGTATGCTACTTCTGTTATGTCAGTGTGTACACACTTTTACCATGGTATTACTAGTAGCTGGCTGGATACCAAGCAAACAAAAGTACAAACCACTTACTCAGATTCTAATCCTTTGAACAGGTTAATGAACATACCTCCTATCACATCTGTTACCTATAAATTAATACAGTGAACTACTACATCAATGTTGAAATGTATTTAATATCTAAGTACTATATTGTGAGTACAGTAAACATTTCAAACATAAAAAGTACAGGAATTGATCTAGAATAAGTTGCCAATTAGTGGATATTGGATTGCACAGCCAATTATCAAATGAACAAAAGCAGTGCATATCCAAGCAAACACATTCGTGATTGACGCATATCAAAACAAACACGTTTGTTTGCGCGAAATCTCCCACAAGAAAAGCACTTGCCATTAGAGAAAAGTTATGCCCATCGCCAAGTTTGTTAATCAATGTAAAGTCATTTTATAAGTGAAACGGGTTAATAGGGTGGTTGTTTTATTGGTTGCTTCAACCTGCCTCAAGAAAACTTGCCAATAGAAAAACGTTATACCGATGAATAGGATTGCTATCCAATATATAACCATGTTATAAACAAAACGGCCCCAAAAGTTAATCGTTTTGCTGGTTTCTGTCACCATCGTTTGGTGACCATGAATGCACATACACATGCGTATCGTTATCCTTTGTTTGAAAGTGGAATAAAAACAGGTTTGTGAACCATCGCTTTATGTAGAAAAGATATAGTACTGTTACATGAATAGAAAGAACAACAGTAAAGTAGATTATTCTTAAACCGATAATTGACATACTGCAGGCTATGGCAAGTCAATTATTGGCATATTGTAGCTAATGGGGGTCCGATTAATGGTACGGGTTTTGGTAATTGGTTTCATGCAAAATATTTGAGGTTGCGATTATTACATCATCTTTTTGCTTTGCGGGAATTATACACCATAACATTATTCTACGTTATCTACTTGCTGTATTAAGGCTACTGTGTGCACTATAAGGTACTTTAACTGGTGAAAAAGTTGGGTTACTTTTTGATCCGATTACTTGGCAACTTACGCTACTATGAAAAAAGGAAATCAGGAAAAGCATTGTGAAATGATAATAGTGATATAGCTATTGTGTAGTTCCACTTTTGTGCCTAAAATACTTCAAGTTTCATTATTTTTAGATTTTGTCATATTTGAGCACAAATAATTGCAATAGACGCTTGCTGGGTGATAGAGAATTCAGTGCTTGTCACTACATCTGGGAGAAAACAGTAGGTAAAATACTACCTGAAAGCAGGAGTGATTGGTAATGCACAGAACGGAGCAAGGTCATAATAATATTTAAGCACCCTGCGACAAAAAAGTTATCCTACTTGAGACAGGGTTAACAAAAAGGGTAAATATGCCATCATTACATATGCTACCTGTCACTGGTAGATGAAAAATAGCGATAGCCGCGGCTTGTGTGCAATAATAATTGCATTTCCTATTTATCCAAATAAAAAATATTCATAAGCAAACTATTTTGCATCATTCTATTTTCGTCAAATTAAGTAACAACACATATTTTGACCATGAAAAAGTAGAACCACAGTACAGCTACATATGATTAGGTGTTGGCTAATAAAAATAACACACATGCATGATAAAACAGCTGTACTACAACTGCCCAAATCATCTAGCTAGCTAAACTATTATCATGTAACATAAAAATTATTGTGCAGAAGTCGCAATAGTCTACCATATACTAGAGAAAAGTTTCGTAGTTGCATAATTTGAAAATGCAATGACAGTGCTTATGGATAAGGAGAAACTGTCCAGACATTCATTTTTCTTTTGCAAATTCAGTGACAATTTGATTAATAAATTTGTCAGGCCAAATTTGGTTTGGCCGGACAGATACTTGATTTAACCAGAAAACAGTTGATGACTAACTGTTATCGTAAGCTCTGCATGTGTGAAACCTTTGCAGTAGCAACTCAAAAGAGGGAGAAAAATAAGAAATGATAAAAGAAAACATCACAATGCAATAAACAAAAACAACAGATCTCAGATGACATATCAAATATTTTCTGCTGCATGTACTAGTGTTAGTGGGTCTTACAGCAGGCCAGCAGGCTGGTTGGGGGACAAGATAAAGATGCTTGGAATTCTATATTTCTGTATAGGGATCAAACTATTGTGGCTATAGAAACACAGGATTAATACAGTGTTACCAACATATGTCATGGAGTTTGCTAATCTTGGATAAAGCATACATTTGAGTATGTTTAGAAGTCAGAAAAAACTGGATGTCATTTTTCATGTCAATTTTTACTCAGCACTACCGTATTTAATGACAGTCAACTGTCAAAACCTTAAAAATCATGACATACGCATATATATATATATATATATATATATATATATTATATATATATATATATATATCAAGACTCACGGTAGTGAGTCGCGAGGCCAAGAAGAAGCAGCATGCATGCGCGTCTTCTGGCCCACGCGACCACTACAGTGAGTATTTACACGGATGGCAGCTCTAAAATTTTAAAATGCTGTAACTCAGCCACTATAGCAGTTTTGCTTACTTAATTACAGACCTAGCAAGTTCCAACTGAGTAGAATCAACATCCCAACGATGGAATATATCGGCCCAACTGTTCTGAAGAACCAGCCAACCCGAGATTTTTGACGATGGTTTCCGTGACTACAGCCAGAACTCGAGTAATATACACAATGATAGTTAACTGTTATATTACTAATACCTTTTATGTTATGAACGACCTTTGTAGCGAGTTTCATCCGAAACGGTCGTGTCACTGCTCTTTTATGGCCTTCCAAAGTCGATTGTTTAACCGCAAAACATTTTAACTGGCAGTCGTTTTTTTTCTAATTCTAATTTATTTTCTTCGCACACCCTTTGGCCCCCGTGAATGGCTTGCGGTTTGTGGATTAGTTTATTTAGTATACTTGTTTTTCTCGTATCTCAGCCATGCCTTACTAGATTTCAGTAAAACTGGTACTACCTTTTACCTTGTGCATACTCTACAAGTACAGCAATTTTCAGAATTATCCTGCCACTTAATATTATTCCAGAGCATACTTTACACAGCAGAGTAAAAGATTCTATAACTCATAACTCAACTGTCATTTGATCTTCAAATTTTAATAGAAGACTTATATGTTAATGTGAACTTTGTTTCTGCATTTTCATGGAAAACTATTATTTTGTTTATGAGTTATGTTGAGTTTTGCAGAACTAGAATTTAAATGGTTTTTTCATGTTGTTGGTTCAGTAAATCAAGTACATGTTATCCATACTTGATTTTCTTACATACTGTTTCACATTTGAAGTCAATGAATAATTTATATCATGGCTCTGAGAAGTGTGAAAACTAGCCATGCTACCACAAATATGGCTATATGCATACCGGCTGAAATAAGTGCGTATTGCAATACATACCTAGTACAGTGCTAATGAAACCATAGGGCTGCTATAATATAGAAATAACTTCCTCATGTTTTACATATGCTAACTATGCTACCACTGCAATGCATAATGAGACTTCTTGTGATGCTCAGGCACACAACTTTTATAACACACTATAGTTAGCTATATTGGCATGCTAGTTCATACGTGCATTTATTTAAAGTTGTTTTTGGTGTTAAAAGTGCATGTAAAATTATGTATACTCCTTCAAGTCCAGTTTCTATTAAAAAAAAACATACAGTTAATAAAAAGTTGACTATATGTCTGATGGATAAAACAGTTTAGGTATGTAAGTAAAAATACAATGTGTATAATTTTATACAGGTAAAACTTAATACACTCTAATAGAGCATTCAATAAATCATTAGTATGTGTGTGTGATAAACCATTTATATACAAATTTCATAACAGCATTACATGTAGCATAATGCTGGCATATAATAAAGTCCAAGCATGAGCTAGCAATAGCTATATCCAATACAATTCACTATATACACTAGAGTAATGTAAAGTTACATGAGCTTGAAGTATACAGTGAGCATGTAGCTAGTAGCTATATACTTATCTACAAAAATCTTTCCGCATACAGCTATACATGTTCTGTATAGCTTAATTTTTACAAAAAGTAGTGATATGCTAAACAAAAACACCTAGGGTGCAAAAAAGGCGAGGCCAATCAGAAGCAGCAGTTATCTGACTACAAGTATACACATAGCTATACTTGCGACTAAAAACTTTGATATCAAGATAAGGCCAAGAATTAGCTAGCTATAACCTGTTATTCAGGGGATGTCATGTATCTAAATACTTCATAATTTAAGGATAGCTGCATAACAGTGTACGTTTAGGTAAGTCTCAAAATTTTCTTTGAATTTGTCACTTGGCCACCTTTTTGTAGCATCATATATCTCAGTAAAAAGGTGGCCAAGTGACAAATTCAAAGAAAATTTTGAGACTTACCTAAAAGTACACTGTTATGCAGCTATCCTTAAATTATGAAGTATTTAGATACATGACATCCCCTGAATAACAGGTTATAGCTAGCTAATTCTTGGCCTTACCTTGATATCAAAGTTTTTTAGTACTTAAGGATGCATTAACAGAAGACATTCCTTTGAAATTTAACACATTTAATGAATAAACAAATATGTTTCTTTGATAAAAATGTGTCATTAGAACCACAGTTCTATAACTACCTCATTGACACATTATGGTAGTTATAGAACTGTTGTACCCTTTGATCCGTCCACGCAAAATACAATAAATATATATATTAGCAGTTTAAGGGCACCACAAATGAGCACAACGGATTAATTAAATCATAGTAGAAGATGAAATATTAATTTCTGTATTAATTTCCATAGCAAGTAAACAGTGGCATATACCAAAAGGATATACCAATAGCAACTAAACAGATCATAGGAGTAAATTGCGTAGCAAAGGTATCCTGAGGTTGCTAGGCATCCACTGAACTATGTAAAGAAAACCTAGGGATAAAAAAGAACTTACTAACACTCAACAGAAAATTTAATTTAGTGCCTTATATGGTTTTGGAACAAGCCTTAAAACGTCATTGCCCACATAGCTAGGTTTGATTTCCCATTCCTAAGTAATCTGTAGTTCCTCAGCTAGTAGTATTCAACCTATGCATTATTCTTACAGAGCTCTGTTTATCATTGAAACATAAACTCTAAACTTGTGGTAATTAATTATGGCAGTTGTAAGACAATGTAAGTATCACAGGTACATATTATTAATAACATGTCATGTGCTAATCATGCAGATAACCCATGTGATCTTATGAGTGAAAACCAGCATAGATACAGATTCTGGTCATTTAATGGCTTATAAAATCTGTTTGGAACTACGACACACAGAGACTTCAAATTTGCAGAGATAAAGTTTATAATTACTCTTGAGAGTATATAAATTCTGTGCTTTTCCTAACAAATTTTACAAACCATTAAATGAGGTGCAGACTATGCTGGTTTTCGCTAGGGGGTCACATATTATGTTTTAATGGCTACTCCAGTAACAGGCATAGCAAGAACATGTCCCATCAAATATTTTGTTACCTGTAATTCTACTCACCTCATGGTAGTGATCATAGAAAGCCATTTCTAGGTCCAAGCCCACAAATTCACACAAGTGACGATGTGTGTTGGAATCCTCAGCTCTAAATACTAGCAAAAGACAAGTAAAATAACATATGTGTGAATGTATACACTGCAAATCCCATAACTTCCTTTAAACCACAATATCAATCAAACATTTTTGAGTTACAAGGGCTCTATATAGAATTTTGGTAGTTGTATGCTAACTACCAAAATTAACTAGAAGTTGTAGTTAAACCCCACCACGAGTAGGATACCTTTGTTATTACCTGAGGCTGAAGCAGAGTCAAGGCCAAGGTATAAATAACAAAGACATCCTACAAGTGTGTTTGCATGTGCTAAGTAAACAGCTTTAGGTATGTGTGGAATGCGTATTTCAGTCTACTGGGCAATAAAAAAAGTTATAGCTGGGCTTTAACTACCATATACTGCAGTTTTCTCCTTTGATTCATCCACACACTGGGATAGAACATATCTTAATCTGCCTAATACCATATATGTACAATTATTAGCAAGTCGAAGGCAATTCGCTCTAAAGATGCAATCGGCGATTTTTTAATTGGCGGTTTTGAGTACTGTATTAAAAGAAACCCACGTTTACAGCCTAAATGTTGTACATTTAATTTGGCAATACTTTCGTGATTCGCCAAACCGCCAAATTAAAACCACCACCAAATATACCACATACGGTATAACACTTACTGCACACATACCATTCAAGGAAGCTTTCGGTGTGAATATTTACACTAGATTTCTCTCTAGTAAATTTCTAGATGTAAACAAATTAACGTATACTAGAGTTCATATTAAATAAAATACCATAATTATATGAATGGAAGCCCCAACCAACAATCTGAAAGTGTAGAGGTTAAGCATGTGCAAGCTTCAATATGAAAAAATTATAGTTTAATGTACATAATGTTGATACTCACTGTGGAAATATATACCGTACAAGAAAGCTTCAATACTTTTATAATGTGGTTTTCTAATTTCTGGATATGAACAGATAAAGTAAATAATTTACACCAGGAATAGAAAGCTATAGTGTCCAATTTCATTCCTCTATTGCTTATATCACTTCATAGACCATGCAAAAAACCAAAATATAATGCTGCATGAGGAACTATTTCTTTTACATTTTTTATTAACTATATAAGCGATCACCGCAACATGATTGGAGAATTCAACACTAAGTCAAGCAGCTATGTTTGCTAGAATTCAACTTAATAGTCTGCATCAATTTGCTTGTCACGGTATTTCTCCTCTTGACATCTAACGAATGAGATGATACAGGAAATACAAAAGAATGCAATAATATCACATAACTTGATGAAGCTATCCACATGTTGTTGTAAAGGAAGAACACCATAAACTGATCTTATGTGGCTTCCATTTCAAGAAATTGTGGAAATCTTTCAATGTCAAAAACATTATATTCTATCCTGTAATTTGTAACTGATGCATGCCAGTACTGTATACCAGCACGTAAAAACAAGAAACCATGATCACCTTGATTGAATTATACCAGAGGATTCAGAGGATTCAGAGGATTCAGATTATACCAGAGGATTCGGTAGACAATGTATTAATACCAGTTTAATGTTATCGCTAAGGAAAGTGTTTATTACATTAGTACCAATAATATGCATAGCTATGGGTTGCTTTTGCATACTTTTTATTGCGTGAATTGTTTGAAATACAAAAACATTATTCAGGCAGCAAGAAGACTATCAGTGGTAGATCTAAATCATTGGTACACTCATACAGTATCTTAGCTATTACCCACGTCCTTGGCTTTGTCTCTCGAACTTGGGTAATAACTAAGATATTGCACTCGTATTGAGGTATAACTTTGTACATAGGGTACAGTGATGTACTTTGTAAAAATGTAGCTAGCTACCTTAACTACAACCAACTTTATAGATAGATAGGATTATAGCAAATTTTGATGTCCCTGTAAACACCATAATTATAGTAATCTAGCTAACTATATGCCAAAATATTTGAGGAGGAACCTTTTTGGTTTTCATGCACAGTTTTTTAGTCATCCATGAAAGTATTCTTTCTAGCATACACAAAAAATCTTCTTTTTTGCTTACATGACAAGGTTGACTAACCACAAAACTTTTCCATTGAATTAAAGTTTCACTTTGTAACTGTGCAAGCTATTGCTTCAAAAAGTTTACAATGCATATACAGTAATTTAATCTATAATTTTACAATAATCACATAATAAACGAAAGCTTATTAACATAGTGGACAAGCATCGTAGCACATGCATAGCTAACTAGATAGCAGAGATCCTTATTAAACCAGGCATGCACCTAGTTTCTTAAATTGCTTTGTCCACGAATGTTAGTATGCGCATTTGCTTGAGTGTGTTTGCCCCCAGGCTATTAATAACAAGTGGCGTGATATGGTGTGATATAAACCCTGTATGATTCTATGGCTTGTGTATGGCAGCTATAGTCGGTATTGTTAGTGGGCGTGGTCTAAGCATCCATACGAGTCATGGAAAATAGCCCTATAAGTTGTTACTTGAATGATTGTTTAAAACAGCTGTAGTTAAGTAACAAGACGGAGGGCTTTAGATATAAAGTTGTGTGTGATTGATGTAGGCGTACATATGTGCATCAAGCCATTTAATAGAAGAGCTGGCTTGGGCTGCAGATAAATGGCTTCAGGTTAATAGTATTATAATGTTGTGTAAAAACAGTTATAGTACTAAGGAGCTAAAAACCTAAAGAATAAAACCCGTTTTAAATTTAAAATAATATTGTATATGTTGCTGTATGGCCCTTAGTAAAGTATTCTATATATTTCGAGATAGTTTCTACCATGACCTTTCTGGTTTCGCAAACCAAACTCATTTGAGGTATATGTTTGTGTTTAACACTGTATTGCTGCATCATTACACTAGTCACAAAGAATGACCATACATGGTAGCAATATATGCAATGCCTGGTTTTTAGATATTAGAACATCAACTTGTTTCTTCTTAACTTCATTTTCGTTCTGATGGGAAGTTAAACTGCAAAACTTTCACATAGCCTTGAAATTTAATCAGCTCACTGTTGTCCACATGTAAAGCCTGTAGTTACATATGGCTATGTAAAGCCATAATCATATTTCTACATAGCTACTCTTCAAAAATCACTGACTAAGCAGTGATTATAATGGTCCTATGATGAAATAACACAAGAATGTACCACACAGTGTTAAACTAAATGAATCACCGAATTACTGAATGAAGTGAAGTGCTGAATGAAGTACTGAATGAAGCAAATCCAGCACTTGAAAATAAATCTGATTGAAAGGTGACTATCACAGCGTTCTTAGCGACACAACGAAGATAAAATTATTTAACATGTTGAGACATAATGCCTTTGCAATAAAAACAATGGTTAGCTCAATTATTTTAATCAATGAAGTTATGCATGAAAACTAGGCAAGTCCAAGGTACCTTGGAAACGTTATATCATCAACCGCGCATAACATTGCATAACAACCTTATGAATTAGTACAATCATTGAGGCATTACCAGCAACTCTTTTTTCCCCTGTCATGCTCATTTTTAGCGACTATTTATTCAACATGCCTTTACTGCTACTTCCATAGGTCTGCCAATATCAAATAAAGATTTATTAAATTATAAATACATGCTGATTAAACAATAAATTCATCGAGTGTAGACAAAAACAATGGGATGGTAGGGAGATAATGAGTCTGGTAGCAGCGATAATGTCACTTGATCACTACATAATGACCTACAAACCACCTTACATGGTGGTCACATTTACCTCATCGCTGCACTATTAACACTGTCATCCACCAGACTATCCATTTACTAAAAGTATGCATGCTGATTAGATTGAAATTGTATCTTACTAATCCCCAGTTACTAATTACTTCTGCACACAATATGTGTCAACCTAGAATTTGTAGTTCCGTTATGACTCCAGAAGCTACTAATGTATCAGTTATTAAATACCTACCAGTTGGTCACCATCAGATCTTGTTCATTCCAATATTTAGTTACTGCTTTCCCTAAACGATTGATCTCTATTTTTAATCTCTAATCTGAGCTTTGACAAAAGTTTCAGAGTAGCTATCTACATGCTGTTAAAGGAACACTTTAGCACGATAAATTAGCATAATGAATTAGCACGATGAATTAGCATATATATGCACATGTAGTTACAGTTTATAAACTTGTAGAATTAATTGTACCACCCCAAAACTTCTCATAGCTCATACTCAAAATAGAATCACTTTAGGTTGACAGTGGGCCTGGCTTTTGTTGAAACCATTTTTGTTTAATGATCCAGTGCAGATGAATGTGCTAAACTTAGTAAACAACTGCAACCAAAATTGTTTAATGATCCAGTGCAGATGAATGTGCTAAACTTAGTAAACAACTGCAACCAAAATTAGTTTAAGGTAGACTTATAAGTTCTGATGATTATCTTAATAGGCTATATCTCATAATTGTCTGATTTGTGGTACAGACATCCTGACATCACAAGGTGATATTTGTAACCATCTTAGGTAGTCAATCATGGTCTACACATGTAAGACACATGATCTACACATGATCTACACATGTAAGACATACGCAGCTTAGCCATTTAATTGTCATACAATCCATTGTCTTTTCCAGAGCTCTTGGCAATGCAAGACTGTTCTCAAGGATCCTTTTAGCATGACCTTTTGAGTTAAACAGTTCAGGCAATGGACTCAATCAACTTCTTTACTCAAAATATCACATGAATCACAAAAGTTTCATCCACTTTACAAACAACAGCCCTCATCCTTCAAATTAAATGCATTAAGTACTATTAAGAAAGCAAATTAAGTTTAATTCTATAGAGGTTTTGTTCAAAATACAAAAGCTTAGCTAATAAACCACAGCACAGTGGCTTATGGCTGTTTAGAATAACTCCCCTACAGAGGTCATTTATTATAGCATTACTTTCAGGCACAAAATGACACAACAGCATACTGCATGATTATAATTATATTAATCACACCTGAATTATGTTATGATCTCCTTGGAAACTAA
The DNA here is from genome assembly GCA_965214085.1 of Phototrophicaceae bacterium. Taxonomy (GTDB): domain Bacteria; phylum Chloroflexota; class Anaerolineae; order Aggregatilineales; family Phototrophicaceae; genus UBA6055. Next base: position 51,070 of record CBDCAY010000003.1, read on the forward strand.
CAATAATATTTTTATTATGATAACCAGCAGTCATGAATACAGTGGATTACTTACAACTGAGCATTCTTATGGGTTGAAGTGTGCTGTGCATGTGACAGTCTTGATTAGATTTAAGGTGTGAAGTCACAAGTCAGCTCATCTGCATCATATGACCTAACTACACTAGCATGCATGTGTGTGCCTGAACGTGATAGCGATAGTACAAACAAATACAATAGCAAATAGATGACCTGACACGTGAAAAAATTCGTGCATGTGACGAAAATTAAGCACAAAATCAAACAAATATTTCCAAGCATTAACTACACAGGTTAGTTACATTTTTGTACCTTCTGTGAAATAAAATGATGGATACATAATACATACTGGAAATACAGATAATGATATCAATGCCACCCACGCTTATCAAAAATGTAGTTATAGTAACAAATTAAGGTAAGTAGTATGAATAAATAAATCTTAAGTGATTAAGTGGGTACTTGCATGCATAAGGCTACACAGCTGGATAATGTGAGGCCTAATACGTGACATTTGGTATATCACTATTTAGTAGCTATTTGGTGATTCAGGTATGTATCATTAAATATGTAGTATATAGCTACTAAGTTCATATGAATTGTTTCAAACTAAGATTCTGATTGTAGCTAAAGTATTTTTGCTATTCAAAATGTGTTCGCTAGCATGCCTAGCTCCATTACATTACACTACAAAGTATCCTTCAAAACCAAGCTAGGAATTCCTAACATGCTAACTATGTCACTCAATTCAAACAGATAAACAGAGCAAAATAAGCAATATTTCAAGATGTTTGAAGTAGCTAAGCAACTCACCAGCACTCTGCATTACTATAGCGACATGGGAAAATTTTGGTGTTCAAAAATTGGGTGACTTTGGTGAACCTGCATGCCATTTGTTTGATTCTATTTAGAATCAGTTTTAGCTAGCTATACAGCTAGCTCATTCATCAATGTTTTACCCTACCTAGCTAAATATCCTCATGTACTGGTAGCTACCATATAAGTAGAATCATTGTTGAGTCAAATATTTGACGATTTGCTCAAATAACGCTATTGGTAGGATTTTAAATTGGCAATTTTCAGTACTGTATGGAACGAAACCCATGCTTGCAGTATAAATGGCTCGATAATGGCGTACAGTTAATTTGGCGATCGTTGCGAGATTTGCCAAACCGTCAAATTAAATCACCGCCAAATTAACCACGTATACGGTATATATATGCTAGCAGCTTATGTAACTACAAATAACCACTCAATTATTGTACAGATTACATGCAATAGACATCCATTACTACTAAAACTTCTTGTATTTACAAACCCTACACTGTCCAAGCCAATAACATAACAGAATATGGTAATACAATGTATTTAATGTTCTGCATATATGTACTCGCACAGGAAATGTACAAGCACTTAAAAGCATTCTATATAGCTACACTATGTACGATAGTTACCACACAAGAGTACGCACAAGGAATAAAATACACGAACACTTCTAACTACAATTTAATAAAAATTGCTAACTAGCTACAAGGACAAAGTAGCTAGCTATATACATATAAAACTTATCACATATGGTCAAATGTATAGTAACACACAAAGTTTTGCTAATATAAAAAACACACATTTATTACATAAATATATAGCGTATAGCGGGCATTATTAACAAGACAATTTGACAAAATCTCTGTGATTTGGGACTTTAGTGTGACAATTTGACAATATCTCTGGGATTTGGGACTTTAGTGTCTTGATTGGAGCGAGGCTGAGTAAGCCGTACACTAAAACAAAACTTCTTATGATGGTTCAGAGGCAAGAAAATGATAGACCTGCCCACACAATTGTGAGTTTAGTAGTGTAGCTAGTTCATGCACAAACTTACGCAAATATAAAAGTACTTATGCAACTCAAAAATCCTATTTCCATATGATTGGTACCAGTAAGCAGTAGCTAGTTAAGTCTCCATTGTTAGCAAATGCACAGGCAATATAACACTGAATTGTTTCTAATTCTTTTATTGTTGTATGCAGGGAGAAGAAAGGTTGAGAAAATTAAGAAGCTTTTTATTTAGACATTTGAAGGGTACAAACTGCAGCAATGAGTTGTTAGTAGCAATTATGAGAAATCAAAAGCAACAATGCAATCAGTAGCTGGCTACAAAATTTGCAACTGATTAAGAAATTGCTAGCTACCTGATTGGTTCAAAACCGCAGTCAGCCAGTAGCCAGCTAGCCAGCTAAGTATAGGTCTGCACCAAGAGTTAATAATGTAGAGGCTCTTCATGTTATTATTAACTCTTGTCTACATGTAAACAGACCATTGTGCTCTCAGGCTTGTCCCACAATGCTATTAGCATCTCCTGATTTGTCAGGTCAACTTGTTAATTTACTATATAAAGAGCTACCTCTGGGCCTTCACTATATAGCTATATACATACAGATTATGTAGGTGTTTACAATAGTGGTTCTGTAGGGTGAACATGGTACACTTAATATACAACCTACATAATCATATCATATTGACAAGATACATTAAGATACCATAGGGCAGTAGAATTCTACTGAAAAAAAAACTAGCCAGCTGGCTGTAAAGCCACAGCATAAATAGGTTGTAAATACTCAATAGATACATGATCTGATACAAAAATGAGGTAAGGAATTAAAATCAGCCATAGATGTGAGGTGATCTACCTACAAATTATGCAGCATTGTAACATGTAGCCAGGTCACAATGCATGTGTTATACACACACCTGCATGTAGGGGAATCACGCAGACATGACATGCAGACGTCATGCAGACATGTAGACACAAGCCATATGGCACACAAAGTCATTCCTATTACCAGCATGGTCACCACATTGTAGCTAGCTATAGCTTAATAGCTACCACACAAGGACTGTGAATCTCCCGGCATAGTTATCAAGAGATACAGCTAACTAGCTAGCTAAACTTATATATTCACTAGCAAGAGATTTTCCCATGAACACTAGCTACACTCTACATTATGTTGTAAGTTTATAGCTATTCTGCTGTTGTCTCTGAATACAAAAAATCAAGGTGATGATTACATATTTCATAATATCAAGTATTATCAAGAGAAGACTGTATTTATTCATTGACTTTAAATGTCAAATGACATGCTTCTGGTTTGCTACATATTAGTCATTATACTAAGTAATAGTTATACTAATTTCAAGGCTTGTGTCTGCATGTGTTTGATCTCTTGTCCGTGATTCTCACTTAAGTGTGTATTTATACAACACATTGCGATCTGGCTATAAAAACAATGCTGTAGATTACCTCACATCAATGGCTAAGTTTAATTCCTTACCTCATCATTTTGTGTTATCTCATTTTGATAATAAAATATGTGTCTCCAGAGTACCACTTCTTCCATATAAAGTGTTTCTGCTGGTCCCAGTGTAGTCTTTGGTACTTTGATGTATTTTATCAATACAATTTGATCATGCAGATTGTATATTAAAAGTAGCATGTTCACTTTACACATAGGCACCGAAATAGGGAGGCAGTGGGGGTAAATACCCCCACTGCCGGCTGGATAAGTAAGATCTACATGCAGCAAACTATATATTTTATGTGTACTCAGGCTTATCTCACAATGCCATTAGCATCTGTCTAGTTATCAAAGCATCCAGATTCGTCAGATCAATTTACTGTACTATTAAAAGGGCTGAGCTAACTTAAGGCCTTCACAAATTATGTGGGTGTTCTGTAGCGTAGGCACTGGAACACATTCAAGATTGTGGGCACAAGCACTTGAGTTCATTTTCATGCAATCATGGTGAGCCCACATGAGGGCTGTTGGCATACATCATCAGATTGTCACAATTATTTAGCCCTTCAGTCTTCCCATGTACTGCATAGATTGGGAAAATTTCATCGTTAAAAAAGTAACATAGGATAAAAGTTTGGCACGCTTTAATTTTGTAAAAGCAGAAAGTATACTATGTACGAGTACAAAAGAACTATGTTACTAAAAAACTTCAATGAGATTTAATTTTGGAAAATATTGGCCTTTACAAAATTTATTTAACGACAAAATTTTCCCGTTCTATGGTAGTTATGATTCTTTATCAGTTCAAAATGGTGAGTTTAAAATATTATAGCTAGTGACCTTTCATTCAAACAAATCATGTGATAGTGCATTGTATTTAATGCACCCCGCTACTGAATAAATATGTATTGTGACAACACAATCATGCAAACACGATTTCTACATTAACAGGACTTCACTGCAGGTAGCTAAATCTTAAGTAGTTAACTTCATGTTTCTAAGACTTGGAATAGTCTGGGGGCAATGCCCCCACACTTTTCCAAGTCTGAGGGCAATACTTGGAATAGTGTGGGGGTATTGCCCCACATTATTGTGGAGGCAATACCCCCACAATAATGTGGGGCAATGCCCCCACACTATCATATAGCTAGTTGTGAAGTGGATGGAAATTCCTCTTTCAGTAGCTACTAATTACATTGTTGCTTTTGATTTCTATGAAGCTGGAAATATTAGTGGTAATTGCTTTTGATTTCTATGAAGCTGGAAATATTAGTGGTAATTGCTTTTGATTTCTATGAAGCTGGAAATATTAGTGGTAATTGCATCCGTATTGTTAAATATTGGCTGATTTCATTGGCGATGCAGGAGTTCAGTAAAGTGCATAATCTGTGGTAAAACAAACAATAAAGCTAAGTGCATATTCTGATAAATGGAGGTCATAGGTAGAGTGAAGTGAAAAATATCTGTTGTACTAATTATCACGATGATGTATCGCAGAGTCTATCTTTGGGTTTACAAAGTGTTATACACAAAGGTTTATCACTTAGTGTAGCCAGATCACTATTTTTACAAGTAGCTATCGCTTGCAGCATAAATGGCTGCTTCTGAACCACTTAGCTTTGTAGGTAAAGACAGCTAATACATTTGTTGAATTGATAACTTGTAAAGGAACACAAACGTGCTATTCAAACAACACATTTTCAATAAGTGCAGCTAAGTGCCTATAGTTTTGGTTTTACATTTTGGAAGAATAAAATTAGGTGACACATGGTTACTTTCGCCAACTGCCAAATTTAATTCTACGCTAAAAATTCTGGCCACATGGCAGCTAGCTATGCAGCAGCTACAACTGGTACAGTTTTAGCCTTTGAAATATCTGAATGAAAAGCTCTAAGAATAGCCATACACCTACAGGGGCATCATCTCTAGTTCCAGTGCTTCTGTACTTCTTGTAATTCTCACTTTCTTATTCTTATCTCAGCCTTCCTTCTCTCTCCATGCATATTACAATAAGGGAACAATTCAGAGCCATACTGCCCACGAGTTCACTAACAATGGAGACTAAGTAATCTGTACTGCTTATTTCTCATGGTAACAACTAAACGTTGTTTTTTATATATGTATAGCTCAGTAATCGAATACATAAGCACGTGTTGCTTCTTTGTGCATGAATTACGGTGCCAAATTTGTAGTAGTATAGGGAACAACAGGCCTTGTTATCATTGTTGTATGTATGGACCACCATAAGAGGTTCTACGTTAGTGTACAGCTAGCTTAGCCTCATCCCAATCAAGACGTTTATGGCCAGTCCTAAAGTATCCACACACAGGATCCTGCATGTAGCTAAGTAAAAATATTTTTACAATTTTAAAATAAGGTAAAGATTGTATTTACAACTACAGCTACATAACTATAATAAATGAGATTTTTATATCAACAATACTTTGTGTGCATACATTTGACCATATGCATTGAAGTATGTATATACGTATACCCATATAGCTAGCTGGCTAGTTACTTTACCAAATTGTAGTTATGTATTTTATTTCCTTGTGTGTACTTTTGTATAGTAACTGTGCAGTACATAGTGGTGTAGTGCGTATATTGAATGCTTTCAACCACTTGTTCATTTCCTGTACAACAAACTTAGAAATTAGTAAAACTGTTTCTTAGGCATACTAATTCTTTGAATTAAAAGTTCCTAATGGAATTACTGAAATGATACAGCTTCTGCATAGCTAAGAGTGCTTGATATGAGTTTTCTTCTTAGTGCATGCATCATGAATAATCAAAGAACTCTTTGTGAAAATGTGTTTCGCCCTTAATAAAAATACTTTTATTATCCAATCATTTACATAGATCCTAAATTACTTCCTGTGTTACACTGCAAGTTCTAACGTTTCAAAGGCCAATTCATTGCAAATTGATTTCTTACCTGCTCCAACAGTGAAAACTCTTTCAAAATCACTAGCAATGGCCATCTGCTTGTAGAGCTGTGGAGACTGGGCTAAGTAGGCACTACCTATTACAACAACAACAACATTAATACAATTCATCATATGTGTTTACAGTGAAACCTGTTAATATGGACCCTTGAAATAAGGACACCTGTATTTAAGATACTTTGTCTTTGGTAAATCAGGACATCTTTGATAATCAGGACACTTTTGACCAATCCCAGGATGCTTATATTACACAGGTTCACAGTACATAAAATTAACCACATAAACCATACACTAGCTATTATATTAAACACTAATGAAGGCATAGTATACTGAAAGACAAACTGCATAGTTTAAGTGTCAATGAGTGGGTGAATGAAACCAATAACACTGAAACATCCATTGTATGTATAAACCGAATGATGTAAAACTTCAAAGCCTTATTAAGCCCTTTTGGTCTTCACAAGATGTCATTACCGTTTATATGCAGATTGAAAGCAGCAGTTTTGGATCTGAGCCGTATGGCGCTTTTGGCAGTTAGGTATATTGTGTGTTGCCTGCAGTTCAAGTCACTACTGGTTTGGAGCTTTCTGTGCATTCAAAAATTAAGCTTGCACAATTCTGACTCCCCGGCTTTTGACCTTCAGTGGGATATAGCGTATAATGCAACATCTAAGTAGAAGAAAAGTGGCACAATATCTTATACTAAACACTACAGATGGTCACACAAAAATAAGGAGCTCTTAATTTCTACCTCAAAAAATTTCCTTCTGTAATATTCTATCATCAAGCTTTGTGCATATATGGTAATATGATTATACTAGGTCACAAGTGGATAGCTAGTACATATATGGTTACATAGCAATATGACTATTTAAACATATCAGACCATCAAGGTCACATGTGGCTTGTGATATCATATTGATTTTTATACTTAATTGAACAACATGACTGAGTCATAGGATGCTAGCGCTTTTCATCAATATATGAAATCAGTTTTGGTTTCACTATGGACATTATGCATAAGCCACTAGCACGTGTAAGGCTATGAGTACCTCTGGATTTGTGAATATATATAGCTAGCTAGCCACACTACAAGACAGCCAACTGGGAGGTGTTTGTTCTATGACACATGATGACCACATTTTCTATTCCTAATGAAGCCATACATCAAAGGTCAGTACTGGATAATAACTACAATACCACTGTGTGATAACTGCTTTCTGGTAGTTATCATCCAGTCTGAGTAGTTATCATCTCCAGTTTGTAGTATGTTTGTAAGTTACTGTAACAAAGGCTATGGAGCCACTCAGGAATAGAAACCAGTTATATATCACAGTAGTCATAGGATATTGTAGGATATCTTTGTTATTAACACTCGTCCTCAGCTTCGCCTCAGCCTGGGACTCATGTAATAACAAACATATCCCTACTGTGATATAACTATAACATAAAGAGTTTTTAAAAGTGTGATCAGTTGGATTAGGTACCTTTAGTGAAAGTTTATCCTTAACCATGCATGCACTAGATATCATTGAAGTTGTCCTTGTTACATAATCACCTTTCTCTGGATTGCATAATTGTACAATAGATCTAAAGCCATGGAATTACCTAGCAGACAAATGGCTGTTATACAGTATGATAATTAAGCATATACAGAGATTGGTTTATAATAGCAGGCTTCAAAACTGATAAATATCTTGACAATTTATAACCTGTCAAAAATTCAACAATGAGCCAACAGTACATAATGCACCATTCTACACTAAATCCCATAAAGAAAACCTGTGATCAAAACATAGTTTCAACATGATATATGGTTTATATTCAGTAATTAAATAAAAATGGATCAGTGATCACAAAAATACAATAAATTGGACTGCACAATGGGAAAATTTAGCATGGAATCCATTTTTCCCATTGTTCACATTTGTACATGAAACATTTATTCACATGCAGATGCCCGCCAACTAAACATGTAAATTTTATTGATCTGTTAACTTAAAGCTATGAAGAACCATTGTTATGCAAACTCACTTTTGAAATAAGATACTTCAAAAACATTGGCTCCACCCTCACTAGCAGCTAAAAAGGAAAAACCATACACATAGCCACATAGCATTTTTTCTACATTCATACATACATACGTATACTATACACATGCACACACATACACAAGTATGCACACACACAAACACAGACACACAGACATACACACATACAGATACATACACACATACAGATATACAAGGACACACAGAGACACACACAGCTAGCCAATAGACACACAGACGCACAGACACACACATACACAATAACATTTGATGTTGCATATTAGAAAAATATTTACCTGAGCAGCACAGCCATAAAGGAAATGAAAACTTCCTGATTATATCCTTACTAATTGTGCTGTTACAACACAGAGTAAACTGCCTCAAGCAACATAGCTACTTACATTTGCCTAGTGAATATCTATGACTTCTTACAAAGTGGCTTATATCAACCTTGAGGTTATGCCTCATACACACTTGTCTAGTTAATTAGGATACTGGCGCTTACAATATGACATAATAACTACTGCTAGTAAGAGTGCTTTAACACTGGTATTGCATATAGGGACAATTAGTGATGATAAGATAGGTATACACCAGCCATGGGTTGGTTCACACCTGGTTTCTTGAAATTTCTTTTGTCCACAAAGTTTGTGTGTGAGTGTGAGTGTGAGGGTGAGTGTGTGAGTACATGCGTGTGTGTGTGTACATGCGTGCGTGCGTGTGTGTGTGTGTGTGTGTGTGTGTGTCTGCCCCTAAGGATATTAATAACTTTCCAGTAGTTGTTTTATATGATACTTACCGCTGATATTATGGATGGGCATGGTCTTAGTAACAAAGCACATCATGAGTACATGCCAAAGGAGATGTAGTATTTGCTGTTTATTCTATATAAGAGGAGGCATTCCAAGGCTTATACAACAGCAGCAAGGCGGAGTGCTTCACTAAGCGGGTGTATGCATAATAAAGGGTATAAAAGAAGGTAAGAACTTTAGGTTAAAACCACTGCTAAAAAGTTATGTTACTAAGGCAACTGAAGCATAAAGCTTGAATATTAAATTGGCAGCTGTGTGTGCCTCTTAGTAAGTGAGCCCTTACATTCAGCTACATGTTGTTTATTCATAATAATAGCAATAGTAGTTTAACTTTGGTTTTTACGTAGATGGCAAAACATCATTTTGTATTAATTAAGTTACCGTATATTGCAAATCGTTCGAGGTGGAAAAGTTTCACAGTTTTCGAAGATTGACCAATAACTGCAAAACTTTTCCAGTGAAATAACCTATACAATAGGCTTTGGCCATACAAGACTACCGTCCAACTGCAAATGTTTTGCCGTGAATAACAGTTTAGTTTTGCAACCGCAATACTTTTCCGCCTTAAACAATTTGCAATATACGGTGTCTATCTTAAAATTAAATTGTGCAACATTTCCTGTTGTCTACCTTTGCTAGTAAGTATGGCATGTATAGTTGCAGACTGTTGATAAAATACTTCATTATAGTTACATGTTTCAGTAGCTACTCATCAGCTTCAATAATTGATATCTTTGCATATCATTTATTTTATACATCAGTTTGAAGCTCCTAATCATTTATAGCCTTATTTGATGCCACTGCATGTAGTGATCTAATCATACCATGAAGATATAAGTGTGATAATTAATGTGACCAGATTTGGCAAAAAGAACTTGTATATGCATCTGGCTTTCAACTTTAAGGAGACACCTACAGCTCAGATTTTGGCTGACTTATAGTTTTTAAATTTTGTGACATTATTATGTTGTTAGATTAACATGACAGAAATTAAAAACTTAGCTATTACAAGCTGCAAAATAACAGCCAGCTTATCAAAGTTTCAAAATCACCATCCATGTGAATCAAAACTTAACTTACAGATGATATGGTGGCATGATATTATAGCTAGCTAACTATTCTGAAATTAATTCAAAGTGCTATGGTGCTATGGTGCTATGGTCATAGCTGTACTTTTGAGACAAGCAGAGCAAGCATATAAAACACTGTTTGTAACATTTTTTAATTCCCATGACAATAACATTATGAACTTGTATGTGAAAATCATCGGTTATCACAGATGAGTGCAGTGTATTAATGAATTACCATACCATCTTGAATATAACAAGAACTAACATACAAACTGTCACCAAATTTTTGGTATCTGGCTAGCACTATCACTATAAAGCCATACAAGTTTTCTGCTTACTAACCTCAATTTCAGAAAGCATGTAGCTGATATCTGGACACAGAAATAGCACGGCTATTATCTAGAGGACTGCTATTTTGGTCAGTGATGCAAAAAGTTATAATAATCAGGGAAGCAGTTTTTTATCACATGACATGACATAGCTACCACCAGACCATTATTTGATTAGCTAGCTACTAAGTTAGTCTTAGCAACACAACACACATGCAGGCCACGTTTTCAAAATATACCTAACGATATTTCAAAGCGGCGTGCGCCCAAGTCAGGCACAAGGACCAAGCGTTCGATAAAAAAACGCGTGTACCATTAGGGCGCGCGTTCACAGCATGCGCGATGTGCAGGGATGACCCTCAAGGGACGCGTGGGCCGCCCGCCACTGCACGCGCACTCCACAGATCCATTGCGTGTTTGCTCATGTCCCAGAGTAATAAGAATGCTAAGATTCTGGAGTCTGTACACTTTCAGATAGAATTTCCTTCAGGCTCTGAGCCATGACGATATGAACGGTTCGTTGCAATACGACTCTGGTTCCGAATCTGACACAGATTTTTTCGGTAAGCCTAGCTAACTATAGCTACCTGTATAAATTCTACTAGTTACTATTTGCACTCGTGATGGTGCACAATAAAAGTTGTACAATCATTAGCACTACTCATTGTTAATGATAGTTTTTGGGCCTTTATACTCAACAATGTTTTATGCAGCCATTTATAGCTCGAATTTTTTTTCAGTTTTGACTTCCGTACTAAAAACTAATATTTTATAAATAGCGAGGGTTGGCGGGACGAGTTTAATAGAATCTAGTAAGTACGATTTGATATAAGAAATGTATCGTCATTACAATCCTTGCATGTATTGGCATTCTCCAGCTTCTGATCTGAGTTGGCCTACCATACCTCACGCCATGGCGAGCAACACCGCTGGCGGCTCTGGATTTGCACCAATCACTCCTCCCATTTCAGAAACAGATCACACGGCACTTGCAGAACACACAGGTCCTTCAGACGACAGCAGCGACTCTACAAGAAGCAAGAGAAAGAGATCATTTGTCCCTGACGAGAGAAAGGACGACAAATATTGGGAAAGAAGAAAAAAGAACAATATTGCAGCAAAAAAATCTAGAGAAATGCGCAGGAAAAGACAAGATGAGGAACTGCAAAGAGCAGAGACTGCAATTCAAGAAAATAATAAACTTAAAGCTGAAATAGAAGTACTTAAAAATGAAGTCAGCAGTTTACGGAGATTGTTAAGAGATGCAAACATGACACTAGCGTTATGGATTAAGGCACGGCAATCAAATGAGAACCCATTACAAATGTCACCTGTACTACCAAAACCAGATCATGCATATTCATTCATGTCATATTCAAGAGCACCTGACAATCCATGATATTACATGCATGCATGTATATATAGTTACATAGTGTATATAGTTTTCAATGTTAATTGTTTCTTTGTAAAAATTGTATATTGTAAAAAACATGATTTATTTATAACTTTTTTAACTAACCAGAGATGATTTTTGGCGTGTGTATCTCCACAAACTTTTGGGAAGTGAGGTAGTCCCTGAAAAGGCGACAGACAGCAGCTTCGACTCTGAATATTGCCTGATTGGTGACAGTCTGTATGAAAGAAATTATACATCTCAAGTTTGCAACTGTTCAGTTGTACAACACAATGCCGTCTTCTAGTACATATTAGGGACTGTGTCATCAAAATACCAACACCTGAAGACATTTAAGGTGTGTACATACAGGTGTAACGTGTGTACGCACATGCGTACACTCGTATAATGCACTTATCAATCCAAGTAATCAAATTTAGATGACGGCGGACTGGCAATTACCTCTACAAATGCCTACATTCAGAGCCCACTAAAATCTGCCTGTATAGAATACAGTGTTATATAAGAATGTCACATTTGATGTTAACATGAACCTATGAATCTATTCTGCATGTGGTTTAGTCACCAAGAGATGTACAAAAAACCACTACAAAAATAATACCATTTTACGTAATTATGCAATTATGCGGTTGTGGCACCACTTTGTTATTTATGCACTGCAGTCCAGTGTTACTACGGTTACAACAGGTGTCTACATAAGAATCCCTACAAGTTTAGCTATTCCATTCCATGTCAAAGAGAAAAGAATGTTACCAATATCCATGACTCTGTAGGCTTTCTGTAATCAACTGGTGAAAATAAGGAAGGTAATATCCATAAACAGTAGCTAAACCACTAAAATGATGCAATAACGAATAACCACTAGTTAGCTAGCTAGCTAGTGAGCTACTGTGTAGCTATCAATGAGAATCCCTACTCATTCTTAATATATAGCTAGTATCCTGTAATACAGTTAGCTGGCTAGTTTTGAGTTTAGTTGGCTAGAAATAGGAAGTTTCAAATTTCTTATGCTAATATCTCATGTCTGTCTAGCTACTTAGCTGCAACATCCACTTGCAAAGGTTGAAATTAACACATGATTGTTTAACTATAGCTAGCCCTCACAACAGACTTTGTTAGCTACAGTTTAAAATTAGTCGGCTAGCTAGCTATCCTTGAAGCAAAAAAGAGCATGCATGCAACATCTCTTACAGACCCTCCAAAGTAGCTAGCTAACGAAAATAAGATTGCTAGCTAGTTAGCTATATTTCTCAGTGAAGGTATCAATATAGCTAGCTACAAACCAAAGGTGTGGTCAATAAAACGTGAGCCAAACAACTTGAACAGCAGCTGCTTTGTAATTAACTACATTCTCTAGCTAGCTAGCTAGGTTTTTATCAGGGTAAAAGTATTAGCTATGCATCAGCTAGCTAGCTAACTAGCCAGATATAGCTAGATATAGCTAGTCAGGCATGCAGTAGCCAGCTATTGTGTAACTAGCTAGCTAGCTAGCTACTTTTATATAAAGATCTGTTTCTTGGAAGGAAAATTGATTTAGTAGCTAGTCTGACTGCCGTGATCTGCCACTTTTAACACCTTTTCCCGTACATTTGTGCTACTTAGCTATACTTCCCTCCATAGGTGGCGGAAATAGGGGGGCCACAGGGGCCATGGCCCCTCTTAAATTTAAGGCCTCTCCATAGGAATGTAATTTTTGCAATAGAAAATCACTTCAGTTTAACAAAGTGGCCCCCCCTTACTATAAGGAGCTTCCTCCTCCAGTGCTTCCCTCAAAAGTGGTGACTTATTGTCACACGTGTGTAAAGTATGACACAGTAAAAGATCATACCTTAGGTCACACACGTGGTTTAGCTATAGCCAGCTGGTAAACCTGCATCAAAATTTCTAGCTATGTATCTATTAAAATAGAACAGAAATTTAGTCCACCCTTATATGGTCGCCATGTAGCTACAGCAAACTATTGAAAATACTTTCATGTAGCTAGATATGATCTATTTGTTCCATATTTATGTTAACTGAAAGCTACATGGCTAGCCAAAACATCTTGATACAAAAATAGTTGAAATCACCAATATAGATAGCTACAGTTAGCTAGCTAGCTACTTGCTCAATATCAATATAGCTGGCTAGCTGGGTTTATCAATATGTTTTGGCTTAGCACAAAATGCCTTAATGCTTTAAGTTAGCGTGGCATAAAAATTCCACGGTAGCAACATCTGTTAACAAATCACTAAAACCCATTGAACATAGCCAGCTAGCTAGCTAGCTACACAGAAAATGGGAATGAGAATTGGTAGCTAAAATTTGTTGTATTGATCAAGTAACTTTGCTCCTTATAGCCAATGAGATTTATTGAGCCACATAAGCTTAGCTATTGCACAACAAGCTATAGCTATATATATATATATATATATATATATATATATATATATATATATATATATATATATATATATATATATATATAGCTAGCAACAGCTAACAACCTTTAGAATCAAAGAGTTGATTATTAATTTGTATATGCACTAGCTATTTTTCAACCATAGCATAGCATAGCTAGCTAGTTAGTTATAGCTACAAGATGTGCTCATGTGTATGCACATTTACAACAATTAGCTAACATTAAATAACAGCTATTGAGTCATATAAATATTAGCTAGCTAGCAGTAATAAACTAGATATAGCTTTAGCTCCCAGTGACGGAGCACTACCATGCAGTAGAGCATTAACTATAGGTTGCTAGCTAAACTTTGCCATAGTTGGTAGTCAGCTATAGGAGTTCCTTCATTAGCGATACAGTACAAACACAGCACTACAGAAACCTCAAAATTGCTGCATTCACATAGCCAGCCATGTGACCGGGCCTGAAAAAATTAACCACATAGCTATAAGCGCAAATTACATTGAGCTATATTTTGCCAGCTCTGAATGTAGTAGCTATCCCATTTCTGTAGATTTCAGAAGAAAGCCCATTAAATTCTGCGGTAGCTAGTTAGTTAGCTACAGAGATTATATTTTGTTAATATGAATAGTTCATAAGTTATGATAGAGCAAAGACAAAAAAATCAGCGATTTTTTGTGCTCACATGTACTGTTGATCTTCGCAGGCTCGGTCACATATTCAGTTGTTAGCTAAATATTATAATAAAAATCAGAATTAGCTATCTGCTAAAATATAGCTACAACAATGTGTTAAAGTGACAATCAAATAGCTAAATGAATTCAAGTGCTTGTGACTGTAGCTGATCCTCTTATCTACCTATAGCTAGCTAGCTAGTTGCTATGGTCACTACAATAATTTATAGCTAGCTACATAGCTAGCTAGCTAACAGACCTCATACAGATGGTACTTCCGTGCATCGACTGGTTTTTGTCTTAGTTTCTAAGGCTCATGCAGTGACAATCATATATGCACAAATTTTCTAAGAACATAACTTATCAATATGTAGCTAGCTACTAGCTAGCTACATGCAATGGTTTAGTTCTTGAACATGACCATTGGCTTATGACCATTGACCATTGGTTTAGTTCTAACATACATAATTTTTAAAATGGTCAAGTTTAGCTATATAGCTAGCTACCCTATTGAGAGAATTCCTAGCTCTTTAACAGCTGATCTGAAGCTGCTAGCTAGCTAGCTAGCTACTGATAGAAATTCATTTAGCTTGTTAGCTGTAGATCTCATTTCATGACTGTTGAGATCCAACATAACCATAACTTTGTAGTTATACAGTTATCACTAACACCACACTATCCCATAAATAAGTTACCAGCCACAAAATCTTCTATAGTGGCAAATTCCAAAGATGCCCTTGCTACTTTATGATTATATATAACTAATGATGTGCAATATATATCGTATATCGTGATAATCGATATAATCTTCTATATCGTGATTATGATATGTCCTTTTCATATTGTGATATATATTGCCACATAGTAATGTAACCATTTTACATGTTCACAATGTTATGTTTACATTCTAGAGTAGAGTAATTGTTAGTACTTTCATATTATATGTTAGTCAGTAATCTCACTATGCTGTGTTGTAGTTCAGTACTTCATTGTTACATGTGTCACCAATGTTAACATCTTTCACACAGTGATGAGACATACATTGTGATAATTTATCGTATCGTGATAAATAAATGTGCAATAATCGTGATAGGCAATATATGAAATTATTTATATCGCACATCACTACATATAACAAAATAGCCAGTCAAAAGGCTGGTAGTCTAGCTATATCAGTAGCTAAACACCTAATGATCGCATCTATCATAGATGCATACTTTAACTAGCTGGCTAGCTCTACAATTAGCTAAGGGTCAAATTTTTGTAGTCTTCTGTGTGTTTAAATAATAATAATTATCTCTTCCATAATCCCATGCAAGTATGATAATATTTCAAACAGTAGCGAATACAGCTAAGTAAAAATCTAAACAAGACTAGCCAGCTAGCTGGCTATAGTCGTAAATCCTTAAAAATTATAGCTACTGGCTAGTTAGCTGGCTACCCAAAATTCACAGTTCGACTATGGAATAGCCTTTCTGTACCAACTTTATTCAGAAGACTGACTACTTCACAATTGTTACTTTAGTGGCTGTAGCTAGCTAACTGTTGTATTGTGACTATAGCTATTTCTGACACTTCTGTGGCTTATAATCAAAGCAAGATTTATAGTATTGTTCATTCAACAGAAAACCATTGTAAATCAATATTATAGCCAAACAGAGATACTTTATTTCCACACAAACTTCTGGTGCCAGGAAGTTAATAGTTAATTTATTGAATGATGGGTAAATTATATCTTTACAAACATACAAAAGAGCATGGACAGGATATTAACTTCAACTATATGATAGGCTCAGTAGCAAACAGATACCATTTGCTGATCAACACTCCCAGTAAACTCCCCACAAATACCATACAACTTACCCGTAGATCAATTATTCTGTTGTCCAACCGAGTGTCTTGATTGACGTGTGGTTGGTCCTGTGTACATTAAATTCAAATACAAGAGAAAAGTATTTGCTTAGTATTTACTCTAGCTATCAAGCTAGCTAGCTAGCACAAATTTCAACAGAGAAAGACTTTGATGAATGAATCAAAGCTACATGAAATTTTGATGAGCAAAACTTTTGAGGAATTGATTGCATAGGTTTCATATAAGAGAGACAGATTACTTTGACCAAACCTTTCCACAGTCAAACTTTTGCAATATAGCTATTAGCTACAGTAGCTATTTAGAATACTTTACTGTTTCCTAATATGCACATATAGCTAACTAGCTAGCTAGTTTAATTTTACCCTAATCCTAACCACAACCCCTTCCCTTGATCATAACAAATTTGTTACAGTAAAGTGTTCATCAATAGCTACAAATAGATAGCTAGATATCCCTAGAACTTGAGAGGCAAGCTGTAGAAAAAATGAAAACCTTACAAATACAAATTAGTAAGTGACCTTGTGAATCAGAAGTGACCCAGTGACTAAACTCAACTCAATTGAGCGGTCTGCAGTTAATGTATACATATTAATTAAGAGCATTAACTAAATGACATGATTTCATTCAAGATTTAGCTGGCTAGCTAGCTACTATGTATGGCTACCTGATAATGGAAGATATGGCACTATGATGCTATTCAGGAATATCATTATTATAAGGGTGGCTAACTAATTGCTAAACCAAAGACTAGAGTGTTTATGAATGAGCATAGTAGCTAGCTAGCTAACAAGTCACATTTCTCACCTATACGAGCTAGCTAGCTAACAAGTCACATTTCTCACCTATACGAGCTAGCTAGCTAACAAGTCACATTTCTCACCTATACGAGCTAGCTAGCTACATGTTGTAATAATAAACTATAGGGGCACGGATAATAATAGAATTTTGTACTATTTGCCTGTAGATTAAAAATGTTGTCCGAGATATTGCAGTATATCAAATCCCATAGTTTCCACACTGCTTCTAATAATTGTGCTTTCAATTTCCTTTATTTGTTATATATATATGGCTAGTTAATCATATGGCTGCATGACTCTGACATTAATCAACTAAACTCCTTCCGTTGATTACAGCAAATTTGTTAGCTACATTACAGCTAGCTAGTACTTGTATGTTAGTGAAGAAGAAACTAAGTTTCATTTATTGAAGCCTTAGCTACATATGGGGTGGGCTATATAATACATTAGCTTAATAATTAAGAAGTAACCTTGTGTAGTAGAACTGACCCAACTCAGAGACATACAGTGAAATGTTTAGAAATTATGTCATTTGTAATTGACAAATATCATTAAAGATATCCGCTAATGGCAGACAGTACAGTCCACCACCCATTGTTACAAAGTTGCAAGGTCAAATTGCCTAACCAAAGGGTGGTTTGAGTCCCTCGCACAAACACAATGATTATGTAATGTAACAAGTTATCTGTATATCACCTAAGCCACTCAAAAGAAAAAGACGTACTACTCATAAACTTATATTCTACAAGAACCAGTTTAACCTTACTCTTCATGACTAACTAGCTAAACATTTAGCTAGCTAGCCAGCTACTTGGTTATTTTTATAGAGCATTGAAAAACTGATTACTTACCTCATTGCCCTCAGGCCGCATGGCATCCTCCAGTTGAAGCGGTAGCCTGGGCGCAGCTTGACTGATGCAGAAGAGCTGGATCACGTGATAATTGTATTAATTACATATCAATTATCAACTACATTATTTACACATAAGCAAATCTCTACAATTACCAAATACATACTATAGTTTTGTTAGTGTGAAAAACTGTGAATTTAATTTTGTAGCGTAGCTAGCTAGTTAGTTACAAACGTAGCTGCCCAACTCCTTTACATGTTTTTTCACTTAAAACAAATCAAAAAACTTATGTATATAAATGACTACTCTAGCTCTATAGCTAGTTACTTATCTCGCTACCTAGGAGCTAAAATTCTTAAGCAGCTACATAATGAAGTATCAATGGCAAAAAGGAGACCTTACGTTAAATTAATCAAGCTTATTCAACAAAAACTAACAGGAGTGTGCACACATTCAGAAAACTCAATATTGCATTGTATTACATTGTGTGTTTTAGCAATAGAATAGATGTGGTTAGACTCTGGCTTCACTTGGCAAACAAGGCACTATAACTGTCCTGTGACTTGCCATACAAAGATCCAAGGCAGGAAATGGACTGCATGGGATTCTCTTGACCAAATGACAACACATACGGAAGCCTATTAGAAAAGTATCAAAACTTTAGCTCAAAAGATTTGATTAATACACTTGTTAATTTAGATCAGCTTTTACAACAATTCTCACAACAATGGCAAACAATCTGTAAAGCTGCTACAATACTTGTAGCAACAATACAGCAGAGAAGAAGTACAATATTATTACAGTACAGGTAGCTGTAGCGCTGTACCTTAGTGACAACTATCTCAACGTCCTGCTGGGAGCAGCTGACAACCTTCTCTGGAGCGGCGGATAACATTCCTTCAACGTCAACAATTGACTCTTTAGATAAGCTGCATAATATATAAAAAAACACTCATTACATTTATCAACATAGCTATATTTAGTAACTGAATTAATCTTAGCACAATAAAACATAGTTTTCTCTTATCAACTGAACTCTTTCCAAAGCATTCATCTTTCCAAAGCACTCAGCAGTAGATAAAGAACATAAGAAATTCAGTTGCCACTAAAGATGATTCCTGCTTACAGTCAAAATCTGAACATGTTTATTTATTCATATTTTCTCACTCAGCTACCTATATGTGCTATATACCACATCTTCTAGTTATAAGTGAAGTCTTGCTAGCATAGTTTAGTTCTTGAAGGTAAAAAAATCTTAAAGACAGTTAATCTCATTTGCTTCTAATAGGCGAATCACACAAAATGAATGCAATTTACATTTATAATGATTTTTACACCATCTCCAACATGACCAGTGCTCTTTAGGGATTTAAAATGATTACAGTATATTATACAACAGCCCTATGAATAATTTTATGCGGTTGAAGTACTTTACTATAAGCTTAAGATATATGACTATAAGTAACCAAAGAAATGATCACCTGGCATTGACAGATTGACAAAATCATTAGCCACAAAATTTTTGATGAAAAAACTATTTAAAATGCTATAGCTAAGGGTACCACAAATTGTTTATATGTATATACATATACGACAACAGAAGACCATTCTTGCTTGTACAACAGGCTGTATATGCTCTTATGTACTCAAAGCCGACCACCAACATGACATACTCAATTAGAAAAGTTTCACCTACACAAATGGTAGTTCTATGGGCCAAAGAATTTAGGTGCAGCTAAAAATTAAGTTAGTTTTTTCTTTTGATTATATCCCACCTTAGGCTATTTGCAATGAGATCAGAGAATCTTTATAACTAAATGAGACTTAAAAGGTGGTGTAGCAAAACACAGACCAAACTTCCAAGAACAGTAACCATATTCTAGTAGATGGCTAGGTTGAAAGTACTTATTCTTGCAGCACACTTTCTAAGGATGTAGCAATGGTAAATAAATAATTTTAAGGTCTAGATGTATTCAACAGAGCTGGTGATATAACCCCTTCACTGTAACATTACATAACACATGCTACCATATAATCTCACACATAGACTCACTCTTCTGTAAATTTCACCATCTGCTTGCTCACAGTTGTTGACATGGCAACGATAGCCTGGACGGTCACATGCTGTTGCCGTAACACCAGAAAACATTGTTTGCCTGTGGCAACAATTAGACAACGTTATATAATCATAAAAGAGCAACATGATTAGTTACCAGGTTAGTAACTGCTAACCTATACACTAAGCGTCACCACAGAGCTACTATCAGGGTTTTCAAGGTATCAGCTATAAAACTACATGCTACACAAAATGGCCTAGCTAACATCCTAAAATTTTAGAGCACTTTTAATGCTGACCAGCACAGATCCCTGACAGCGTATGTGTCAGAGCCAAAATAATTAGCTATCATACTGCATACTTCTACTAATGTCTTTTTGATGAGCACCATTAATTAATTTGTTAACAATGTATCAAAAATTTTATTTTTGTTCTCAGACTCCTTATAACAAGGCAGTGCTAACAAACTGAAAGTGTTTTAGAATAGCAATTAAGCTTATACAATTAATAACAAAAATCATGAATATTACAAACCTAATAGTCCATTTAAATATTTTACACATGCACTCCCACAATTGAAATTTTAAATAAGGTACGAATACAACTTAGTAGTTGCCAAAACGTGACCAAAAACTTGTAGACATCAAGACTGGAATTAAATGGGTGGAAATCATACAATATTCAGAAATCGTTGATTAAATCATTTATGCATACATAATTAAAGCAAAGAACCATGGCAACACAAAACAACAACTTGCCAGGTATCTGTTTCTCTTCTATTGAATCATAAACCATTCATGGTCGACTATCATATAAGGAACATGAAAATGAATTGCTAACACTAGAGTACATGTAAAGAAAACTTCTTAATGTAATATAAAAAAAACATAACAAAAAATGAAGTCAGTTAAGTGAAAGAATATTCTCACACTTACATGCAACGGAATTCATGGGATGGGCAGATACATAAAACAAACACTAAAATACCCTCAGGCTACTGCAACACAGCATACAAGACAGCCTAGCATTACGGCCTGACAAAACTAACCAGTCATCTCTAGAAACTATCGAGTTACATACCTGTTGAACGACTGGTTTGCAGTCGGGCTCTAACCAGTACCATAGTGCCAGCCTTGTCCGCCATCAAATCCCTGATGGGCACCCAAACTCTCCCTATGATGTAATAAAACATCACAGAGTTTATGTTACTATCACTGCAACAAAACACACACACCCTGGTACACCATAAGTAACAAAATTAATTATGTGAATTTTCGGCCAATGCTATAGGACAAATACACCCCCTAAGTGCGGCAGGGGGGCTATTTTACTTTTTATTCAATACATTGTTTGGTGTTTGATGTTTAGACTTCACATAAATTGTGTTTCCCTTCATATCAGTGTGTGTCTCCACTGTCAGGGATTCTCTGAGGGGAGAGCAATTAAAGAAGGCGTGTTGAAATTATTTTCCCCTGACTTACTAACTTCAATGATAACATGCACTTAGTGAGCAGGCATACTCGACAGTCTGTTGAAGCCCTGCCCCTCTATACTTTGATTTAGTTGCTCTGCAGAATTTAGAAAAGAAGGATACATGCTCTATGTTGCTATAATGTAGTGCTCGAATGAATACTCGATTATTTGAATATTTGAATACGATTCTGAATATTCGCTTCAAAGGAAATACATAACATCAATATGTAGCAGATGCATGATCTTACATCAGTGATAAAGTCATTTCATTTCTCTGCTGTACTACCTTACCATATTATAAACACCATAGTAATTTGACAGGTTCATTGCAACATTCCAAAGAGCTAGTATTCAAATATTCTGAAATTCTTAAAAATTTACTAATTCATCCAAGCCTACTACGTAAATGTATGCTGTATAAATATTCAATTAACATAATAATGTTACTCGTTAACAATAAATGAAAAGTTAATCGGTGCATGATGTGACATGCTCAACAGCTGGTAGGCTATTCACTCATAATCTTCTACTATACAATCTAAGATACATATACAAAACACAAAACAAGAAAAGTGAGATAGATGCATTTTGTAGTTTCCTTTATGGATCACATGCACAGCAAAGAATTAAAAATGTGCTTCACCTCTACCTGAAGGCTTAAAAATGTGTCGAAATATGGTGACAGGAATTGCATGCACGTCCCCAAGCAGCAGTAACTTTGAGATCACAAGTTAGTAAACAGTCAGTTGTGCTAATGCATTTAACAAAAAGGAAATAACTACCCTTACACAATTACATTGAAAATTCTCATCCAATTTTTCAGTCAGCAAACAAAACTGTAACCTTCCCATACAAATTTTATACCCTCATATGTGATGGATGACTGAGTATGCACATACATTAGTGACAATGAGATCATTAGTACATTATATGCATACAAACACACATTCACACATGCGTATACATGCACAAGCACACAAACACATGCATGCATACCCACACCCACACCCGCACACACACACACCCACCCACCCATTCACAAACACAAAAACATCACCTGTTTTTTCAGCTGATTGAATCAGGGGCGCAAATCCATACGAGTCTTTAGACACATCCTATATTGGTTACCATAGCAACTCACCATCTCTTGAGTAGATTATCCTCACCTGAGAATCCCGAACAGCAGCCTCGGCATCCTGTTAAACAATACAACCAGCAATACAAACAGAATTGTACCAATCATGAATAATCAAGTAGTGTAAGGTGCCTGTCACTTCCTTAGATCATTCAGAGAGTTAATAACATTTACAGTATACAATGAATGCTCTTATTGTAAGGCTTGCTTTAACTTCCTTAAAAGAACTGTTGAGCTTTCTTACCAATCTAGCTTGAGTTTCAGCTTTCCTTTTGGCTTTTTCTTCCGCCTTCTGCTGCTTCTTCTGTCCTTTCTTAGACAATGGTTGTTGGTCCCTGGTAAAACAGCCCACAGCAAAAACATGTAATTCAACCATTCATCTCTTAATTGAGCAATTTGCACACAGAAGGAGTGACGGTAAAAAGGAGTCGTCATTTTTACTCAACTTAAATTTCATCAATTAGTCTAAATTTAGAGCACAGATTTCAAACAAGTTCTCTTGCCTGAGTACTGGGAAAAATCTGAATGTTCATTCATTGGTACTGCAGGCCATATATTACATTTAAATTCACAATTATGTTATATGGTTTGCTATACGGCTGTTTGAACTTGTTAATAATAACACCACAAACATTTCACATTAAAATAAACAAAAATCTAATTTTACGATAGTAGTTCTGACATTTGTTATGAAAAAAACTAATGCTGTATACTGCAGTTTCAAAGGTTGTTACCATACAGTAACTAGTTATATATCCAATTGCACAATGTTCAACAGGCAGGTAGTGCTGAGGGTGCAGTGTTTATGTAGGTGGTCCAACCATTCCCTTAGATAGCTTACACATGTTCACGCGTGCTGTTCTCAGTAAAATTACGTGTGTTCACATGTGTCATCATTTTATTACATTTTCATCACAGGCAAAGCATTGCTCACACCTCACTAGCTGAGCTGGACTACTTGTTCAAGGATTATAGCACATGCTTGCTGAAATCGTGGACACTCAATTGTCGTGCAGAATTACGTACCACAAGAGTGTGTGTGTAATTGAATTGCTAAGTTGGTCTGTCATATAACATACAATTACTAAACTTGTCTGTCTTATAGTAACCATGAAATTTGATTTTTACATTTTGAGAAAGTGTGTGCTGGTATTTAACATGGATTACATGCGAGAAGTCATATTAATATATACCTCTAATAGTATGAATCATCAACAAGTATAAATTCCACAGTCTTCGTGACTCTAAGATTATTGTTGGTAGCAGACAATGTTTGTACATCCTCACACCATTAAAATGCTCGTCAACATTATAATTTACAATACAATGGTAACTTGGGGAAACTCCATATTTCCTTGCTATTACAATTTTACCAGCAAACCTTATCATAACAAAACAAACCTGATACTTATCAAATTTCTATCTTGTTGAAGAACATAACTTGTTATGCAAAGAAGAGATATGTTTAACTCCTAGTAAAATGTATAAGTTAGTTTTTTCTCCCAAGTAAAAGATTTAATTAGGCCCTACCTGGGTAAGTGATTATAAAATAAAATTATATTTATCCACTAATCAAATAGAGAGCTCCTTATTTCAAATTCCAATTAAATTTGCAACAGTGTTAACATTAAATAACACACAGTGTGCTGTTGTGAAGGCTGGTAGAATTAACCACGACCTTTTTAGAGGCTATCAAGCCGTACCGCCTTCAAGCCACTGTTAAATCAATAGCAGTGTGCTAAGTAGCCATATGTGCATTCAAAGATTTCAAACACTTGGCATAGCTAAAACACCATACGCCCACTTAAGAAAACCTCATACAACCTTGTGGCCAATCCTATAGGTTTCCTACATCAAGTAGGCTTACCAATAGGTCCATTGGCATTCAGATTAAGTACAACATTATAAGAAACCATTGTGTTCTATGAAAGTCGTGTTTAGAAACACCTCTCACTATTAGAAGCCAAAAACACAAGAGACAGGATGACACTTATTTCTATTCAGTGTGTTTTGCGTGGGTGTGTCAAAGGGTAAGACTACCTTGCATGCCATTTACCATAGGGGTCAGCTTAGCTATAGAAACTATGGTTGGCAGATAAAGGACTACAGAAACTTAATGCCCCCTAGTAGCCCAGATAACTGTGAATATTGAGTACAACACTCATTGCTAGTATTTTGCACCCTAACTGTCTTGTAGGTCTTCATTAAACCATTGCATGGATTCTGTATACAACATTTGTGCATGCTTAGACATTGTATATGCAGGTACAGTGTGTTCTCTGTGTGTATAGTCTCGCCTGTGTTTAGTCTCCTGTGGCTACACACCTTCCAAGTATAATCAGAAGGAAATTAAGGCTTATTTATATAAGTTTTTTTTCTTTGAATAGTCAAATTCTGAGAACTGAAAATCCCCCAGCATGGCAAATATCCTGTTAAATCATTGGTGCCACACAGGAACTAGTCTTGTGTGGCCGAACAAACTAGTCTCATGGTCTGGCAACATGAGACTGTACAGGAACTGGGAGACAGCAATTTTTGAGGCCTGGAGCTAACATTAAGCAAATATACATATTGATTGTGTAGCCATACTACAATATTACTTTCTGGTACAGTCTAATTTGTGTAACACCATAGTACCATGAAGTAACGATAATCTAAAATATTTCTCTTTAACAATTTCTTTGATACATTTTAAAAATTTTGTGTATACACACTTAGCATTAGTACTACTGTAACCAAAGGCAATAACTATATCAATAGAATCTTGTATCTAGCACCACCTATTAAATCATTGATTATAAGTTCAAAATGTTGCAAACATGAACTCTATTTGTACCATAATAATGTAGCTATACCACAATATTGCGAAAAGTACTGTACCATCTATAAATTCCAATAGTGCTTAACACTACCTGGAATAATCACCAGTGTTGCACCTCCTGGCCCCAAACTTTTGGTGTTGCACAGAAATACTAAATACTTCACGAAATTCACTTTCACCGGCCACTTTTAACTTACAATAGGTATTGCAGTAATTTTTAGCACATCAAAAATTGTTAGACCTCACTAACAGCACACACAAACACTTGTGCAGTGCCAAGCAACCATATGAAGAATGAACTAGCAGCTTTTATCTTCACTAGAACATCGGAGTCTCTATACTTCTAATCTTAAGGTATGTACGGTAAAGCCTCTATGTGAATAAATAGCCTCATAACTCCTTGACTTCATGCTAAACCCAACCCAGGAGATAGTAAGGTTCTTTGATCAAAAATTCAGTGATATTTGTACAATTGCACTTACGTAATATCATGCTTTATTACGGAAGCATAAAGTTTCACCAGCCCCCAATTGGCAACTTCTAGTAGATCAACAACTTCACAGACAGCACACAAAACCTTAGCAGTGGCAATTAAATTATACCTGTGGAGTGTGGCAGCCATGTGCAAAGAAATCATGCAAGCAATGTGACAAACACTAGGCTACTGTAGTATGATGCTTTGTAGTTGTAAGACATTGGCTGGTACACTAATAGTGAACATATAAGGTTCTAGCGCTGGCCTGATATCATCAATACCTGTTTCTTACTGATTAAATTTGTCTCTGTTAATCTTTGTATGACTGGGTGGCTACTACTTGGTTCTTCAGTAATTCATTCAAGAATTTAGTAAAAATGCACGGGTGGGCAATAGGGAATCATGTAAAAAGAATTTTAACATACTGAAAGTTAAGGTGTTGATAGTGAATGAGATATTGAAGTTGTTGATTAGCTTTGCTGATACTAGCAATCACGAAATAACGAGGAGTGTCAAGTTTCAAGATTCATAATTTAATTCACAAATGTTATTAATAGTGATTCAACAAAAAGAGTGAATGTGGGGAGTGCCATTGTTAATATTTAACAATACATTTTTCTATATAATTTTTTCTTCAAACAGCTACATACAAGTTTGTGAGATTGTAAATGTACAGTAGCATATTCAAATAAATTTATAAATAGTGATTTCTTTGAAGATAAAAGACAGTACTGAAATGCAAAAAGAATAATAGACAAAATTAAGTATCGGTAGGCAACAACAAGCAAACAACTTTTTATTGAAAAGAATTATAAAATATCGGAATTACAAAACTGACTGAACGTAGCTATCATCCAGACCCTTTTTACCACACAGAGACTTATCGTTCACTCTTAGCATAGGCATTACTGCCAGAAGGTAGTGTCCTACTTCATAAAATCTTTAAAATTGTGTATTGTGATTGATTTTATTGTTTAGTACTGCAACATATAAATTTCTAAGGTAACTTGTTATATTACATTTTGCACAACAATTTTCTAGGGCCTTGTATTTTGCAGATGGCAACTTGGAAAGGATTTTCATGATGTTATTATCAAGGTTCACTTGTGCAGTGGTGTATCTAGACTTAAAAGGTTGGTGAGGATAGAATATTTAAATGTTCGGCGTGTAGTCTTGTCAATATCAAATGTGTAAAGAAACACAGTCCTATAGGCTCGCTCATAGCATTAGTCCCGCCAGCACGCAGGCGGTTATACTGCAAGCCATAAACATTCTTTGCAGAAGAGGGGCTGGTGACTACATAGTGCAGCCACCACTTTCAGGATTATGTGTATGCATAAAACAGCTACAAGAAAAATAGGTAAGCTACGTGTTTGTTTAATATTAAATTAAGTAGCTAAATCGAAACTGAGTTGGTGGGGCACAGGCCCCACTATAGATATGTCACTGCACTCGTGTATCCCTATGGAATATATCCTGATAAGAGAAAATCCAAAGATGAAAATTTCACCGACAGTAAAATCACTACAAAATTTATGTCCCTTGAAAATTATCGTATATAGTACACAGTATGCACAATACACATTTGTATAGGCTGTAACAAGTGGGCCAATTCTCCTACATGACCTCTCAGTGGTAGTGTCCATACTAAAGAGATAGCATAATTTTTGTTCACCACACAGTAAATGTAAAATAGGTTAGACCACATTCAGAGAAGTGTCAATCAAGTGCTTCTCCCCAATGTCTTTGTGATGGTTTATAGCTGTGATAATATATACTCACTGGTACACTTCTCTCTATGCAGTCTAAACCCATTCAGTATCATCAAGAGTGCATAGTTGAGAGCCTGTTAATTTTTTACATATGAGTTTTAGTGACAACACTAACTATGCCCTGTGCAATAACAACTTGGCTTACAGATTAGTTGAAAGATAAATAACTATGTGAACTCTGTATATTTCTGAACTTGCAATTGTTACATGAAATAATTATAGAATTTATTAAAATATTAGAGATCACGTGGGACAAGCACACTCAGACACTATAATAATTATAGTTAAAGTGCTGTAACAGCACCTCGAACAGCACGATGTGTAACGCCATTAAACCGGTGAAATTATCAAATAACAAATGCGTCCAACTAATCATTCTTTACCACTACAAAACAGGCAAGGCTTACTCTGCTGCCGGCGCTGACCCGCTATCCGCCATCGTTTTGTCTGATACGTCTGACCCACAATCGAATGCACCTAAGTCTCCACGTGACTTCAAAGCAAATTCCCCCAATGGGCTGGCGTTATTTAGAAACACTGGTTACACAAAATGGCATACTCTGAGGTGTCTCACGCTGTCAAGCAGATAGCGATAAAAAGAAATAACTTGTTAAATGTCGCCAGGTTTGTGCTTTAACTACATTTTAACAGACCGCTTAGAACCCTAGTGTCTCGTGATCACATTCGTCTTATGCAGGATGGCGGTAAAAACATTAGTGGATAAATCAGCATTTGAGCCTATCGAAGATGAGGATGAAGATTTGTGCAACTTCTGTATCATAATCGAGCACGTTATCTCCCACAGGCTACAAAGTGAGCGCCAAAATAATGGGAGCGGGACCATTTGTGAGGTGGGAGTGGCTCGCGCTAGCCTGCAAAAATTTCTTCTCAAAATAGAGGAACCTTAAAACCTTATCACACCATTTTTGTTTATACAAATATAGAATAGTTTTTTAAATGCACAGTGCAGTGGTCCAGTACATGGTTTAGCAGCAGCAACGAGCCATTTAATTTCTGGGATATTATAAAGAAATTTGCCCCATTAAACACGATCAAGAGTATCGAGGATATGTCAAAAAACCTACAAACATCATCAGGAAAGGTAAACATTAGGGTAAAGAATACAGAACGATTGTTATTTTGTCATCTAAGGGACGTGCTTGGATACGACTGGTCTTAGTACAGAAGAAGTTGTTGCAGTTTTTTGATACTATATTGGCTAATCAATCCAAGCTATCGTAAGTTATAAACTTGCAGGCACAACTTGCATTGAACGTATTATCCATCATCCTCTGTAGCTTGTATTATCAGCCGCAAGCTTTTATCTTGTCTGAGGAGACATCTTTTTTGACGGAGAACCTCCGTTGTCTCAATGGGATTGATTTCAAGTTAGTTATAAGAAGTTTTCCTACTGTTTCAAGGTTTATTCGTAATTACTAGTTTATGCTTGAGAGGTGGGAATTTTGACCAAGGCTTTTACTTCGAGATCGACTACAGTCCGTACCTCAAGTTTGAGCAATGGTAAGCAAATGATAATGTACAGTAGTAGTACGTATGTATTGATAATATAATGGTGATGTGAAATATCAACACGCATCAATTATCATAATATCATTCATGATATGTATCCACCATTGGTTACTATTTAACCCAAATTTTTGTAGAGCAGTGTTCAAAATGTACACTAACATTGAGTGATTGGGTGATAGTTTCACTGTGGTTGGCATTAGTTAGAGCCATACCATTGTGTTATATGTTGTCACTGATATTATTTCCATAGTACTGATATTGTATAATTTTGTTTGTATTTAATTATAAGTGGTTTAATTTGCTATAATTTTACTCTCCCTGATGCTTTTAGTTTCAGTTTGGTGTCTGAAATTGAAAGCCAATGCTTTAATATCTGTATAATTATCAATTAAACTTTGATTAATTCAAATTAATTGTATTTTCAATTTACTAAGATTAAGAGCCGTTTACCTTGATACAGTAATGCTATGACAAATATACATAGTATATACATTATCTTGATAAAACAGGCATGCAGTGATTGTATTGTGCATACATTGTGAACTTCTTCCTCTTTATTGACTGCCATCTCATGAGATCACATGAGCCGCCTATCTCATGAGATCACACGAGCCGCCTATCTCATGAGATCACATGAGCCGCCTATCTCATGAGATCACATGAGCCGCCTATCTCATGAGATCACATGAGCCACCTATCTCATGAGATCACATGAGTTGCCTATTTCATGAGATCACATGAGCCACCTACCTACCTTTCTCAACCTCATGAGGCTAAAGCAGATACTTTGTGTAAAGCACAAAATGCACCGGGGATTAATATCATATGTAGCTATGCAGCATAACTTTCAAGGGGGAAGACTTTCACAGCTTTCTTCAAGCGGTCGTGAAACTTTTCCTGCAAATTATGCCCTTGTTGATTGAAAATATAAGTCTACAGGTATGCTGCCACTAAAGTTTTTCCGTGAATAACATTTTCCTCTCTAACCGCAAAAGTTTCCCCCTCGAAAACAGTTTTGTTGTATATGGTATCAATGAACCACACTTTTTTCTTACCGTTATTTCCATTCAGCATGTAATGCGTAGCTAATTATTAAATTTAGTGATTTATTGAATTTTAGCCCCACCCCAATATACTAGCTCCGCTCATATCTCATCACATCACTATTTTATGTGCTATTAGCTACCGTATGGCGGCAGAAGAAAATGTTGGTGGGTTTTGCGAATTGATGGCTAATTGCCAAAGCTTTCTCCCTCATGTTTACAGAATTTTCCGTATCTGCATTTCTTTTGTAGGCTATTCGCAAAGTTTTCTCCTCCAGATAATCTAAATAGCTGAATTCACCAATATTTTCTCCCTCCACCATTTTCAGCTATACAGTATAAGCAGAGTGTCTAGGGTAAACTTTATGTTTTTAGCTGTTCTTCCTGTACTGTTGTAAGGAATTGGTAGATAAGATAATTATTACATGGATCATGTGAAATCCAACTCCCTCAAAAAATTTATCATTGGCCCATATGGAATCCATGGAAGCTGCAAAGATTTTCTCCCTCAAAAATTTTTATCGATTGCTATTAATTTAGGGATCATCCATTATTTTCAGCATTTTCACAGGAGTACAGAGAGTACGCTAGGGGAG
>CBDCAY010000003.1:85000-157500 GCA_965214085.1 Phototrophicaceae bacterium
ACAATGCTTCTGCTAATCGTTTGTGTTCTACTGAGTGGGTTTGTAATAAGTGCTTCGCCCGATCATAGGCTTCCTGTAAGCAATAAAAACGGTATGATAATATTATTACATCAATTGGTACAACAGTACCAAGTGTAGTTTAAATAGTCAGTAATCACTTCTACAGCGTAATACTGACATTTCATCACTTCAGGTATGCAGTAATTTATTGCACAGATCTTCTAATGAATGTTACAGTTACAGTACTATAAAATTAATTGAGTTTGAAGCAATAAAATATTTTATATCTTGATAGGACCTCAACAGCAATAGATCGATATTCACAGTGATGATGCTGTATCACATCATCCAATGACATTAATGGGTGATTGACACTAGACATAACAAATTAATGACTAGGATGACATGATTATTAATACCAGCTGTCCCATATCAAAAGCCCACTTGCTGTGGGCTAAACAATACATCAAGTACTGGAATAGGCTTAAATCACAGATGTCACCAAAGGTAAAACTTAAAACTTTTGCATTGAATACTCTCCATCATAAATAGTAACAACTTGATAACACAGTCACACAGAGACAGTGTATGTATTATACTACACCTTGGTGAATCGTTTCACTTCTTGTTCAATTAGATTAGCCATTTCTGGGCTGGTTTTATCATCCTCCAGTGGTGCCACTGGTCCTATCTGTTGAAATTATTATATTCTTAATAATGCACATCACAATAAAATCCACATCATAGTACCTAAGGAGACTAGGAGGCTACTAAAGATAACTATCAGGTTATCTAGAATAAAATTTCAATAGTGGGTTATCTCTGCACGGATATACCTTATCTAAAGAGTTTCATATTGTTATTCTTATTAATGCTTACCACGTCACTCATGGCATACTTGGTGACCATGGCCCTTGCCAATCTTGATGCCATCTCGACATCACTGGATGCACCTGATGGATAATAAAAATAATGTTTTTACTCTCTGTGTGTGTGTGCATGCGTGTGTGTGTGTGCACATGTGTGTACATGTGTATTTAACACATATGCACACACCCACACAAACATACACGTGCACAAACAGATGGTATACATACAGAAGACATACCACTGGTAACATTCTCAGCTCCAAACACCATCTCCTCAGCTACGCGCCCACCCATGGCCACATCCAGCCTAGCCAACAGCTGCTTCCTACTCCATTGTAGCTCATCCTTCTCTGGTAGTTGTGCTACCTGTATGGTGTCACCATGGCATTGATGACATCACAGACGATCATGTGAGCCTACCATTCCTAGGGCAGTGCCCCTGGGGACTATAGTTGCCTTGTACACCTTCATGGCTCCTGAATAAATGTATTATGTTGCATACACAGGGGTATAGAGTGCATGACGCATTACACAGTGGGAGTATGGTGATGACATGATGTACTACATATCAGGGGTATATGGTGAACACAACGTGTGACATACCGGGGGTACACAATGCCACAACAGCATGCCCAGCCTCATGGTAAGCTACCAGACGTCGATTCTCCTCCTGAATAACGGCACTCTTTCGCTCCGCCCCTGTAGCAAAAACAATCCCTACTAACAACTGCGAGTGAAAACACTGAAGCTTTCCAGTCAGAAGACTAGAAGCACTCTCACTTTGGAAGTTAGTTTGTATTTACTGAATAAGCTTCACTCAACATCATAGCAATTCTAAAATACTGTGTTCTATTGGGAATTTACTGGTATGGCATATGCCCATAAGCAGATCACCTAGTCTAAGCCAGCCCTGTAGTATTTAGTGCTGCATGCATGGTTGAATTTTTAATCTTTATGAGGTGGTAATATTGTTATAAATAGTGAATTACTGGCAAAATGAGTTTATCCAGCTACTGAAGCAGAAGCTTACGACCACTTAGTGTTACAGTACAGCAGGTGGTTTTCGAAGAGGTTGTATTTTTGAATGCTTCAAAGAACATCACTCCTACAAAATTTAAACTCTGCAAAAGTACTGTTGACCCCAACAGTAGAAAAATAAACCTTCAAAATTTGGTAATTCTACAAAAATTTCTGCTTCAAATACAACCCATTACATGGTATACCAGTGTTAGTAGGACACTTCTGCTTTGGTACAGGAGTCTCATCAGGCCAAGAGGTAGCACAGTTTGTGATTCCAACAATTCTTTAGCACAGGATGCAGGGATACAAGATTGAGAGGCCATAATTCCTACAGACAACCTGTGACACTTTAACTAAAGATTAATCTCTTGATGTGACAGTCATCTGGTACTTGTACAGTAGAAAGTACCTACCTGTTATGTAATGTAACATATCCATTATATAAATACAGACAGGATATATGGGAACCATAGTAATCATGATGAATATGCATAGCCCAAAATGTTCCCTGACATGTGGATACAACGCAAGCCATTGAAATGATAACAGAAGGAGCACATGTGCTTGTATACAAAGTGTTAATGGTAATCTCTTACTAAGATCAGAACAATAAAGCCAATAAGATGCAGTTGACTGTGTGTGCGTGAGAGTGAGTGCACGCGTGTGTGTGTGTGTGTGTTTGTTATTATGACGTGTCAATTAAGAGTAGTCTGAAGAGTTATACATGATCAATTTTGATCAAAAAGTGGCAATGGTAGGCCACTGTTTTTAACTTCATCATATCTACAATACTGTTTGTCTATCTGTCTGCATTCTTCCTCTCAATATGTCAAGTATACACTGAACTGAACTTTTGTGTGAAGCTGCAAATGGTCAAACAGTTGTTAAAAGTATTTGGCCACATTTCCTGATACTTTCCATTCCCTATTTTGAACTCTGCACCTGTTAAAGCAATTTTATCATTCATCATGCACTCTCCACTCCTTGTCTGAACTCTATGGTTATTGATATTTACGATTAGGGACTATGAAATGTTTATAACTTTTAGTATTACTGTTGAGTACCATCTTCAGTGGATGGGTAAAGAACACAATGGTACAACTATGTGACAATAGGAATGATACTGTATGGCTCAAAACTTTGGCGGATTGCTGCCAATAAGCATTTTGGCAAACAAAACATTGGCAGATTGGCTGTTTTGCACAGTAAAATAGCTAGGATAACAAGTTGATATATTCTAATATCTAAAAACCAGGCGCTGCAAATATTATACCTTAAACACCATGCATAGCTATTATTATTTAACCAATTAACACATCTCAGTCTTCTTAGCAGCTTCCTGTTTAAATATTAGATACCTCTCTTTACACGAATTAATTAGAATACGTAACTAAGGGCCACATAGCAACACATACAATATTGTTTTAAATTTAAAACGGCTTTATTCTTTAGTTTATTTAGCTCCTTAGTACTCTTACTGTTTTTTAAATAACATTATAGTACTAATAACCCAAAGCCGTTTATCTATAGCCCGAGTCAGCTCTTCTTTTAAATGGCTCGATGCGCATACGTCTACGTCAACCACACCCACCTTGATAACTGAAGCGCTCCGTCGTGTCACTTCACTACAGCTGTTTTAAATGACTGTTACAGTGAAGTAACAGCTTATACAGTGCTAGCTTACTCTTATCAGGCTAGTTTCCACGACGCGTATACATGCTTACGTCACGCCCACTATCGATACCGACCACAGCTGCCATATAAAAGCCATAGAACTTATTCAACCAATCGTATGAGGTCTATATCGCATCACATCACGCCACTAGTTATTAATAGCCTCGGGGCGGACACACACACACACACACACACACACACACACACACACACACACACACACACACACACACACACACACACACACACACACACACACTGAAGTTCGCGGACAAAAGCAATTCTAAGAAACCAGGTGCGTGCGGCCGGCGCGCGCCTGGTTTAAAAATTGTTGACGGATAAACATTAGTGGATTGGTCGTGAACCACCAAATCTGCCAAAGTTTTCTACCACTAAAGTTTTGTGCTATACGGTACATAAAATGGTAGAATTGACTACTTAGTTCTCTATTATATATGAGAAACTATATACTGTATAGTGCAAAACGGTGGCGGGAGAAAACTTTGGCAAATCGATTGTTTCAGAGTTTTGGCAAGGAAAACGTTGGTGCATTTAACCAATAGCTAATTCATTGGATCTGTAATTTAGCTGGGTAAGATATTGGCGAATTACATTCGTTTCGCAAAGTTTTCCCCACCACCATTTTGCACTATACGGTATATGGGAATGCTTGCATTAATGTATACAGAGTTTTACCACATTGATTTTGTCTACCCCCACACAATGTTCATACCCCACCCAACTCTTCCTACGTACCGCATAGCACAAAACTTTGGCAAATCGGTAGATTCTAGATTTTGGCAAGGAAAACATTTACGAATGCACTAATTTGGAATATTGGCGATGGTAAAACTTTGGTGAATTCAAGAAACCCCATATCTCATTTTTGCAAATACCATCACGATAAACCCACAATTACTCATTTCAATCATTACAGTGTGCACGTGAGAGGAAGACCAATGGCATTTATGTTTTCAATCGAAATTGTGGTGCAAGGGTATCACATATATAAAGAAATATGGAGTGCAGCAATGGATGGAACTGAGCTTCCTTGCAAAAGAGACATTGGCAATGCCCATGACCCTTTCACACTTCTTGTAAAGTTTTGAAGGATTATTTGGCAAAGTAAAACTTTCATAAATTCATTGGATTTCGCCGAATTCACCAAAGCTTTGCGCTATACAGTACTATATAAGAAGATTTAACATACCCTAACACTAACCCTAGCCCTAAGCTTTGGCTGCAGTGTAACCCACTGCTACTTTGAATCAAAGCCTGTTCACGTTGTCCGGTGCAATCTACAGCTAAACAGAATGAAAGCCTGTTGGGTGAAACCCACTGCTAATCCAAATCAAAGCCTATCCAAATACCTAATCCAAATCATGCCTTAATATCTATAAAATGGGAGGCATATACATATATATATATATATATATATATATATATATAGGGTATGCAAAATCTAATATGGGGAAACACCATGGCATAGGGGTACATACATAGAGTAGAGATTATGTGCACCTCTAGCAAAATCTCTCCTATATAATAGAGGAATGTGTATTTAATTAGTGTAATTCTTTCCTTTTCCCATAAATGTATATACATGGACACACACATGCACACACGGACACACACTAACACACACTAATACACGCTAATACATACCAATACATACATACATACACACATGCACATACACAGACACAGACGCACACACACACAAACACACACACAGAGACACACAAACACAGACACAGACACACAGACACACAAACACACAGGAAGCTATATAGTCATAATATATACAGTGATTATTTTATTATATGACTATTAACCACTTTCCCCCCTTCAGGAAGTCATTGTGGGAGAACATTAGTATATACATTAGTACATTAGCCACACAAAATTATGAATACAGATTTCAGTGAAAAACCTCAACCACTTTATTCAGGTGAACAATGCACAAGTGAATTCTAACTATCAGTACTACAAGAAACTTTAATCTATATAATAACAACATGCTATGGGCCGCACACACAGATACACACTGCACACAGACAGACAGACACACACACACACATACACACACACACACTCACACTCACTCACTCACACACAACCAATTTGTATGAAGCTGTCACTTACCCATGATGATTTTGTCCCTCGCCCAATCAAAATCCTTCATTGTCACAGCATCTTTGCCATCAGCTGAACCACGCAAGGCAGCTTGGTTGACCAGATTAGCCAAGTCAGCGCCTGAGAAAAACAAAACAACATTACACACTTACTGCATAGCTCCAAATTTCAATATCCAATATTTCAATTTTTGATCATGAAAATTTCCTTACAGCTGCCTCAAGTGTGAGACTCAACACTTCTTACAAAATAACAATAAACCACAAAATCAAGGGGAAAGATCACAAAATTTTGCTGCTGCTGTAAAATGTAGCCATGAGAACCAGGGGCCAAGGGGGCCATGATTCCCCAATAACTTCTCCACAGGAATTACACATTCAATTCTGCGTGCCCTCAAACTTGGGTGTCACCCTGTGCCCCTGACAGACATGTGCCAACTAGAAACACACGACGTTTAAATGAAGATGTATAAGTTACATGAGAACATTCAACTACTATATCCGATTATGCAGTAATTACTCATCAATTATTTAAGAAAACAATATGTAATGGTGTATTAGCATAATGATGTAATGCATTACAAATACCTTTACCAGAGGTATAACATTATATCATTATCCTAAAAACACACTTACCACTAAATCCTGATGTAGTTCGGGCTACAGTTTCCAAACTGACTTCTAAAACCGGCAAAACATTGCATGACATAAGCCCTTGGTTTCCTGCTGTATCCTATAATATCTGCATACCTTCATGCAGCTTAACCTTGCTGGCATGCACCTCGAGTATCTTGTGCCGAGCTCTCACATCAGGCAAGGTGGTGTTGATGCGAGTGTCGAATCGGCCGGCCCTGATCAACGCCCTGAGGGAAACGTTAACAAAAACGTAATCACACGCACACGCGCGCGCACACACACACACACACACACACACACACACACACACACACACAATATCGTATTGGTTACATGGGTATTCGACATACTTGTCAAGAGACTCGGGAAAGTTTGTTGCACCAATGACAATTATCCCCTCGAGCTCTTTAAAACTGTAACAGATTTTTATTCAACAAGTAAAGCAGACGGATAATGTTATGTATAGCTCACCCATCCATTTCTACCAGGAGTTGATTTAGGGTCATTCTTGAGTAGGGGTGCAATGCAGAGGCAACACGAGCCCCGCCCACAGCATCCAGCTCATCAATGAACACCACACATGGTTTTCTCTTACGAGCTTTTTCTGTAAACATGCAAAACAACAATCGTACCCACAGTAATTCACACCAACTGATTTTCACTAAAATTCCCCATGGTCCACAAAAAATATATTCAAGAATCCTCTCTTCAAGAATTGGCCTATGCAGCCAAGATAGCCAGGTTAAATATCTAAATTGGCAGAAACTGGACATAAACACAAGCTAGGCATTGTGGTAACAATGTCTACAATAGCTGATGATGATGACTTGTCAGAAATACAATTCCAGTATTTGCTGTTTCAATTACAATAAACACGAAAAGGCTTCAAAAATCCCTAACAATTTTTGCACTCACAAGCACATATATACAGCGCGAGCAGTGAGTGTGTATGGTATTGTTTATGCATGCACTAGGATGTCACATGTGAAGAAACAGAACTAGGTATTCTTAAATCATTAGCGCTTCAATGCCATCACATCCAGTCCCTGAAACATATGCACTGCCATTTTAAGTGTGTGTAGACCCTTGAGATCATGTGGATCATGTGATACACAAGTGCAGGTTCTCGCATACTTACCAAACAGCTGTCGCACCCGGGAGGCTCCCACACCGACAAACATCTCGTCAAATTCTGAGCCAGAGCAGAAGAAGAAGGGAACGTCGGCTTCACCAGCAATAGCCTTGGCCAACAAAGTCTTCCCAGTTCCTGGTGGGCCCACTAAAAGTACACCTATGGTAGATCACATGATATCCTGTAATGGTAAAAATTGCAAACTGTACCTCGGGGAAGTTTTGCTCCAAGTTTTTGGAATTTTTCTGGGTTCTTGAGAAATTCGACTACCTCATAGAGTTCTTCTTTAGCTTCATCAACCTTGTGACAATAATGATGATCATTATGTTTGTATGTGTGTGTGTGTGTGTGTGTGTGTGTGTGTATGTGCGTGTGTGTGTGTATGTGCGTGTGTGTGTGTATGTGCGTGTGTGTGTGTGTGTGTGTGTGTGTGTGTGTGTGTGTGTGTGTGTGTGTGTGTGTGTGTGTGTGTGTGTGTGTATGTGCATGTGTGTGTATGTGCATGTGTGTGTATGTGTGTGTGCAAATTTATGACCGTAACCGCATAGAATGCTTCAGAATGACCACAACACAATAAATCTGTTGTTCCTGACATATATACATACATATATACATACACAACACTCACACCCATGCATGCACACGCATGCACACACATGCGTGTGTGTGTTATGCACACACACACACAACACACATGCATACACGCAAGCATACGCAAATACACACACATACACACACACGCACGCACACGCACACACACACAACATACCCCTTGAACATCACTAAAGGTGTAACTCTTATCTCCCATGCTTGGCTGATAATCAGACATCATGGAATTAGCTACAAGACGAAATGCCTCACCATGACAATAACACAGCACAGTAGAGCATGGACCAACCTCCACTCCTAATCTTAGTGATGACAGATGATGAAAATAGTGAGATGATGATAAACGCCAGAAAATCTCACCACACTCCAAAATTCTGCATAAATGCTACGAAACAAGACAAAATTTTAAAATGCTAAAATCAGTCAAAATTTATACACTAAATAATAAAGGTGACACGTAAATCTTAAAACATCAAAAATGAAATTTGGACTCACAAATACAGCAACACTCAAAATTTAACGTACTGACATAGTGCCTCCTGTAATACAATATACTTATAAACAAATAATGTACAATACTCTACAGCATCACCTTGACTACATCTTCCTGGCTCCCGTGTTTATTCTGCCCTCGAATATGAACAAAATAAAACAATATAAAACTGTGAAATGTACAAAACAGTTTGTGTGAGACAAAAAGTACTGAGAATATGAAATTATATCGGACGTAGATTATACCAGTTGTAAAAGCACATGTATGAACAAATCATTCTACTCACCGCGTTCAGTCCAAAGCCTGTGGTAACAAAAATGTTAAAAAAATTTATAAAATGCACACACACACACACACACACACACACACACACACACACACACACACACACACACACACACACACACACACACACACACACATGTACCCATGCACGCACATACAACATATGCACGCACAAGCACACAACACACCTGCACGCATGCATGCACATACACACACAAATATATTCACCTCCAAATAAATTGAGCGCACATCAGAATCAACAGCGTACTTGCCACTTTCAAACCTCCGCACAACATATGCAGGGTCTTGTTCTAATACAGCCTGTGGAAATGACAAGTTCTATCACTCTATACCATAAAACAACAGACAAGTTATATACCTGTAGTACAAAATACACATATTGTATAATGAAAATTTTCCGCAGTGAAAAGTTTTCCACTGCCAACAATTTGCATTATACGGTATTCTAATTTACCAAAAACAGGGCATTTCTACTTTTATAAAATGACAAAATTGTGTGTGTGACTCATCAAATTAGCATTAATAATTATCCAATATAGACAACAAAATATCAAATTGTTTTGTCAAATTAAAGATTCATTAACTCTGCAATGTTTTTGCCATCAACATAACTGCCATCAACCCACCCTAAGTGGCAAAGGCCACTCTTGCAAAACAGACGGCTTATATAACATGTATAACACACACTAAGATCTTACTCTTAGGTATTTCTTTTGTGCAATGGTGCTATCGTACTCTGAATTGGCTCGCTCTTCTAGCTGTTGTAAATGATATTCTGAAATGTACCGGTAATATCCAGGAGCAGTTCTAAAGGCTATTAAACATAAACAGTTTCTAACAGAATTTCCTACAATACCTTACAACAGGAGTTACAGGAATTTCCTATAGAATACAGTGTAATAGTAGGGCTTACTATAGAATGCAATGTAACATTAGCCATATAAGATAGGATGCATAAAGTTCTAATAAGGTCTTCTTGTAGGATACAGCAGTCACTCTTACGTGA
The DNA here is from genome assembly GCA_965214085.1 of Phototrophicaceae bacterium. Lineage (GTDB taxonomy): Bacteria > Chloroflexota > Anaerolineae > Aggregatilineales > Phototrophicaceae > UBA6055. The sequence continues at coordinate 94,881 of CBDCAY010000003.1, forward strand.
TAGAAATGAAGAGGAGACCAGGACATGATTTTGGTGGTTGTGCTGGTATGTTGAAAATCTTCGCTTTAGCTGAAGACAATGAAATGATCTACATGTTGTGGCTATGGAAAAATTCACACACACACTTCACAGATTTACATCCTATACCACATAGTAAAAAATTTTGGAAGGAGAAAATTTCAAAAATTGTAGACCAAAATTTTCCTTTGAAAATTGTAGATAAGAAGTATTTCACATGTACATGGCACTGCTAAAGTATTAATCAGAGTGGAGCATTCTAACAGTTACCAAGCATCCTGATACTTGTGAACCAGTACTTGCATATGGGAAGCGTTCTTATAGTATGTATATATATACACACCATAATCATATTTATGGGAGACATATTGAGGTAGAATATATAGTCTTGGCCTTTTTGAGTCACCCGTCAAAGGTGCTTTACCAAACAAAGGTATTTATGACTGATATAATACAAGTGTTACATTGGTAAAACATTTGATTTACATTTCATTTAGCCACGCTTTTACATTTTTGGGCCGTCTTGCCAAAAGTTTCTTCCTTCAAAATTTTGTACTGCATTAATGTAACGCATGGTTATGTACCTTTGTTGTTTCGTAGACTTGCAAATGAAAATGACTCTGTACTCATGAGGTGTGGTTCTGACATGATCGTTGGGCTGACATAAGTTGCTTTTACAATTTCTTTCCAAGCAACTGGGGTTAGTGGACACAAGCCCAGTATCTCCATTGTCTGATTGACCTGCATGCAACAGTGTGTTTATCATGTGTATATATAAAACATTGTGTGTGTGTGTGTGTGTGTGTGTGTGTGTGTGTGTGTGTGTGTGTGTGTGTGTGTGTGTGTGTGTGTGTGTGTGTGTGTGTGTGTGTGTGTGCATGAATATTTGTATGAATATTTGTATGCATATGTATGTGTATAAACATGTGTGTATGCATGCCCACGAGCATATACATGTACACACATACACACGCATTGTGCATGTGTATACATGTGCGAACAGGGACATTTACAGGATACTATATAACAGACGAACACTTTTATATCACATGGAAATTTCCTACACACATATCATCTTAGGCTTTGATTCCTGAAGACAACATAAACAGACAATAATACCCTTACTACTACATAACTACATGTAACTGAACACTCTTACATGCATATACGTACACACACACACACACACACACACACACACACACACACACACACACACACACACACATGCACGCACGCACACACACACATTTTAACTGTCTAATGGAAAATGGGATGGCTTATATATTTCTGGCCACTGGGGTGATAATGGACATCTTTATACGTAGCATAGGCTTCAAATTGTGTAACTTTAATAATTATCTTTAGCCATGACCCAGGTTTCTTACTTCAATGAGTGTATTAAGATTTCACCACAGTGACAGTCAGATTCTGTATGCTGTTGGCGTAGCCGACCCTTTTATTTTTAAAAGGGTCGGCTACGCCAGACTAGTATACTGTACCTTGGTATCCAGCTGTTCCATTGATGAACAGCTGCCATAGTACGACTTTGACAATAATACAATCCGATGTCTAATACTGTTGAGAGTCGTTAATCCTTCTGACACTACTGACGGCGGTAGCTAAAGAAACAAAACGTGATATTGTGTAGGAGAAAAATAACGAAATTAAATTTCAGCGTTAGCTGTTTTGCGATGAGCTTATTAATATTTCATTTCTCACCAATGGGTATAATCCGTAAGACGAAAACGAGGCGTTCGAGAACATTTTATTCCCTCGAAAGACCAGTCATTGCTTCGTCATTATTGGCCACACGTGTAAAATTTTATTGCGCATCCTCATTTGAGGCGCCTTAAATATTATAATTTATGATGGAAAGGTCGTTGTGTACATTCACCCTCGCATTCACCCCGGTTCACTATCCGACTAGGGACCTGCGAAGAAGGCTAGGCCTGTTAAAGCAGGGAGTTGAGTTTTCGTGATGTTCCTACTCTATCCATTATTCCATTTCACTTATGAAATGGAGCTAGAAGGCTATGAACGGCTGAACCCATGCAACCTGTAACTACTGATTGTGGGACTAGTTTAACATGCTGGTCACACAGAATACACCGAGGTTGGCACGAGCCCACCAGCATCCTCTGATGTTCCCTAGGTGCGTGCATAAATGATCCCTTGTGAATAACTGGCTTCTGTTATAGGAAGAGTGACGTCACCGTTTACCAGCGATGATTGCAGAGTATAAATTACAAGATTTCACAATCAGTTTTTATTAGCACTCGTGTATTTGCGGTATAGCTACCAACTTGTATACGGCCTTTGAGAACATGTTGACCCTATTGGCAACTTACTTCATGACTTTTGCGGTTTACTCATTAATGGGAGATTCCCCTCATTTCCTGGTTCTACTGGATGCCAATGGACAGCCAAACTTCAAGACAAGCTGCCTCAGCAGAGAACAGCATTGCATAGGTATAAAACACTAGATATTTCATATATATACACATATGCATGTATTTAATGTATAAGTATGTATGCATGCACATTACCTGTATACACACTTCATACATGCATGGGGTAGACATTTGGTTGAGAAGTGGGTTAGGAGAGTGTAGCTATAAAACATGGTTGTAGATTGAATGCACGTCACCAGATACTTTTCTTTAGCTAAAATGGAAGTTTCCGTTGTGGGCATAGACCCCTCCGCTCTCAGCATGACCTATCGCGATGTTATCATCTCATACAGTGACATTAGTGAAAACACCACTTACTACCTACAAGTAAACCCAGCTGATAACACCACAGTGAAGGCCACAGAGGTATCATTTTACTTGTATTGCATGGTGGGTGTTTTTTATTGAGAATTTCTCTTCAACAGAACTTGCTAAATGCTACAATTTTTCAAATGGCAACAAACCCAGACACGACGATAAGCCAGTTCCAACTGATCAGGTTTAAGGAAGTCGAATCTAACCGGACCCTTCAAGCGGTACAGCAGGACCCCAATGACTGTGCAGTTGGTAGACTGGAGATGGTTGAAGGAGAGAGTACTTCATCACTGTTCAGAGTCTACGATCATTTTTCTGAGCAGTACTTCACACACAGCCCTGAATGCTGTGTATAAGCACCTACCTCACTCATTCGATATCGTTTATTAAAGAACATAATTATTTTTATAAACTGTGTTTTTAATTTATAATGAAGTTAAAAATGAAAACTTTTTGCGTGGAAATTTCAGGAAATATCTCGCTTGGTGTGGCTTCGCGTGGTAATCCGGTACCCAACTCGTCCGGTGCACTATATACAATACCACCATAGATATTATACCACCTACCTTTTTAATGCATCACTTAGCGTGGAATGCAAAATCCTCAACAAATGCGCGCACGTGGATACCGGCTAAGTCTAAATAATGCCCACAAATAGATTTATTGCTATGGTTACGCCAGTTAACTAAAAACATGTCTAGCGTACAAGCGGAGAGCGTTATTAAGAGCATCATCAGGGAAATAGGCACGGAATGTAGCAGTAGAGGTGTGGAAGCATCTGAAACATTGATTGCCTTTACTGTCAAGGCCGCCGTACTGGACCCGGACAATGCATTCAATGTGGACAGAGCACTGACGAAAGCCGATGTACAGCAACTTATTCAGGTAAATAATTATTTTCCTAGTCGTTCTGAGCGATGGCTGTGTTCCTTACAGTCTTGTGTAAAGAAACTACAAGAATTCAGTTCACCATCACTAGACACAGTGAAGATGCAGGTGCATTTTGACATGAATTATACAACTAGAGGTTAGTTCATATTCTTAACTATAATAGCTAGCTGCTGTTTTAAAATTTTACTGAATTCTGTCCAAGAACAATATATTCTAATAAAACGTTCACTTTGCTTTTCAGCTGAATTCCTAAAGGAGCATAAAAGGATTATTGAGACTCGACTGCAGCCCATATCACGTGAAATTACGGATTACCGTGCTAGGACTAGAGAGGAACTAGAAAGTGTGTATAGTATATAATGTAGCCAACCAGCTGATCACTTTACTGTGTGTGGTTGTTGTTCTCTCGTTAGCACTATACCGAAAGATCGTTTCTTTTATCCTCCTCCAGTCAGGACTGGGCTCTCCAACAGATATAGCTGTTGTGAGGGAAGCTACAGGTAAATTGCTAACTATTTTAACTTGTATATAAATTTATCATCATTTGTTCTACGGTATATAATATATTTACTGTACTTTCAGCATTTTGGTTTGTTATATAGCGGCCTTGCAAAGTGTGTTTCCTCAGACTGAGCTGGGCACTTTCATGATCATGTCAAAGAAGGACAAACAGCAGCAGTTACAAGAGCTTACCAATATAGTGACAGGAATAAGATTATTCAATAGGAACAGTGGCAAAGGAGGAGAAGGCATTGATGACCGTTAGTACAACAATGCATACACAATTCAGTAATTATTTATAAATTTTATAATGTTATATAGTGCCCACAATAATAAAAGATGCTTTAGCAACTGCAAAGCAAACTGTTGAAGCAGAGCTCACCAAGACATTACAGAATATTTATAAGTTAACTGGTAAGCATCATGCGTAGCCACTACTTAAGGTGTATGCTCTTATATGTTGTGCAGCTGTCTTGTTGTTTGTGATTGGCTCACCACACCCACCTCCAACCAGCCCCACCCCTTTACTGATGAAGCATGCTCTAATTAATTTGAGACAACATGAGATGTACCTGAAAGTGATAATGGTATTTTATTAATACTATTGTTATGAATATTATTATGTAATCTACACCCTGTCAGGGGGATATTTTACAATGTAGTGAATTATTCACCCAGCTGATGGCAGACTATACTACTTATATGGAGAGCTTACAGAAAACCGTGCAATCTAAAACAGCTGTACCCACTGCTCAAGTTTATGTAAGCCCATTCTCTTATAGTTCCACTGTATGCTTGCCTTGGTTTCTACTTAACGTCATTTAAAAATTTGGTGGAGACCAGACATTGTTGTATGTTTTATTTTCCAGCCATTGTTTGTGTCCTTGTCCAATATTTGGGGAGGCTTTCAAGACAATGTTGTGATGTTGAGTGTGTTGAGCAACCTGATAACTGGGCTAAGACCCTTTGTAAAGGTATGTGTATAGACATGATGGACACAGCAACAATTGTACATACTCACAGCAAGCGATTGCAGTGGGAGAAAGTGAGTCACTACAACCATTAACGGATGGGGCAAACATAATAACGGATGAAGAAAGAATTGTTCAGGTAGAGTTCACTTACCTGATAAAAAATCTAACGTCAATGATCACGTTAGACAACTGGTAATGAATTCAAGGTGGATATTAACAAACATAGAAAGGCAGAATTTATATTTCCTGAAACCACAAAAAATTTTGATCAAATCTCAATTGAATTTAAGGTTTGTATATATAGCTATAAAATTACTTGTCATAAATTACAAGAATTTGTATCATTTTCAGACATTCTGTTCATATTGTTTGGGTGCCCATGATCGCTACCTGTTGCCAGCAAACACTTCGCTAGGAGTACTAAATTACAAGGGACGATATTTTGCGTTCTCCTCAAAAGAGGCTGCAGATGTTTTTGCTAGTGACCCAGAAAAGTATACTAACTATAAATTTCCCGGAAAACAATGCAATGTCTTTTTAGGTACATTTCTATGGTGATAATTGGAGCCAGAAGATCACCAGAATTGATCAACTTATTGTCCATGCATCATTATGTCACAACTTCTGGGGTACTGAAATAGTGAATGCTTTATTAGGGTGATTTGAATATTTATGTTTGTAGACTGACTCAAGTCTGATACAAGCTCCAGTGACCAAAAGGGACAATGGCACACAGACAGATACTCACTTTATGGAGTCCAACATTGTGAAATCATATGAATGGAATGAGTGGGAGTTAAGAAGGAAGGCCATTAAATTGGTTAGCCATATCGCATGACTAAGCAAAGCACTTTATTAAATTTGTTACTATAGACTAACCTTCGTAAAAAGATAACACATTCCACACAAACTGAGCTGAGTCACTACAAGAGAGAGAATGCTACTCAAGTTTATCTCCCCAAGTAAGGTTATGATATAGGATAGCTGCCACATTTTAACACTCTTCTGTGTAGGGACAATGTGACACAGACTAAGAGAGATCATGGCACCAGCGTCCCAACTCCTTCAGTGTACATAGCTGGACTAAGAGGAAAAGACATACCGTACAACAAAGTTGATCTCACACTAGACATTGACACTCACAACACCATCACTGACTGAAATACACACACACACCTACCACACCGCACCCAATAATTTCTCAGGAATAAAAATATATAATTATGAGACATGTGACTTAAGTTAGTCAACACAATATCACAAGGCCTGATCATAACCAGGTATTGACTTGGGTGTAGTTCTATCATTAGTGGTGGTCCTTATGAGTTACAAAGTGCAAATCGGGTTACACTACATTATACAATAAAGCATATGACTTGACAGACCTGCTAGGCTAGGAGAAAACCTATCCCGAGGTCTGAGGACGAGTATAAAAAGCACCAGAAAACTTCACAAATATCTAGCTACTCCAGAAGCAGTGACAAATCTACGGATAGCAAGATATCCTAAAGATTACTGATATGACGATACTGCCAACTTTTATTCTTGCACTCGGCTTAAGTCTCACAACAGTGGTAAGCCAGTTTCACCATCATTTGATTACCAATAACTTCTACACAACCTCAGATGGCTGGTAGATGCCCAATGTAGATATCCTCAGTAAGTTACTACCTGAAGCTTGGTAAAGTATATTAACATGACTATGTTGCAGAGTCTAATCAAGTGGAGAATCTCATTGGCTTAATCCAGAATGCTAAAGATAAGGGATTACGAGTAGTCAATGTTGATGAAGATAAAGGAGAAATTGACACCAGGAGGACTGAAGAATGTGATAATGACAATGATATCTTCTTTATCCCCAATGAATATCACTCCCCTCCAATATTCACCAAGCTCTGTGCTGGCTCATGTTCGTTTAGTGAAGGCTGTGTAGTTACCAGGCAGGAGGTAAGACGTGAAACTGTCCTGGTCTATCGCAAAGTATATGGCATATTCAAACCAACCTGCAAAGCCATCTACTTCCCAAGGCACAGGGACTGCGAATGTCAAGTGGAATGAAACATAACATTAACTTTGATTACAAAAGATATCAATTACATTTATACAGTTGTTCATGTTTTAAAAATTATGTATTTAGGCTGTTCTTGGTCACCACAAACATTAACTAAATCACAGGCTGCAAACCAATGACTCACTAATTATAACACACCTCTGTCCCCCAGGGTTTTAGTGGTGGTCCTCATTAATAAACTGCCATCCTACGGGTGTTGTCTACTGTTGTATGGTGGCAGTATAGTCTTCTACTAGATGCTACTGAGTATAAACGTTACTATCACTAGTCCACAGATAATCAGTGCCACCAGAGGACACCAACTCAGGCTGTATATCTGTTAAAAAATTAATACTTCATAGATATTGATATCGTAGAGCGGAAAACGTTGGTGGGAGAAAACACATTGGCGAATTGGGAAATCAATGGCCAATTGCCAAAGTTTTCTCCTTCAAATTTATACAATATCCACATTTTATTTGTAGGCCATTTGCCAAGTTTTCACCCCCAAATAATAAGCTGAATTCGTTAATGCTTTCTCCCGCCAATATTTTCTTTTCTACTATACGATATAATCTTTATAAAATTGTCAACAAAATTATGGTACATTGTATGTTATGCTTGGGTGACGTTGGGTTACAAGTGTTTTTAATTTGATAAGTACCTCTACCTAAAGTTGAAACCTAAAGCCTAAGTATACAAGGGTTTCAAGTTACCTTGTGTTTCTTCTAATGCTGGGGTACTCGGCAGCATGAATGATTGATTGTAACAGCTGCCCTCAATCTCCACCTTACAACCAGGAAATCTGACCGAATGGTGGATTCCTGTTGTCCACACTTCAATGGGTATGTGAGGTAATAATTCGGGCATATCCATAGCAACCACTCCATCAACAACATATTTATCAATCTACAATATGTAAACACCACACAATGGCAACCCCGCCAATGCTCAATGCAAATTGTTCTATTACAAACACCAAAAGTTTACTTACTGCGAATTGCTGATTAAAAGTATTGACAGTCCAACCATATTGACCTAGATCTTGTGCAAATAGTCGAATTGACAGCTTGTGATCATCACCACTGGCAAATGATTCAAACCCAATGGGAATAGTAACCATTTCATGATCCAAATAGAAGCTCTGATGTGTCTGGTCCTGCAATAAGATCTACATGGAGGGATAACATTATTATGATTCAACTGTACCTTAATTATGTTTTCATAGCCAGCTGGCACACAGAAAAACTTGGCTGTCCATTCACTAGTATCACGGTTCTTTGGCAGCAGCAGACATCCAGTGTAATTGACAAGTCGTAAGTCTATAACTTGACAATCTGAATCAATCGTAACTGTAATTGAAAGCACTCCCAAGTGTCTCAGCCAATGATAGTGATCGTAATCTGGTACTGAAAGCTTATAACCTTTTAAACAGTCTGTTCCATGCAGAATCCAGCAAAATGTAGTAACAAGATCTCCATCAAATCCACAGAAATGAAAATACAGTTTTGGTAAAGATAGAACAGAGGATATGGCATCACCAACTTCTTCAACATCTTTGTGTCTGAGAGTCATGGCCGGATAACTGGTGCTTACAATTACGTATTGTAAATTAACCGGAAGGGATGCTATTGAAATTCTCTGAACTTCATATTGTGTATCGCATAATACAACCGACTTTTTGTATTCCTCTATAACACTTGATGTATGCTGATAGAGTTGTATGTAACGCTTATCATCTGCCATGCAGTTCTTAATAACAGCCTCAAGTAAATCAACATTATCCACAGTAACGTATTCATGATTCACAAGATTTTCCAGAATGTCCGGAATGTTGTGAGTTGATTCATACACTTCTTTCACCACTTTCACACCCCTGTCAGTCACTGAATAGAACTTAAGAGAAAGCTTAAAGCGCTTAACAAAACTGCCTTCGACATCATCCAAATAATCACTAAGTCCTACTAACAATTTCATAAAACTTTCTTTCTTACTGGGTGGTAAGCCTATTGGAGTATACTCACTGATACCTACATACAACAGAGTTGCAAAAAACTCAAAATGAAAACTTCAGAGTTTTTCCAAAAGATAAAAGCTGTTATACATTATATAAATTTAAAAGCACCTCTTTTTAACCCAGCTGTTATAGAAATAGGTGTATGTTTAATTAGAGTATTTAAAAATAGTGTGTTCCTTACCTTGTACGGGAGGGTTTTCGCACTTAGTAAAATCATCCTTTATAACCACTGCTAACTCCTTTTCAGCCCCAACTCCATGTTTTTCCATGGCTTCTACAAGAGCCCATAAGCCTCTAATGTGACCTGCCTTAATCGGACCTGCTAAAAGTTCCAGTAGCTTCCTAGCCTTGTCTTTCATCGTGACGGCTGCCAGGACATGCTGGGAGTCATCTACACTAATAGTGTTTTCACTGATCAAATAATGCAGCACGTGTTGTGGATTCAATGTATCAACTAATTCAGCAAAATGACTAATGAATATTGTGTATTCCTTTGGTGGGTTAGACATCGCCATGTATACTCAAGGTTGGTAGGAGACCTTGTATGACAAAATTACGGATAAAAACTCTGTAAGTACTATCATAATTATAGGTGCATATAAAGTAGACACATGTCAGAGGTGTGTGCGTGTGTGTCAAAAAGCCAAAAACAACTGATTAGTCCTCACTAACATTATAAACAACTCTACAAATTAATTAACTTCACTACGTAAAATAATGTATACTTCCCTTGGGATGGCGCTTATCGATTGGTGGACCGCTTATAATTTCCAATCTATAAGCGCCACCCCGAGGAAAGAGTCTGATCCCACGATACTAGCAGATGATTAGTAACTTATCGGGAACTTCAATTTATATATATAGCGTGTGATCATCTATGCTACTAATTATAATTATAAAAACCTTATAAGCAATGCACGTGGGTTGGCGTTTAACTGGAGAACTAACCTGCCTCTATAGATATCAAGTAAATTATCAGTAGCCCTTTCACGTTAAACTACTAATCAAGTCGAGGAAAATCTCAGACCACTCCCCAATTCTTACAAGCTCGCCATGCCTCATTTTTAGCGCAGGCCATAATATCTGCTGCGCTAAAAGGAGGTGTGGATCCACACGTCGACGAGATTATCCCCGTATACGGTTTAATGGTTTCAAGAAACTAAAATACATTTATACAACTTTAGATCTCCAGTTGAGGAATTCTTCTAATTCCTCATTTTCTGAATCACTAGTTTGGTCAGGTTTATCTGCTACCATCGAAACAGTCTCCATCTGCTGATTTTTCATCTCAGATTTCTTTCTACGAAGCAGTTCTTGTTTTTGTCTCAAAATCTCTGCTTTAGTGTAACACTCACTATGAATAGTGAAAACATATATAATGTTAAACACTTGTGAATCATGTGTCTCACGATTGTTCGGTTAGTTCCGTGATCTCCCTATCTACTTTGGCTTCATCATCCTCTTCATCCATTATATTATCTGATACCTGTCAGTTTAATGCATGACTGTAATTTGTGAATGCATGTGCATGCAACATACACGTGACACACAAACACACATATGGACACATATTCATGCACATACACATATGCACAGAGACACACAGATATAGATGCAGCAGCATGCATGCATGCATGATGATGCGCACACACACACACACAAACACTTGGACAGACAGACAGACACACACTACACTAACTTTATTCTCTTCTATTATGCTCTTCTTGAATTTTTCCCATTCTTCTAACTCCGGATCCTTATACTCGACTTTCCGAACCTGCAGCACAGACTCTAATGCCCAGGAGACAAGACAATAAGTCTACAATACACCTTAGCGTCTGCCTTTGGGTCATCAAAAAATCCTTGTGGGAGCTTTGAAGAACTATCAGATCGTCTGAGAAAAAGTGAAAATACAAAATAAAGCAACAACCAACTAGAGCATAAACGAATGTAAACTTATACCTTCTGAAGGTTTGTCTACAACCTTTGAAGCTTTAGTGAATGTTTTTACAACTTATGGTATTATTGGCGGCATTTAAATTTGACGAATTGGTGAGAAACTCTACTTGATGGATTTTTAACTTGACGAAATGATTTGTTACTCTATTGACTATACTGGATAAAATTATTAATGATGAGCTTAAATATTGATAAATCACTAAGATTTCGTTGAATTATCAAATTAAAAGCCTCGTCAATAATACCCACTATACGATATCTTTGTTACTTGTTAATGATGATACATGTAATAATAACCTTGCATACAAGCTAAACTACTTTTACAGCTTAAGCCATACGTGAAATAGTTTATGCGATCAGAAATTATTAACTGCTCCAAATTAAACTACACACGTAGGGGACCAGGGCTAGAATTTTACTTGCCGACTCCCTTATATAGTAAAATATAAACATTTTTGAATGTTAAATTTACCAATGAAAGCTTATTCAAAACTACAACCAACCCCTTGATATTTTCCTTCTGCAAACCAGTGATATTTGTAATGTTTGTATTTGTATTTACTTTAGACATGTGTACCAAGGGATCCCTGTATAACTGACCCAATGCTTGGGGATTCTATATACAGCCAGGTCAATATATACATTACTGTGGTCTTAATTTAACACAATGAGTCACCTACTCTTTTTCCTTTACGACTGCTTCGTCACGACTGCCATCACCATTGCTAACATCTGTTTGCTCCTGATTGTTATCAAAGAAATCTGTACCAGCAGAGAAAAAGTGGGGTCTCACATGACATCATGTGATGCACATACCAGCTGGTAACGATTGCTTGGTGGCATTGTTTGTGCTATTGTCAGCATCATGTGATGATGCGTCATGTGATCCTTCTGCTGTATCCGCAGGATCGCTCCTACATGCAGTGTGCTAGTTCAGCCACGCCCAAATGTCTTGCAGACTTACTCAGCCTCTGCCAACAGTTCAGGAGATATGGATGAAGTAGCTGGGGTGGTAGTCTTAGTATCATCCACTATTTGTACGCACAGCAATCATATATTGTAAGACATTAAGAGAGTTGACTACCTTTGAGTCTCTTAGCTCCGTCAATAGCATTAGTTGTCTATATGTATACCAGATATACAAATGGCACTGGTCTATACCAATACACATGCATCATGCATGCATGCATGCACACACACACACACACACACACACACACACACACACACACACACACACACACACACACACACACACACACACACACACACACACACACACACACACACACACACACACACACACACACACACACACACACACACACACACACACACACACACACACACACACACACACACACACACACACACACACACGCATACACACACACGCACACACAGATATGCAAACATGCACAGAAAATGAAATGAGAATACCATCTTTCCAGGATACACGGAGACTAACTTCATCATTATTATCAATTGTTTGCTTCCTTTTCTGTGCAACAGCTGCAGTAGCTGCAGCCGATGGTGTTACCTCACCGACATTGTTACCCTACATCACAGTTATAACAAATGCAACATTTAAACACATGCTCACACCTTAGTAGCAGCAGCTGTAGAAGATTCTTTCTGTGCTTTCAACAAAGCAATGGTCTAAGGCAGACAGACAGACAGACATAACTCAAGAGTGCAAGCTGAGTGTAGTATTAGAAAAAAATCAACATTCTAAACAGCATGACATACTGGCATAGATAGTATAACCTCCTTTCCGGAGGTTATACATCTATGATACTGGAGAGTAACAATAGATAATATACGCGCCCTATAGCTAGGGAACACATATTATCTATGGAATAACTAAATATCTACCATGCCTGTAAGCTAACATACGGCGATACACGAACTTTGCTTATACTGATCGAATCAGTCATTTATTGAACTGTGAGTTATATTGAACTAACCTCTTTATGTTTTTTACTTTGCACGTGAGCAGTCCACAGTATATTACTCTTGACTGGGACATTGCATAAAGCACACGAAAGTTGGCCAACTGAGTTGTACCTGCATTACTATATACTGTACATTAAAATGCTTAACGTTTCCGTGGTACCTTGCTAAGGGAGAATTAATTTTTGCGTTCTCCGATGAAGCTTTTTTCTCCTTCATCAACTGGCGTAACTTCTGCTGTTTGGGGTTGGCCATTGTGCTCGCTATTTAGAATCATAACAATATGGGCACTATTTAGAAATTGATCATAAAGATCTCAAGCATAACCCCACACTCCCAGATATTTGTGAACATGATAAATTAATGTTATTTGATAGCTCAGGGCTTACTAGCTTATCACCATCATAAATTACTTACATATAAACATATATTATATATTTTGAACAATTACAAACATAATTTTTCATAGACATATTTTTACGAGTATTTTTATATTCTGATCTGTTAATTTTCAATACCAGGTGTACCCTCCGTCCGACCCCATCATAGCATCGGCACTTCCTTTGGTCATTACAACAGGCTGTCCTTGAGCAGCCGCCATCTGAGCTGCTGTCGGGGCAACTCCCGGAGGGGGAGGCTATAGAAAAGAAGAGGAGACCTTCAACAACACTACAATGAAAATAATAACATTGAAGAGAAGATCTTCAACAACATGACATCATTGTGAGTATTGCAGCACATAATATGCATGGGGTTTTAAAGACATTAACACTTAGTCTAGAGGTGTACCATTATTACTGGTATTGGTATTGGTATTGTTGCTAATACTGTAAACAAGGATTGGCTTTTAAACTAGTTCTAATTTTTGTTACGTTTTATAGTGTATACAAACAGTTTTTTAGATATGCCTACACAATAAGTAATAGTAGTGAAGAAAACTGCATATCAATCACTGCATAACAGTCAGTGTCGGTACACCAGCTGGTAAATATAGCCTTGCACTGGTACCAGATGTATCGATAAAATGTGGTATTGGCACACCTCTAATTAACACAATTACAGAGCTAGCAACTTGAGAATTAGAGATTTACACATGAGGTTCCATGGGAAAATGCTTTAACATGCAAGCAAATAAAAACTTACTGGAATATTCACTGGTTTGTTCGAATCAAACCTAGCACCGGGATCAAATTGGCCCATAACCTATGGCATGGAGGTACAATAACAACAGGCATATAATTGTATCATAATGTTAGAGTAGGCCTACTCTAATATTATAAACTCTTGATTGTATTATATAGCTCCAAATTTCTGTGGTTTAAAAATTTTGTGATTTTCATGAATTGTGATCGGGCCTGCAAAAATCAACCATGTGAGCGCAAAAATCACTGATTTTTTTCGTCTTTGCTCTATCATAACTTACAAACTGTTTGTACAAACATAATAAAATCTCTGTCACTACTGCAGAATTTAATGGGCTTTCATCTGAAATTTACGGAAATAGGATACCACATTCAGAGCTAAAGTTATTGCCAGAAATATAACTTGGTGTGATTTGCGCTCATATGGTTGATTTTCGCAGGCCCGGTCACAATTGTTCTTGAATCACGAAAATTATATTCACAAAAATTTCTTCACAAAATGCATGGCTTGTAGATGAAGAGGTTAGTGTGCTAGCTTGGCACTAACAATTCACAAAATTTGGCAAAGTTTATCACAAAATGTTACTTTCAAGGCAAAGCAGCATGAATTATGAAAATTTCAGACCACTGAAATTTGGAGCTATATGGTATACAAGTGACTCAACTGTTGACTGAGGTTGGACTACTTGTGGTGGTACTTGCTGCGGTGGAAAATGTTGCAGCGGTGGGCCTTGTGGTTGTGGAACTGCATATAACAAATATAATGAATGAAGTATTGCGCTAACAAAGAATGCACATTACCAGATTGAGCGTATCCAGGAGGTGGGGTTTGTGGGTAGGCATCTCCCTGAACTGGTGGGTAAGCATTTTGTGATGTCGTGGGATAAGCACCCGGTGGGAGTGACGGATTCGTTGGATACGGTGCTGCAGTTGGTTGCTGAGGATAAGCTAAAAGAAGACACTACAAATCAGCTATAGTGACACTTAACAATCTTACGCTGGGTAGCAGGAGCTTGTTTAGGATATCCACCAGCAGCAGCTAGATGTATTATGAAATAAAAGCACAAGCACAATGTAGTAAATATACAACACACAATCTAATAACTTAATGGACGTTTATGCATATAACAAAAAGAAAAGTATGGCAAATATAAATTTGATGGTTGTAAGACTTACAAGTGGCTCTCTTTCAAGTTATATGGTTTTAAAACAATATTAACTTGGTGGTCAGTAGAATAAATTGCAGAAGTAACTGAATTTTTTGATTGCACAACTGTTGATAAACAAAGTGTGTATGCGTGCATGCACAAAGAATCACAGTACCACTTTTAGTATAATACAGTACACAATGTAACCAAAATTCATGTTAACTGATTTTCTATTATCATAGCATTACTACTCACTGGACCAGAGAATTTTTCCTTATTTAAAGGTTTTTTAAATCTATAAGGACCCTCAAAAACATGTCCATTAAGTACGTTAATATAGTACCAATTGTAAGATGCATAAAGCGTAAACAATTCCTGTACACACATTATACTTTACTAGCAAGAATTGAGGAAACATATTGACTATATCCGTGAGTCAAGAATATTCAACTCAACCCAATGTCAATCATCAAAGAACAGTTTCTCTAGAAAGCAGCGCTATACAACTACTGTAGGAGTGGGTGCATTCATGCAAATTGTGGTTTTCTACTCTAATCTTTTGTTAGAGTCTACTACGGCAGATTTTTCCTTTTAAGCTATCATACAGCATTGATGCATGCATGATATGTAATACAGCAATATGCATATATGCCATAGAGATGGACGATATTGAAATTTTTGCTATTACAATTATTGCAAAGCAAAATATCACAATTATCAGTTTATTTGCATTAAAAACGTAATTATCTCCAAATGCATCAATCTGTCCATGTTTCTACCTAAACAATGAAAAACTTGTCATGGTAAGGACCGATAATTATGATATTTCACAATTATTGCTTCTCATGATTACTGTTTATAGTAAAAACTACACAATATCAATTACTGTAAAAGAAACTATCACAATAACGGATTAATAGGCAAAGCCCATTAATTATCCATCCCTAATATGCCATAAATAAAACTTTGAGTTGATTTGAGATCTTTGAGACATTTTAATCGGTCCCTTCCGTTGCCATAGCCAGATCTAATTGATGTAAAATCTAGCTGTAATCTCTAGGAAACTAGGCCTAACACCATTGATATGTAAGACGGAGTCTTCTGAAATATAATTCCTATTAGGATGAATTCCTGTCGTTATCGACTACTACAGTGTGAAGAAATTACCTAAAATTTGGTTGTGAATATAATGCACCTATCAATATTAAGCCCCACTACCCCCCACCCGGGCTATATAGGGGAAAATGTGGGGAATTTGACCTGTTTTGACACTAAAACTTGTCCCATATGTGGGGAATTTGACCACTTACCATATGCATGTGCTACAATTAAAAGCACTGACGATCAAATTCCCCATATTTTCCTCAATTTTTGAGTGGGGCAAAGGTTGGGATTTGACCGACTGGCATGCCCAATAGGTGGTGCATTTGAACTTTGCAAAATTCAAATCCCCACGTATTCCCCACCATTGCCCGGGTGGGGGTAGTGGGGCATAACATTGATAGGTGCATAAATATTTTAGGTTCCCTTCACTGCATTCTTTCATTTTTACCCGTCATTAGGTGTCGTGTTACTGTCCATAAACGAATAACATTTTGCCGAGCATTTTGCCTTTGTATACACGCCCTCACAACGCAAGGTTGTGACAAACTCGTAAAAATCAACATGAAATCCAGCAATTTGTGCATTACAAAATATAACATTAACCTATACTTTGACTTGTAACTCACTCGGCTGTGACTTCTTTTTCCCAAAAAGTGGCATCGCTATACGATATCACGTGAACTAGAATATTACAACCCACAATCAATCCTACTCTATTTACGGAATTTAAATTAACAAATCAATTCAAATGAAATAATGATAATAAATATACATGTTACAATTTGGTCTTGGTCAACCAAGAGTTTTTCTACATGGAAATACAGCATTAGTGATCAGACATGCAAAAAATCAATTTACCTGAGGTTTCTTTTGTGCTACAGGGTTAATGCTGACATTGATCAATACTGGTTTCTGATCCTGTTTTAAAGCCTTTTCAAAACACTTTCGCAGTTCTGCTGGAGTCCGGACATAATATCCTTCAGCGCCAAATGCCAAAGCCATCTTCTCATACCTAGCATCTTGCAACAGTGAAGTTGGAGCAATACTACAGACAAATACATTCAAAAGTGATCCAGTATATATAGTAGGCTAGTTGGCTACTCACGAAACAGTGAGATCATCTGCAGCCAAATAGCTTTCCCAGGTTTCCTTATCTGCACCCATGTATATGCCATTGTTGTTCATCACAATGACGATGATGGGGAGTTGATAACTGTGTGATCAATTGATATATGCATGGCATTTAAATAAGCTAGAGTTGGTAACTGTGTATAATCAACTGATATGTGCATGGCATTTAAATAAGCCAGAGCACAAACATTGAATTGCTACACTAAAATATCCACAATGTATATTGTAGCTAATATGTACAAATTTTCAAGAGTCATATATCTCAAGAATGCATGACAACTTGGAAAGGATTTTGTGGATTTTGATAAAGAAAAGATTTCACAGACAGTAGCTATAAAGCCACTGCTAAATCCATGAAAATTACGTCCCTGGGAAATAATATCACATGGTAGCTATGCATGTACAGATCTCGTGTAGTTATAGCTATGATTGTCACACTACATTGCTGGCCATCCCCTCTATATCATGACCATAATCACTGTCAAGTTTCAACCATTAGCTAGCTATTTGTTAACACCTTTCAGATTCAATGATGAAGGCTTCAGCTAGCTCGCTAGCTATATTGCAGCCAATTGGCTAATGGCTATTTAATTTTAAATGTTCTAGCTATAAATTAGAGATTAATTAGCTATGTATATCCTGAGGGTATATCATGTACAGCTTGTGCAAGTGTAACAGGAGAAACTCATCAGATGCAATATAACTACTTGCAATCTCAAGTCTAAATTGTCCCACCCTGGAAGTGATAGCTATAGCTTCTCTCACTTCTTAAAAAATACCAGCACTGTAACTTAACATATATGCACTGCTTGAACCTTTATGTACTTCAGTAAAATGATGGACGCTCCAAGTGTAATAAATTATAATCTACCCACTAAAGTATTTCCACACTTTACATGCAATATTACATGTGATCGCAATTTAAATTCTCAAATGGAGTCATTTCAGCTCAGGTGTCATTAAGGGAAACTCTTAAATATTGACAGTGAGAACTAGACAAGATTGCAGATAATGAATGTAAGACTAAGTCGGTGTTAAATTACACTGCACAGACCTGATTACTGCTATGCCGAATTCTGTATCCTGCCTTCCAGCTCACTGTTTGGAGTATGCTGCCATTTTTGCTACAGAGTCTGAATCGATGTTGGCATGCAAGATAACTGGTGTGGATGTGGCAATATGCAACTAGACTCGGTGATGACACTAGCTACATGGTGTATGGTGTAGTTGTTGGTTGGCTGGGATTTAGCATCAAAAGTATAAGTGATTACTTAATTAGTAACCATAGGACTATAGCTGGTAGAATGAGCTGCAAGAACAGCAGTGTGTATGTAGGCTGCCTGCATATGATTAGGTATAGTGGCTAGCTAGCTACATAGCTAACCATGCATTTTGAAATGTAAAAGGTGAATTTGGTGTTTTAATGCAGCTCTCTTGAAGTAGCTAGGCTCTTTCTAGATACACCTATAATATGTGCATGTGCATGTACGTAAAAGCAGACACATAAAACAAGCGCGATGAACTGATGATGAATGAATTGGAGGTGTCTGCACTATTCCCTCTGCTATCTGAGTCTTTCCTCTTTTCCCTCTCTCTTTCTATTTTTATGTGGCAATGCAATGAGCAATATTTAGAGAAGTCTAGTATTCTATGCTGTAAATCCTCCATGGCATAATTGATTGTACCAACCATATTTGGAGAATCAGTGATCTGTAAATCCTTTGTGACATGGTTGATCGTACAAGCTGTAGCTACCGGAAGTATTTGGAGAATCAGTAATCATAACTGTAAAAGCCATAATTATTTGGAGAATCAGTTAAATCCTCTGTGGCATGGTAGACCATACAAACTATATTTGGAGAATCAGCAATCTTTGCTGTAAATCTTACATGACATGGTTAATGGCATGACGCAATTTGGTTAGTTCAATGCATTGTAACAATATTAATGTTTTAAAAGAAATTCATTGTTTTTATTAAACCTAATGCTATTCTGTGGCATTTTTGAGAAACATCTTTTTGTCCCCCATGCATGGTTCACTGTACAAATTTCTCGCTAGAATGGGACCCATTCAGGCTTGCCCCAATAAATGTTTAGAGGGAGAATACTTTGGGCTTACTCATAGGGAAAACCATTTGTTATTTTCCTAAATATGAATAAGAATAGCTACTGAGCTCGAGGGAAATCTTTCATGGCTTATTGAAAATCCATGAAACTGCACAAGACAAACTTTTGTCATTAACAGTAAACTTGTTATCAAATTACAGTGGAAAGTGTGACTTATCAGAACAATTTTGACACACACAGAAAGGAAGTGTAAAGAGAATACAATAGTTAGCTAGCTAGCTAGCTATGTCTTCACAAAACGATGCAAGCCATCAGGGTATGTGACGTAATTTAAAACATTCATTCCAGTTAGCTAGCTACCCTTTGCTAAAATTAGTACCCAATTGTAACCAAAGGTGAAAGTAATCAGAGCAGTGTGGAGGTACGGCCAACTGGCCAACTATCCAATCACACACAGAGCATATTAAACAGAACTATATGGGCTTTAAATAAACACATGTTTGGTATTTAATTGCACCTACAAGTTAACCTTTCATTAAGGAAACAAATACAAAAGGTATTTTACAACCTTCTAAGTAAGGAAATGCCAATAAATCAATTACGCTTAGGTGGTTATTTCAGATTACCGGCAAGCTGTTTCAAATTCCATGCCAGAGAAACCAAAAGCACTGTCTCCTTGGATACAAATTACCCGCTCTTTTTCATTTGCCAGGCTGTCACGTGCTACCAATGCAGCAGCTATAGCAAATCCACTGCCAACACCCATAGTAGCAAATGTACCAGCATCCAACCTAAAACAATGGCCACAGTTTGTAAAATCATTTGATTGTCAGCTATGCCATTCATCACCTGTGCCTTGGTAATTCATTGAACAAGACTGTTCTTCCGATATCCATTGTGGTTGCGCCCTCATTGATTATTATGGCATTTGGCGGTATCACGCTACAAATCTTTTCAAAAAATTGATTTTTTGTAAATAACATAACAACCGTTACCTCATGATATGCACAGTAAAAACTCATTGGTAAACTCTTGTCTGCTGCAAGTTTCTAAAAATTACAAGAATTTAGTGAAGTACTGTGTAATTAAGGTAAATACTGTGTAATTACTAAATAGGGAATTAATTAAAGTGTGAAAATTTAAATTTCACTGCAACAGTATAACTACTGACAAAGTTATTGTACAAACCTGATTAACTTTAACATTTTTTTCAACATTTGAGGATAGATCTCTCCACCATTGCGTGCTCTTACTGACAAGTATGGGACGACTTTTTACAACTTCGTTTAGCTAACAATTAATGGCAGTGCTAAATCACAAGATACCAGTAAGATAGGTACTAAGTTTGTACCTGCCTCATAACACCCTTTATGTGTCCATTCAGCATCACATGGGCGGCAACATTATTACCAAGTTCTTCAGCACAGATATCAATCTACAGGTAAGAATGCTTTTCATGATCTACTCTACATATGTGACCAGGCCTACGAAAATCAACCATGTGAGTGTAAACCACACTAAGTTATATTTTGGTCAATATCTTGAGTTGTGATTGTAGTATCTCGCTTCTGTAAATTGCAGAAGAAAGCCCATTAAATTTTGCATTAGTACTAAAGTTTTAGTTGTGTTAGCATAAATAGTTATTAAGTTATGATAGAGCAAAGATGAAAATGTTTTGGTTGATTTCATAGGCCTGGTCACATATAGTGATAAATCCGTAATCATACTTGAACAACTTTTACATCTGGATTAAAACGGGGTGGCTGTCCAAAATGTAGAATCCAGTTCAATCTTGCACCAATCAATAGAATCACATCAGCTCCTGCTAAAGCTCTATACAAATGTTCAAATTATAAAAGGATGCAGTGTCATTCTGTACTTTGATCTTGCAGCAGCCACGCATAATGGATGGGTATCAGTGATCACGCCTTTACCCATGGGTGTGGGCAGAAAAGGGAGGTTAGAATTGACAACAAATTGCCGTATTTCTTCCTCAGCTCGTGCATATGCTGCACCTACAAGTGGTTACAAAGGAAACAAAATAAGAGGAGAATGAGAACAGTTGTCCCATGTTTTTTGTATATGATTTTCACAACAGAAAGCTGCTTTGATATAAAATTTACCCCTATATACTTTTTAAGTACATAACTTTGCAACATCAGAAAATATTTTCAAAAATAATCCTTATTAAAATGTTTCAGGTAATTATCTAAAAATAACCAATAAAGTAAAAATAACAGTCTTAGTTATGGGTTCAAATTATCAGATTCAAGGGATTCAGAACAGATTGTCCATCATTGCTTATAAGGAAATATAAGTGCAAAAATTTTAATTTAACCTTTTCCTATAATCACTAAAGGCCTTCCTGCATTTCTGACTACCTCACATGCTTCCCCCACTGCAAGGGGATCAGCAAGCGTTAGTGGAGCATCTGGACATCTTGGATAAAACCTATTGGCCACATAAAGGAATTAACCGCATGTCACAGACATAAAGTTTTTAGCTAACCTGATTTTCTCCATAGCAACAGTATCGGTGACCATGTTTCCAGGAACATCAATGTAGCACACACCTGGTCTGCCATAGATGCTGGTACGCACTGCCTGCCATAAGAGTTGGTTATGCTACAACAGCTAACCCAAAACAAGTACAATATTTAGACACACTGTAGTATAATGTGATTATCTTGCTGGGGCTTCCTTATGAATTAACTACCCATTAGTGGTAGAAAGTTTACAGTTTCTATTGGTTAAATTACCAATTTTATGGGTGTAGATACATTGCAAACAATAGATATTGAAATGAAAAGACTGATAAACTCAACAACATTATATGTAAAGAAGGTAGTTATTTACTCGAACATGCTTCACCTTTTCTATTTGGTAAGGAATCGACTCCAGTGTCTCCAGCCTTGTGGCATATTTGCAGTACCTGCTTACAGCCTCAACTTGCTGTAGCTCTTGAAACCCTCCCATGCCCGCCTGGTCTTTATCAAATGATCCTCCAATTACCACCATGGGCCTTCAAAAGGAAGGGGACAAATCAATGAATATTGCATGTTCATGGAATATCCCTTAAGTAGACCACAAAAGAATGTACATTTTAATCAATAACATGTATTCACATAACCCATACTACTAAATACACAAGGCATCATTATATTGCTATGTGGAGGAGTCTATATACCAACTACTTATTACCACTACCTTTCAGTTGAGATACTTTATATTATAATATAATATCACAATTAATGCAAGTCAATTGTAGCTATATTAATACATTAATACAACATTATATCTATGTATATTATAATTAACCCAATGCCATAATCTATAGCAGTGTTAAATATGCTATATATAAGATGCAACAAGTGAAGTCATGGTGATATTATTTCCTCCTAAAATCTCATTAACCGCACTGTAGTACAATAATTTAATTATTGACTTACCAACAATTCACTTGAGCGTTGACAATCCCTGCTAGTGCATGGATCAGACCTGGTCCCGGTACCACCAGGCACACTGCTGGTCTGATGATATGAGTCAACTGTGAAATACAACGCCATGGTGTCCCCCTTTACCTACCTATTAGTCAAATATCCTACGGCTGAAGCTGCATAACTGGCCTAGAAGTTTGCAGCACAAAAAGAAAATTAATTATTTCTTATGTAAATATTGCCAATTCAAAAAGAAATATTAATTAATTACAGTAATTAAAATGCAATGGGTGTGGCTGTTGTATTTTAATTAATGCACGACAAAGAACACGTTTTTAAGTTTTATATACATGTGCGTTTGTGTAGTAGTGAAATACATCGCTAGAATACGTACAAATAAGAGAGAAGTACATTTAAAGCATTTCGTGCGTAACATACGGCTTGTTCGTTTCGCATCCCCACATATTTGATGCCTTCTCCTTGAACTGCGTAAGAAATTTCGATTATCGGGATGCCCACCACTCCGAATACGTATTCGATCGCTTGATCGCTCAACGCCTTGGCGATTAAACGGGCGCCATCCATGTTTTGTGCGACCACGCCCACACGAATCAGCTGTTGCGGTTGGATCAGGGAGCTCAACTGAGCCCGTTGGAGTATAAAAATAAAATTTTAACACATTTATAGAAGTGCGCGACCAAAGAGAACCATCCCAGCTTTACATGGACTAAAATTATAAATTTAGAAGAGGAAAAACCAACAGAGAGAGAGTGATTGTTATATACATCAATTTCGACTGGAGAGATGGCGTGTTAAGAATGGCCAACGCCGTAAGCCTCGTGGCTGAAGAAGAATATCGTGATCCCAGCGAGGCGGACCAGTATCACATCATTGAACTGATAGGCAGTGGAGCCACTGGTACCGTTTACAAGGCGAAAGATGTGAAAGACAAAGGAAAATTGGTAGCCATCAAGCAACTACGATACGACAATAGCGAAGGAACGCCACATTTCGTCATGCGAGAAATCAGCGATCTCAAGCGGCTAAGCGGATCACCGCACATCGTAAGGTAAAGACTTACCATCACAATTCTGCTTTTACAGAATATTGCTCTAAAATTTTAATCATGGTTATGTTAGCTACGTTAACTTCAGCTGTCTGGTGTAGACATAACTTGTTCTTATTATGTTTTCATTCCAGCTTGTTAGATGTTTTCTCAGAGCCAGCCAAATCCCTGCTGTGTAGAGACAGCAACGAGATGACCCTGAATTTGGTATTCGAATACGTCGCTCAAGATTTGGCCCAGCACATCGAGGTATCGGGCTCCACCGCAGCATTTTCAGAGCCTTACATTAAGGTAATTAGCCCAGTTGTTGTCCTGTAGAACTAAGCAACAAATTTATTAGTCAACCAATGCAATGTAAACAGGGTAGGAGTAATCCATGGTTGCCTATGGTTACCTAAACAGAATTAACCATATAGTTAATCATCCATATGCATGTTAAGACCAATAGTCATTACTTCTCTCTTCTCCTTCATAACTAGCTATTTGATAATTTCACAAGACATCTTTGTGTAATTATGCATGTAGGCAGAGTAAATGAAGGCCTTAGGTCTCAGCCAAGAGCTAATTCTTGTAGGGTTAACAAGCTGACTGATTTTTATGGACACTTTTTCTTGCACCATTTTAAAATTCCAGCTTGAATTAGTGATGGCATTCATCCTGTATTTACTGAGTATGGTAGCCCTATCTGTGTAATGTTTTGTTGGTTGTATTTGTAAGGATCTTATGGAGCAGTTACTCAAGGGAGTTGAGGCTATTCACAACAATAGCATTATCCATAGAGACCTGAAGCCTAGCAACATACTGATATCACCAGACGGCAATCTAAAGATATCTGATTTTGGACTGTCCAGGCCATTCTATACAGGCAAAATCCTGAGCACACAAGTTAGTTATTTGTTTTGTTAACACTACCCTTTCATCCACCACAAAACCATACCCACAATGCCAATTAGATTCCTGTGATTTAATACTTATCAAAGCATTTTTATATCTGTCAAGGTGGTAACCATCTGCTATCGGGCACCTGAGCTCCTGCTCTCCACGGGGACATACTCCTACGCAGTTGACATGTGGAGCGTGGGCTGCATATTTGCTGAGTTGTATTTGAAATGGTCAGCCATGATATTTTCTATTGTAGTATAGAGTTACAAGTTACACGTGGTGCTACCAAAAAGAGAACTGAGTTTAGTAAAACAAATTAACATGTTGTTTCTGGGAAGCAATTGTGTGAATTGTTTTCATTATTTTTTACCTTATTTCTCTACCTCATTTTAGTCCCTTGTTTCAAGCCACCAATGAAGTAAGCATGTTGAAGAAGATATTCAGGTAAGAAGTTAATGGGAATACTTATGACTAAAACTTAACCTTGACATTTTCCTAGTGTTATTGGAACCCCTTTACTTGAAGAATGGCCAACTTCTGTACACATTGATTTGGATTCATTTGAAAAGCTAAAACCGAAGGTGTTGACAGAGCTTCTACCAGGAGCATGTTCAGAAGCCTGCAACTTGATATCAGTAAGAACCTGTAGTGTAACATCAAATATGTGCTATACAAGTGCTACCTGGACACCATGACTGACCACACAAAACCCATTGGTGTAATTTTTATTACTCTACACCTGTTTTGTGCTGTTTACTAGAAACTTTTAAGATTCAAGGATTTACAGAGGTTGTCTGCAGAAGATGCTTTGAAAGACGAGTACTTCCTTCAAACGGGAGGAGAGAGCCAGGACTCGGGAATTGTAGTCTGATATAAGAAATTGCACAACCATTCTCACCACCCACCCCAGTCTGTTACAACACACTCAATCTGATAGTGAAAAGTACATTATTGCTACCATTATAATATATACCCTGTATATAATATAAAGACTCTGCGTTGTATTGTGGCTCATGTGTAATAGTGATTGAAATTTTTATTGAGAAATATTTATTATAATCACCATGAAAAACTTTGAAGAGCAAGCGGCAAATTTTGTAAGTAACTAGTTGAATTTATGCACGATCATCAGAAAATTAAAACACCATTAAATTTTGGTTCAATCACTTAAGTTCATTTATGTATTGTTTTAGTTTTGATATTTGCCAATTGATTGGTGGTTTGTCATTATCTACACATATGTATTAACCACGATGTTATGTGTATTTGGTAATGTGCAGTAATTATACAAATTTCTATTTTATTTGGTAATTACAAATAGCTGTAGTTCACATATGGTACACAATTGCCAGTTTATTGAATTTCACCTAATTACAAATCTTAAGCATTATTTTTAGATTGTTATTTCATTTATCATCATCATCTTCATCTTTCTTGTCTGCAAACTTATCTACTGCCTTGTTTGCTCCCTTTTCCACTCCTTTGGCCACTTCTTTCACCACATCGTTGTCAGTTGTTCCCTTTATACCGCCAGCCGTGCTGCCGACAGCCATGGCCGCTCTCTGCTTGAGATTAGTGTCAGGGTCAGCTGTTGCTTGATCCTTCACTACACCACCTGAAATGTGTGATTGCAAACCTCTAATATGATGATCGCAAACTACCCTAATACTGTAAGTAATGAAAACTTCTGAGGAAAAAAATTTGCAGTTTTTTAGATTTTCTAAAGCCGTAAATGTTTTTCCCTTCACAATTTCAATATGCAATACTACTGCTACTCTTATCTAGCATACTTTTCCCTGGATTATTGTGTAGTAATTATGAATGACTATATTTTGAAAACTGTGGGGCATTTTCAATAATAAAACTTTGAAATGACTGAATAACAGTTACGGCTAGGTAAACTCCTGCAGTCTGAAAATTTGTCATTTGAAATAACTCAACATATGTTATCGGTTAATTCAATAAATTACAAGCTTTATCCTCAAAATGTTATTGCTTTAAAGTAAATCATTTAGTGTGTTGCTGCATGAGCAAGAGCTGATGGCTTACACTTATAAAATTAACTAGCCACTCCGCAACCTCACATGCTGATATCAAGATGAGCGCCTTCTTTCCGCCTGGCAGGGTCTTGTACAAGCTGGTGGAACCCACCACACTGCTGGAGGCACTGATTAGTCAAATACTGATATAGTTAGTTAAACTAACAAAAGAGTTAACGTTTAATAACTAAAGTAGGGACTAAATTTTTATGTACTAACATGCCCCAGAAAGAATCTAACCAATGTAATGAAGTTGGGTAAAGCATAATCTTTCAGGTGATATCAATTCATTACACCCAAACTTGCTAATCAATTCATTACAACCAAACTTTTTAATAAAACAATCATTGTTGACTGTTCTATTAGAGCAGCAAGCCATTTCCAGACTTAGTACACACTTAGACTGTCATCAGACTTATGTCACTACGGTCATGCTGTGAACATATATATACCACTTGTAAGGTAACATAACATAACACCTCTGCATTTACTTTAACATTTGGTATGTGGTATCTTTATACTAACAATACAATTACTCCATATGGAGCACTTCAATCCCATTGAGGTTTCATATTAACTAACAACATCAGGGTAATGTGTTGTGTTAATGAGCATAGGGAATGACCTGCTATTCCGATTGCATCACTTCCTACTGCATCTCCCACTCCTTCTAGCGCACTGCCACCGGCTAATGCCAGCCGCTGCTCCATCGTCAAGTTGTCATCAGCCTCCAACTGGTCCTGCAGGTATAACACAAATGGCAGCTAACAAAACCTCTCTAAATTAAGATGTACCATATTTTACTAGTTAATAGCGGCACCTCAGATAGTTGCCGTACTCAGACAGTCATCACGTAGTTCAAGGTTGAAAATCATAAATTTATCCTTTACATGCAATTTTGATATTAAAATCTCGGTTAGTCGCTGCACCTATTTCTACCTGAAATTTATAGTAGCCGTGGCTATTAACTGGTAAATACGGTACATACACATCCAGTGCAAACAATGCCATCCTTGTATGCACACTCATGTTTGGAGGGAGATTATTACAGATTTTGTTCTAGCCATATATGCCAACGTTTTGAGGGGGAAAACTTACATGGTTACAAGGTCATGCAAAAAGATTTTTGTACATTAGAAAACTTTTACGGATGACTAAAAATCATACAAAAACTGTACAAGTTTTTCACTTGAACATTTCAAAATGTAGCATGTTGACTCATGATCATCCTTATACACAAAATTTAAATGAAAATTTGTCCCACAAAAACCTCTAATTGTCAGTAGGCATTGTGATGTATGGTATACACAAGCATGTATGAAGCATCATGTATATGTATTATGTAGGTGTTTTAATATATACTAGAAAAATTGGTAAACCAACTTTAGCAACACCGGCCACAATCTTAACAGCATCATTATCAACATTCTCCTGTATTCCATCACATGCGGTGGCTCCGGCCATCTTGAGTCTCTCCTGGGGCGTGGCATGTGGATCAGCTGCAATCTGATCTTCGGCAACTTGTGCTGCTACGCTGCCCGCTGCATTGAGGTGTTCGTTGCCAGTGTCAATGTTGACGTTACTCCTAACCATCTTGGCCAGCTTCAGGCTGATGGTTTGGAACACTTTTACGGCTGGATTAACCGGTTGCCCGACTGTGTCATTCTTCCAATCAGAATTTGGCTTTCCATGCTGCATGGAAAATGCACCACATAAATCAATTAACTAAATTATAAACTACAATATAGGGAACAGCTGCCTCACATGGTGAGTTCTACAAGAATTCAGTAAACTTTAAAGTTTAAGGATGTGTCACAAAAACTTTAGGCCATTTAAAACAAGTTGATATATTCTAATATCTAAAAACCAGGCGCTGCAAATATTATACCTTAAACACCATGCATAGCTATTATTATTTAA
This sequence comes from Phototrophicaceae bacterium, assembly GCA_965214085.1. GTDB lineage: Bacteria > Chloroflexota > Anaerolineae > Aggregatilineales > Phototrophicaceae > UBA6055. The sequence continues at coordinate 123,947 of CBDCAY010000003.1, forward strand.
CTCTTACACAACAATTAACACACCTCAGCCTTCTTAATTAGCAGCTTCCTGTTTAAATATTAGATACCTCCCTTTATTAATTAGAATACGTAACTAAGGCCCACATAGCAACGCATACAATATTGTTTTAAATTTAAAATGGCTTTATTCTTTAGTTTCTTTAGCTCCTTAGTACTCTTACTGTTTTTTAAATAAAATTATAGTACTAATAACCCAAAGCCATTTACCTATATAGCCCAAGTCAGCTCTTCTTTCAAATGGCTCGATACGCGTATTTCTATGTCAACCACACCCACCTTGATAACTGAAGCGCTCTGTCGTGTTACTTCACTACAGCTGCTTTAAATGACTGTTACAGTGAAGTAACGGCTTATACAGCGCTAGCTTACTCTTATTGGGCTAGTTTCCACGACGCGTATACATGCTTACGTCACGCCCACTACCGATACCGACCACAGCTGCCATATAAAAGCCATAGAACTTATTCAACCAATCGTATGGGGTCTATATCACACCACATTGCGTCCCTAGTTATTGATAGCCTCGGGGGCGGACACACACACACACACACACACACACAACACACACACACAAACACACACACACATACTGAAGTTCGCAGACAGAAGCAATTCTAAGAAACCAGGCGCTCGCCAGTGCGTGCCGCACCAGCAAGTACCTGGTTTAAAAATTGAATATTGGGTATGGCAAAGAATACCAGAGCCATTGTGTCATGTCATGGTTTATAATAACAATACATTATGTTTACACACTAAACGTAGCTATTTTTAGTAAAAAATTTCAACATTAAAACGATTTGTTTCCATTGCATCATACAATAGTGCAAATTGGAATTTTTCTTTCCACATTTAAACATTTATGAATAATTATGTTGTATTACAAATCCTTCCATAATATATATCCCATAGTATACAGCACTGAGGTAATTAAGATATATATTCTAATATAAGTATTTACCTTTTCAATACAGTTCTGAATTTGAGTTTTCCAATCCCTAAAACAAAAAATAAACTGTTTATAACAAATACCTTTGTAAGCAAATTACTTCATCACCATTGCAGAGGCTTCATAATTTGTTGGACCAAACTTAAAATAATATTCTCTTGGAACATAATAATCAAGTGCGTGGGTGGTTACTAGTTTTGTACCTATCTGCTTTCTCTATCCATTGTAGTGCGATATAGTAAACCAAACAAGTCAAAAATCACACTACCACTTCTATTATTACTTGTGTTTTGTAAAAATGGAATTGTTTTTACCTTGAGAAATAGTGGTCCAGCTAAATGACCGGCCAGACCTGTTCCTACATCTATGCATTGTGCTCAATTACTCACTCAACATCTGATGCATCTTCTCCATAGAAATACCAGGTACGCCCTTCTATTGCTACGCCAAAGCAAAACTTAGCATCTCCGGGCCAGTCATCGTCAATGTGGCAGTGCTTCTTGGGCCGGACCCCACGCCCCTTGCTGAAGTCTATTGACTTCTTTGCCTTCACATCTTCTTCTTTAATATAGTAAGTCATCGATGAGTCGTGTAGGACACACCATCGTTTCTTCCAGTTCCTAATGTTTCCTCCTAGCATAAAAAAAGTCCACCACGAAAGAATCAACAATGGTCGCTTTATTACGGAATCGCATGCATTTAAGTGTGCAGTTATACCAATGATTATAATTTAATGTGGTGCATTCTCTTCTGCTATAGTAGAATGCCAGAACAATCCGGATCAGCTTGAACAGCATTATGTTTGCGAATGTTACCACGTGTGTGTACATTGTCTACTTTCTTATCATTTCATTGTATAGTCCCTAATGCTCTAATGGTAAGCAAATCTAGTAGTGCATTTAATGTAGTCTTTGGAAAGGATACAACTGTGGCAAGACTAACTAAATACCCGGTGCTGATCAACATTGATCAATGGCGAGCCTTCCAATATCTATGATTTAGCACAAACGTTGCATGAATCATCTGAAATGCTGAAATCTTAAACTCTTATGGCTGCTGCCCTTGTGGCAGAATTACTTCCAAGCCTAGTTGTTTAATGTACAGTGTGCAGTGCTTACCAATTAGAAATTATGAGTAAGCGCATGAAGATACATTTCATCTAGGTGTGCGAGGGATATCAAACAATATTCACACAAGGGAGATAACAAAAGACCCTGTGCATTTATTAGTCTCACCATGCATGGCCAGTTACTATTAGTAGGTTGCACAGCCTAGCCCTAGCATAAATTATCTGTGGCCCTACTTTCACGTGGCCAGACCCTAGAGACTAGATTAACGCACCAATGGAGTCCGTTATCCACTAATGATTATAGCCACCACCGGCTGTAAAATGGTAATAAAATGGTAGGAGCATCGACAATATGCACACACGTCATAACACTTACAAACATAATACTGTTCTGGCTGATCCAGATTGTTCTGACGTTCCAGAGCAACATACGTATAGCAAATTTCTGTTCTGGTGGATAGCATGTTCTTGTTTTACAAGAAATTGGTATTTCACAAGAAATTGGTATTTAATAATTCACTGAATAATCAGGCATCAGTAATCTACTGCATGTCACAATATTCTACTGTGTTGTGGGAAATTCTTCATAAAGTAAAATTTTAGGACATCACTGTTCAGTGTAAATCATGCTTCGAAACATCTGCTCTATTTCCAGTTGGTGCAGACACAACTCCATTGTATAAAGCCTCCCCTAAAATGCACTGCACATGTCTGTAGTTCAATGGAGTACAATGGAAGGAGTGTACAATGTTGTTTTAGCATTAAGCTAGTGTTTGCTAACCCAAACCCACTAGTCATGTAAATAAGGAGAGAAGAAGCCATACGTTAATAATTCATAAATATGGCACCTGGCAAATGTTATAAACCAACTTATCTACCAAATAGTAAAAACCTTTGGTGGTAGAAAACTTTGGTTGATCTGACAAAAGTTTTATCCGCCAGCAACTTTTACCCTAGTTCATTTGCTGTGCAAAGCAGCCATTTCACCAGTGTCACAGGCAGCAATCCACCAAAATTTGGTGCAATATGGTAAATTGTTTAATTTACTTTCTGCAGCAGACAAATAATTTTTAGTACCACTTTTATAGTAAGCCTAGATCTCTTTGAGTTGGTCATTGTTAGCACTTGTAACAGTTATAATGCCTTGTTCATGGTGATGTTTACAAGGATGTTATGTTACACTGTACAATTAGCAAGCTTAACAATGGCACATACCTTCACACTGTGACAAGACTGTCATTCCCATAAAGGTTGAAACAGATACGGTTAGTAAAAAGCATTAAATTTGACCATTTGGTATACATATATCATTATATATACATGGTTTGCTTTAATTTGTAAGTAACAGCTGGTGAATTAAATTTAGCCACCATCCTAAATACATAATTATTACCAACAATCAGATTTAATTCCCAGTCATCTATTTAGTGCTAATAAGTGGGGACAATTATAGACCTAACATAGCATAACATGAATCAGACAGTTTGTTCAAAGCATATTTGCAGAGGCATAGGGAGAGCAAAGGGTTTAGCATAACCCATCTTTCAAATCAGGATTCTTTAATATAACTAGTTAGCTTTGTGGTAGTCCTACTGCTGAAGCTCATCAAGAATAAACAGAATACACTCAAGAATACACGTTATGTTGCAGTGAAAGCAAGTCCTACTTAAGTTATTTTTATTTCACTACACGTGACGTGTACTCAATTATAGTGGTACTTGTTATGAGGTATGAACATATTTTGTTGTGAGAATATATATATATATATATATATATATATATATATATATATATATATATATATTTCTTTTTGCCACAATTACATATTGGTCAAGTTAATTATTCAATCATTTATCACATGACAAGCTGTTGTGACTGTCCCTGCACAGTACAGTATGAGAATTAAGCTGTAAAAGATAACAGCTTTCTGAGTGATATGAAGAAGTAAATTATGTGGATTAATGTTGATACAATCAATTAGCAACAATTGGGCAAGATACTTTTGTCCTAGTAGATAAAATTGTTTGGTGATCAAAGCTTGAAGATCATGTCATTTAAAGCTTCTTAAGCCACCAAGCAGAAAGATGTCAACCTAATATACAGTATACAGCATTGTCTACTAAGTAGGGTCTCTTCACATATACAATAAAAATCTTAACCACACATTATAACATACCATATACATGGAATTATTGGTGGGTCGAATATTTGGCGATTCACTCTAAAATGCAGTTGGCGAGATTATTAATTGGCAGTTTTGAGTACTGTATGGAAAGAAACCCATGCTTACAGCCTAATTTAATTTGGCGATATCTACATGATTTGCCAAACCACCAAATTAAAACCACCGCCAAATATACCATGTATACGGTATAATGTATTAACAAATGTAAGAATTCTATGCCATTAGTTTCTATTTGATGAATGGCCACAATCCTGTGTATACACATAGGCCCAGACAAGCCTAGAGGGCCTGAGAGACGTCTCACTAACGCAGGGGTGAATATCAGATCCATACCTCCCATCTAGTGCCCTAATGTCGAAGTCACGACTTCATATGGTTGGCAAAATCCGCTCTGGAAAAGCAGACCAGTCAGCTAAGCCTGGTAATGCAACAGTGCATGGGTAGTGTATGAGTGTGGCTATTAGCTGGGGCAATAAAATGGAATAGGCCAAGTATGATATTTTGGTCAGTTTTCCAAAATCCAGTCACATTTATGTTTGAAACGAATGCATCATTTGTACTTCTGAAAATACTGAATTCTGTGATGTACTCATCCCTCTGTTTAAAAGTAAGTTGAATTATGATGCTTTAAAATTTCAAGAATGGGCAGGGCTTTGCTTAAGGTGCAAGGTGCGAATGATCACTGGCTTAGACCATTGTACCTTGTCACAAGTGATCAGGACTGCAAAAACCAACCATCGCAGCGGATAAAAATCGCCAATTTCTTTGTGTTTCCTCTATCATAACATTTACTACTAATGCAGAATTTCTTCTGCAAGTTACAGAAATGGGATACTACAATTACAACTAAAAATATTGGCAAAAATATAACATAGTGTAATTTGCACTCACATGGGTTGGCCCAGTCACATTGTCAAGACTTTTAAATCTTGGAGTGAGATCATCTTAGATTGCACTGACCTGACCTTTGAATTGTTTGGGTACATATTATGTGGGCATCTCAGGAAGAGGCCCCTTAGGAAAACTTTACTCACCAATGTTTATCATGACAGGCAACCTAAGCCTATCAAGTGCATCCTGACCAGATGATGCAATGTAACCTCTGCTGGGCACAACAACTCCAGCAGGCTGCAGCTTACCACAACACACACAGACAGAAATATAGACCACATATGTAATGTGTACATTAAATACAGCCACAAATTTCTTGGAAAACCCACAAAGAAAATTCTGTTTGTATGTGGCCAGTTATGAGAGTTAGTTTACATAGTCACAGAACTTCTGAAAGTCTAGTCAACAAATGTGACCGAATTTGCGAAAAGGGTCTTATACACACATCCAATTTTCCAACTTTGACGAGGCATAACTCCATTTGTAAGCAAGCTATTAAGCTGAAATTTTCAGTACTATTAGTACAATGATAGGAAAGTTCTGCTACCAAATTTCAAAGCTGTAGGTCTAGCAGAAGCTGAGTTAAATATCCTTAAAGTCGAAAAATTGGATGCGTGTATAAGACCCCTTTTCGCAAACAGGTTGACTATAAAATGTAGCTTATTACGTGTTTATATTGGTATGGATATTTCTTGTGTTTACAACCGTCTTCAATTCACAAATGGTTTGATAACACACATTGTCCAATCATTACTGTTGCATGTTTACACATGATGAAAATCTATACCATTCAAAGATGGGATTTGAATTTACACAAGATATTTCCTTACAAATGCTAACTACCTGTAAACATTATTACACGCACAATATGGCGCACCTGAACCGTATTGTATCACGTGGTTGTGTCTGGGGTTATCATGAGTATACCCAATTACCACTGGCAACTCATAAAGAGAATTTAAGAGATGCAGTATATACAAAAATACAAAATACATCGCGTACTACAAATCTTTACTATAATCGTTATCCACAGAAAGCCTAAACATTGAGAGCACGTGGGAACACTCCTGGCCTCGCTTTAAGCCCTTCAGGGAATGTTATACATATAAATAGCAGCATCACTTTTTACGGCGCTTCGCGGCAGGTGTAGCGAATTTTGATTTGCGAAATAGCTACGTACGCAAATGAAGCTGTCAGCTGTTGTAAGCGTCTAGTATCTATACAACAAACCTTGCTTGTATAGATATCCAGCCTTGATAACCTCTGTGGTGGTCTCCTCGAACTCTGGCGGTGCCTCAGCCATTACAGTCTCACCGTTACAATGTTAAACTAGCAATTCTCAACACGAGCTTTGATTACTAGCCGTACCACAATTATTGGCAATAATATTATATTACTTATTATTGCGTCATGCATTATCATAAAAATGGCACGTGAGCATTTAGCTATATAAACACAATATCTTAAAAAATACTAAACAAGTGTTAGTAATGCATAACTTGTTGCACACTAGTCTTCCTGGGATGAGGATTTTCCATACTGGTCTGCGGCTTCACCGGCTGCCTTTTCAACTACTTTTGCCGCACTTTGCACCAGGGGATCATCGCTTGAGTCCTTAATGCCACCTGCTACGCTTCCCACCCCAATTGCAAGCCGTTCCTTCATACTGGCATCTTCGTCAGCAGTAGCTTGATCTTTTATTACTCCTCCTGTAAAAACAGCAGTGCAAAATAACTGTAATTTTTGCATTCACAACATGAATGCATGCTGGTGTTTGCATTGCATAAAGATAGCAACAATAGCTAGCTACAAGGTGTAAAAGGTGGTACACAAGCAAAATGATGTTGCTAAAGTCACCAGCAAGATCAATTATAGCGAGGTGTATAGCTAGCTAGTTTCTTTTTTACCTGCAATATTCACAACGTCTACTCCGGTGACATCTCCTACTCCTTCAACAGCACTACCACCAGCCAGAGCAAGACGTTGTTTTAGTGACAGATCTTCATCTGCCTCAAGTTGATCCTGAAACAAAATGTCACCATTTTTATACTATATAGTGTAAGTTGAGGAATTAGCTAACTATGCAATTTGATCTCTGATGTGTGAGATGTTGAGAAACCTTTATACAGCTTAGGTAACTATAGCTAATATTCATACCTCCATCAGCAAATAGATGCTATGAACAACACACCTTTTATCACCTGATTACTTTGTAGGTATGCATGGATTTGGCTTCAACTTGACTATAGCTAGCTATAGCTAGCTATAGTCAATATAGCTATAGCTACTATTGGTGTAACAAAATATCTGAGTAGCTAGCTGCATGGGCTAGCTTGCTCCCTGTGATTGCCATCTCTTGTCTAGTGATATTGTACCTCATATTGTATAGCTATAGTTACAACTCTTAGTCTGTAAAATATCTTTTAGGGGTAGCTATGCATGCATTTGTCACTGCATGTGATGTGGCTATACTTGCAAGAGTGAATTATACAACATAGGTCACAGTAAACTTCATGTGCCTCTAGTATAGTTCTCCCAATTTACATAGCTAACTTCAAAGGAAGTGACGAATTGTCCAACTGTAAACAACCTCATAAACAACACTTCTCTCCTCGTTCTACAATAACACCATGGATTTCAAGAAGCAATAGTTACATCATTTAAGCATATTGACATAGCTACTGAAGAGCTAATTCATCAATTACAATCTCACCGCTTTAATAATAGCTAACTGCAAAGAAAACTTGATCTTCACAAATACAGAACAGCAATTTAAGCACTGCCTTAATTCTTGGTTGTATAATTCACCACTCAAGGGTGTTGCAAGACAAATAGAACATTCATTATAGTGTCATGCTGTATTTGCCTACCTGGTGCATCCTTTTTCATATAGCTAGCTAGTACTCCTAGTAGTGTTTAATATATGCAAACAGTGATGATAGTTTGGTTGTAGCTATATATGGCATAATTCAAGCTGACAATCAACCTTAGTAGGTTGCCGTGTATAAGCCAGTCAAACCATACAAAACCAGTTAGTAACTGAATGATCAAAGCATATTCTGTCAATGGCATGCATAGCCATACTTGGTATGGTGACAAAATATAATCCAGGTCTGCACGACTACTTTAACAGAATATTTGTATCAAAGCTGGTGGGAGGGCATTTCAGAGGGGCTGGTAGGACAGACCCACTCTTGGGCTATGCTACTGAATGATTTTATGATTTTGATTTGTGCATAGTCATAAAAGATTGGTGGCAACAAGAGCTAGCTAATGAGCTGCCAAAACCTGCGAAGGAGCATGATACTTACTCTGCCTGCCAGCTGGAGGTGCTAGTAAATGCATTTTCCACGCACAGAAAGTAAAACCTTGACCATATGTGACCTGCTTTGCCAAAACCCGCCACTTACGCACACCATCTCAAAAAACACTTTTCACCGTCAATGGATAGCTCCATCAATAAACTAACTAACTGCCAGTACACCACTGCCAAATGTTGACAGGTCTGCTTTTGCTGAGGCTTGTTACTGAGGCCTGTCAGACGTCCATGAGTGCTTGGGTGTCCATTGAATGCCACTGGTCGGCTTGTACAGGCATCCACCCTGCTGGAAATCACCATACGACTGGTTGATGATATAGGCCATTGATTTAGCTATGTTTTGTGACAGTTTGAGTGCAATGTGGCCTCCTTGTGGGCCATTTCATCTTGAAAAATGCAGAGCTCCGCTGTAACCCGCCACTTTGTGGCTCCCCACCACCCCCCACCCCTATATAAGTGCTTGTGGTGTAGATAAAAAAACTATCTAAAATGGTGGGAAATCCAGCTATAGCTATGCATTGTAGATAGGATAGCGTTATAGACCTTGAATAGCTATAGCTATGTTGTAAATTGCAAGCCTGCAGCTTTAAGCCTTCTGGAGATATATTACGCTTTGAATTATTCAATTACGTTTTTCTAGATAATTATCTTTGTGCGTAACTGGCGGATTTTCCCAAAGCCAGTCACATAATATATATATGGATTGTAGCTAGTTATATGATGAGATTTCCAGGAGTCACTGTGCTTCAGAGTTACAGGGGTCATTATCAAAACACACTTGCCCAAAGAGCAGTGCAGAAGCAATGAACTTCTATCTCACATAAAGCTTCACACATGGCCAGAGTGATTAGCTACTGCATGACAGGTTAATTTCAAGGGGAAATCTTCATAGACAGGATAGTAAAACTTAGCATGGATAAAATTTCAACGATTATAATTACCCAAACATTTTCATGGGAAATTTTTGAGAATCAGTGTGTAGACAAGTTTTGATAATCACCTGGTAGCTATAGTTACGTGGCATGCCTACCTTTTTACAGGCTTCTTTAATTCATAGCTATATGCCTAAAGGGGTATGTAAATGGCTAACCATTGGAGTCACACCATGTTCCGCAATGTAGCTATTTTGTCAGTATGCTCTTCCTTTCTTTGCGGCACCTAGCTAACTATGTCATTTCCATTCGACCTTACTTAGTTATTCATTGGCCGCCTTGTTGGCTGTCAATATTGATGATGATGGAATAGACTAGAAAAGTGGACTGTAATCATAATCCCTCAAAAGTGTCATTTCGCCTGATCAATTGCAGTGTTTCCTTGGTAGCTAACACTAAAGCAAAATATTTTTATGGTTAAAATGTTGAGAATGTCACACAGCCAGGACTCAGCAATTCCTTCAGCATTCAATCTCAACTTAATTCTTGCCACCACTGAAGAGCTTATCAGCCGCCGAAGGTAGCACAAGAGTATGAAACTCAGTTCCATGATGATGCAAATTATGTTACAACATTAATTCAAATCTGATAGATGTAATTAGTGGGTTTTACGTAATCGAGACATGATATATTGTATGGTGGGTAAATTTTGAGGGGGAGATTTTGAGGTATTTGTGAATTTTGCTCTTCCCTTAGTTACCTGGGCAGGCATTAGACAGGTATTAAATCAAAAGATGTCACAATAGTAATGATGAGTAAGAGGTTAGCTACGTATATGCCACAAAACCAGCCATGTTTGTTTACTTTCTTGATGATCCCTTGCAAACTCATGAAATCACAATTGACTGAATGGTGCCAATAGTAGGTAACAATCAGGCGGCATGGCTTGGAATCTCACCAACACTATAGTGCAAATCCCAATACAAAAACACCCGGGTGCAAAATGTGTCGACAACTACATCTATCATACCATAATGCATGTGTGAGTAATGAAAAGCTAGGAGAGTTCAGCTGTCAGTTGCAAGATTTTATATATTACACAAATATTATATGAGCATCAATGGCAAGTGTATGGCAGTACTATTGCTTATATGTTATGTCCAGTCAATGGATGAATGGTGAGTTTATTATAATTTCCTTGCAGTCTGCCAACTAGCTAGCTATTGTTTCCTTACTTTCTGTTCCAGTCCTACTCCTTTTTAAATTCTAAAGACATTTTTAATTTTAGTGCATCTAGTTAAAATTCTTTATCTCTCCATCAGATTTACCTGCACTAGTTATGATTTCGTACTTGTCACTTTAATCATTGCATTCAGCACAAATTTGACAAGATCCTCACTGTAATCTCACAAGTACCTTCAGAATGCCGGTGCCCATGTGAAAAGTGTGGTGTAAATAACTTTTGCTAAAATTGGATTATACATTTTTTACAATATTACGTTCACAAAACTGTGCTGATGTAGCTAGCTATTTGGCTCAAGTTTAGATTTAAGGTTTCTAGGACTGCACACCTTTTTATGTATTATCGCAAGATCAATTCAATAATATAATACAAAGTTCATAAATTAAGTTTATGGTCTAGGTAATATTAGTTTAATAGGTAGCTATATGCATGCTATGGGACAAAGTTGATGGACTAAAGTTTGGCTTATTCAGACTTTATATTTGCTAATTGTCTTAATCATACCAGGGTTCATAGTACACGTAAAAGTATGATGAACTCTTGGATAATGACTTATTCATAAAATTAGCATGCATTTATTTACTGATTTACAAAACTTTAGTGCCACCAATTTTTGCACTGCAAAAACTGAAGTAGCTATGATATTCATACCACTGGAATCATACCAAAATTAAAATCTTCAGTTTTTGCAGTGTGCTGATGTTTACAATACTACAAAATTTGAATTCTTGTTAAGTTTTGTTTCTTCATCAGATTTATCTACATGACGAGCCTTACAAGGTAGCAGAAGCATGAAGCATAATACCAGAAGAAATTTTGTGCACTGAAGCACATTTTAACTACACACAAGGCTGCGACGTTTGGATGAGTTCGTGGTGATGATTTTGTTAAGCATGTGTTCAATGCAATAAAGAAGTGACAAATCTGACAGAAACCTTGGCTGAAAAAATTTGCAGTTACAACCAAAAAGATTATCAGCCAAATAGCATCTACTGTATAATGCAAATCGTTCATGGTGGAAAACTTTTGCGATTTTCACAGATTTTTAGCTAGCTAACGTGAAAGTTTTCCAGCAAAAGTTTCATAAAGCTAGTCAATAAGCATTGCATGAATGACACAACTGCGAAAGTTTTCCCGTGAATTTCAACGAGACACTGTAACCACGAAAGTTTTCCACCGCAAACGATTTGCATTATACGGTATTATGGAGATCCATATTTAATGGAGGATATGGATTATGAGTGGGGTTACTAAATCCATTGCTTTGTGCATGTTTTATAATAGTCCACATGTTAGCTAACTCTATATCGTGTGACTCACAACCATTTGAACTGCTGCTGGCCATACATATAGGAATTATTCTGAGAATGAAAATTTTGCTGCATGTGAAGCAAAAACTAGGAAGAAATGCTATAGGAAACATATGTGACTGTCTGAGTGAAAACCAGCATAGTTTGCACTTCCGATTTTGGTCATTCAATGACTTATAAAATCTGTTAGGAAGGGTGCAATTACTTCAAATTTGGAGAGATGATAGAGTGAAGTTTACTGAATTACTCTTCTAAATTTGAAACTTCTAGGCCTTTCCTAAAAGATTTTATAAACCATTAAATAACCAAAGTTGGAGGTGCAAACTATGCTGGTTTTTGCTCAGACAGTCACATATTAGTTACTTACATAGCACCTTTTGAATTCCATTCACATTAGCTGCTATGCTGCATTTATATCCTGGCTATTATATTACTTATGTATCACCTTTGAGTTCCACTTGCATTATATTTATCCTAACTACAAAGACTGCTTAGTGGCATAAACAGTAACTTAATCTATAGGCATAGAAAGCAGGGGGCAAGGAGGCCATGCCACTCAGGTTTTACCAGATCTGAGTGCCTTCTTATGGCCCTGATGTAACCTGAAGTTCAATTTTCGATAGTGTGGCATTGAAATTATTCAGTCTCAAAATTTTAGTTTTTAGCTATCAAACCTGCATACAATGTTTATTTACACTATTGATACTTAAGCCAACATAATACAATTGCACTGCATATTAGTGCAAATAGATTGGTTACTAAGTCACTCACTTTAGCTACATTGGCTGCTACTGATACAACTGGATTGTCTACAGTGTCTGCTACACCGGTAACCACATCTCCTCCGGCCATCTTTAGTCTGTCCTTCATTGAAGTGTTGGGATCAGCATCGGCTTGACTCTCTGCCACGCTAAGACCAGTTGTAACAGCACCGTCAGCATATTTATTCCCTGTTGAAGGGACGTTGTCCTTTGCTTGACTGGCTGCTTGCTTGGCACCACTTCTAAGAGCTTTAGAAACTGCTCCCTCTGGCTTTCCTTCAATATCATTTTTCCAATCATTAGTAGGCTTGCCAACCTATTCAATAGAAAACACATGTATAACTGTATGTATGTAATAAATAGCTATATAGGCAGCCCGAGGTTTGTCCCTACAATTTAAGGACATTTCTGTTGTTAAAGTCTCTATATAGCTCCCTTGGTTACAGCATAGATTACAGAGGGGTGCATAGTGCCCCAGGATTGAAAACCCTGATAGTATACGTTGTGCGATCCGTTCCTGGACATAATGAAATCATGTTTAGTACCTGTTACTCATAAACAGCTTAATACTTTTATTCTTACTCCACACATAGAATTGTCATTAGAAACTACATCACCTCATATTAAAAGTTTCTGGTTCAGAGAGCAACTTTTATGATCGGCATTAAAAATGGCTTTTTTGCATAAAACTTATAATACCTGTAACTCAAATATGACGGAATAATTTCCCTTCAGATTGCATATTCAGAGAAGGCATTATAAGTTACATGGAATCATATCAATAAATCTTATAATCCAGGTGCGGATAGATCAAAGTTCTTCAAAGTTTCCTATCCTGTGTACGTAGGATATGCTATCTACGGTTACAGTATCCTATAAATGTGTTGATCCTTCTTAATTAACCTAATCCCATAAACTATAGGGAATTATATAAACAATTATGATAGCCTAATATCCTGTGACCTTCGTCCTTTCATGCTATGCATATTTGTGGTTGTTATGTAGTTACTGCATGTATGAGGCAGTACCTTTTCAATACATTGCTGAACTAGTTCTCTCCATTCCCTATCAAAGAAAACAAAGTATGTCATTATTAGGACATGTGGCGCCTGTACTGGTTATTATAATACAGCCATGCATGCACTTGAATTAGTTATTGTGCAGAAATCCCGCTCTTTAAGCTAACATGCAAGCAAACTATAAATAATTATTTGCATGATCTATCAAACCCTTACTTCACGTCGCTCTCATCCGGTCCATAGAAATACCAAGTTCTTTCTGAGGTTGCCAAAGCAAAGCAAAAGTTTGCATCAGCGGGCCAATCTTCGAACGAGCAGTGCTCCTTTGTACGTGCGCCGCGTCCTTTCTTCAAGTCTATCGTATTCTTCGGCTTTGAGTCAGTTTGCTTGTTATAGTAGCTGAGCGTCTCTTCCTTCAGAACGCACCACTTTTTCTTCCACTTGCGACGGAAGCCGGCTCCTGCATGTCAAAAAATACAATAAGCCATGATCATATAATAACTAATGATTTGTAAAGGCCGAGCGAGGCCGAGGTAAACGGACAACCCCTATAAAGATCCATATACCTTTGCTCACTTAAATGGAGGAACTTTGAAGATCGATCAAGATCACGAAGATGAATGCATGGCGAGGTATGCCATACGGAGTATCAGTATTGGCCAAAGTATTGGCCTTGAACCGCCCGGCCGGTTTGCAACTTAATTAGCCGTTTATTTCAGTCACGGATACTATATGATTGTATACGATGGCATCATATAGTCCTAACCGTACATAAACTTTACTAGACCATAGGATAGATTATAGCATGTCAATATGGCTGTACATATAGAAATAAAGTTCACAGATCGCTTCATAAATAGCTAACAATTTACAGTGTACTGAGCTATAGACTACCTTGCTTGGTTAAAAATCCTGCTTTAAGAACATCTCCAGGCTGTGGATTAGATTCTGCCATTACTGCTGCGATCAAACTTACGCAACCCTCGAGTTCGTAACTACCTTAAAAGTAATGGGCGTAGCACCTTTTATCAATAGTTATACCTAGAACATTGCGCACGCGTATACGCCAACGTTGAAAATAATATTAGCGGTGTCAGGAATGTGCACAAAAATAATACTGCATGGCGGCGTTATGTTATAAATGCATTCGATTCTCCCGTATAGACGTGTGATCTGCGCTTATAGCTTCATTCTCTTCAATTGTAACCTCTTTGCTTCTTTTGGAGTAGCTAGCTATAAATATTTCACACTAGCCATACCTTCATCTAGCTATATATATAGCTATATAGCTATATATAGCTATATAGCTATATATAGCTATATTTAGCTATATATAGCTAGCTATACAATTCACCATACAAAGGCCATGCATGCTCAGGAACTTGATCTTATAGTTTAGACTGCATGTATACACAATATAGCCAGCTACTGCCCATAGTGCATGTATAGCTGTATAGCTATATAGCTAGCTACTTAGACATGCAGGCTTTATAGCTAGCTGTTGTTTGATCGACTCACAAGCTGGTCGTAGCTAGCAGCTAGCTAATGTCTCAAGCAATATGATATGATCACGTGATCCAACATTGATAAGTAACTAAAAGATGGTTAAGACATGGACCCTTCATTGCCAAGAGTATCCGGTAGGCTTGAGCCTATTATGCCAGCATAATTTGGAGCATAATGGTCAAGGGCGTAGGAGACGGTGGGACAAGTGAGACCAGAGCCTTACCACTTTTTCATAAATAAAAAATTGTAGAGTAAATTCAGTCTTTACTGAAATGAAAATAATCTGAAACCGTGTTATTATTTTTCTGGAAATTACGAAATACTTTTCCATTTTTATGCAGCTGATTTGAGTGCGATTGTCATGTAAAACTAAAGGATAGGGGCCCAACCATAATATAGTTAACATTAGAGATTAAAGGTAAGTATATATGTAGATAGCAACGTATTAAATGGCTTCGTGCATGTGCCAACTAAGTGCCGCCATTACGGATATTTACCATAAGTAACTCGAAGTTGAATTGAGGCACCTGGAACGGGCGATCTAGCCATAACTATGAAGTGGTCTGTTCCACCAATTGGAGAAAGACCTCACCAGCCGATCAGCTTTCATTTTCCACAGTGAGAATTTGGTCAGAAGACAGTGACCAAACGCCGGTTCATTCTAAGCCAAATGGTTTTCGAAATGGCCTTGGCTGCGCTATAATGAGGATAGCGATAGCGTTTATTGTTTTCATTGTATCAAAGCATACTCACAGAACAAACTTCTTGGGGTGTCAAACTTAGAGAAAACCTATATTTTAACTGGATTCGCCAACTGGAAGGCAGCTACCTCAAGATTTGCTAGCTAGCTACTGTATATAACTATGATCTTATACAATATCATGTTCTCTTAATGAAATTGATAAAAATCAGTGAAGCTAATTTAATACAATATAATGGCACATATTCATTATTCTAATTGTTTCATGCATAATCACATTAGTTGCTCCTAGCAACCTGATAATTATAGCATCTATAGGTATGGAGGTCTACAAAAGTCCTTTAAAATTTCAAGCAGATTGCATATACACATCACAAGATGTGATATTTTAAAATCATGGTTTTCCCATACATTTTGTATTGTGATGGGCAACCCCTGCCCACCACAATACAAATGTATGGGAAAACCATGATTTTAAAAATGCTACATCTTGTAATGTGTATATGCAATCTGCTTGAAATTTTAAAGGACTTTTGTAGACCTCCATACCTGTAGATGCTATAATTATCAGGTTGCTAGGAGCAACTAATGTGATTATGCATGAAACAATTAGAATAACGAATATGTGCCAAAAGAATACATAGCTAGCTAAAATGGCCCAGAATTTTTTTTTAAATGGCCCAGAATGCCATCTCAGTGGAGTTGAAATTCAAAATTTTCCTTGGGGGCATGCCACAAGACCCCCTTAGCATGAGTTGCCTTTGCCAACTGTAGCTAGATAGCTACATATACAGCTACATTTGCTCCAGTTTTCTGATGATGAAATTTGCTAAGAGCCCTAAAATTTGCCTTACCACTTCAAATTTTGCTCCTACGCCCCTGTAATGGAGTGGCAAAAGCATTGAGCATATTGCCAGCATAGCTAATAGGCTAAAATTGCCAGCATATTTGACAAAATTGTATGCTTTTCACAGGATTGTGAAATTTGGGTGAATCTGTGGAATGATTTTGCCTGTTATGTATTGACCAAAGTTGTAAATAGCTACAACAAAACAAATTTAAAGTGTTGATGTATATACATAGATAAACTTTTATTGTGCGCTAGAGATTTCATGCTGTACAGGAACTAGAAAGACTGCTGATACTCATGATTTTGTAAGATAAGAGAAAGGAAATGTTGAATTTGTGGAGCAAAATGGTTGCATAATTTGATCATAATAGGCAAAATTCTAGAGCATTGCTCCAAAGCATAATAGGCAATTTTAAAAGCATAATAGGCACAAGCCTAGTGTTCGGCACATGCAGCCTGATGCAGGCCATGTGTAGAGCTATAGAGAGGATGATGTTGCATGCATGACTATGAGAAACCTGACAAATAGCTAGCTAGCTATGGCCATGAGATATGAGAGGCTTGTTTGATAATTTGATAACAGCTTCCATACTGAACTTAATAGCTAGCTATCTCTGATATTAGCTACACGGGTTAGCTTCATGATAGTTTTGACTGCAGCTACATAGCTAGCTATACAATGGATTAGATTTAATTGACTGAGCTAAACTGCATGGATCAGCACATGCACAGCACATGGTGTGTGTTGCCAAATGTAGCTATAGCTATACAGCTAACTAGTAGTTATTATATGATCTTTGCTGTGGATTATAGCTACCAATAGGTTGTTGTACTATTGTCCTCAAAGTTAAGGCATGTAGCTACCTAGTTCGCTAGCTAGTTAGCTACGTAGCTACATCATGCATGCAGGTTCAATTGTAGCTACATGTTCTAGCTATAATCATTAATTTCAACCTCAAACACAAGGAAAGCTGTAGCTACTAAAGTACACAGCTAACACATTAAAATTTGGTAGCTAGCTAGCAATTAAGGTATACACAACTATTTAAATATCTATAGCAACATTATGCTTTATTTTAAAAATACACAGCTGGCTAAACTGTAGCTATAGTATGTAACTAACTTGCTATACATAACAATGCTAGCTAGCTAGCTATGTTATCATAAAACCGAATTACTAGTCTTGACTAGAATTTGAAGTTTCAGATTCACCATAATGGTCTGCTAGTTCACCAGCTCCCTTTTCAACTGCTTTAGCTATGCCATGAACTAGAGGGTCATCGCTCGAGTCTTTAATGCCACCTGCTACACTGCCCACCCCGATTGCGAGCCGCTCCTTCATGCTAGCATCTTCATCAGCAGTAGCCTGATCTTTTATCACTCCTCCTGTACAAGAGCAATGCAAACATATGACAATATAGCTTCATAACAAATTTACAATTAAAATTCTGTAATTAGCTAGCTAGCTGGCTATTGGACTTAAGGTAGCCATAGGGAACACATGCAGCCAACTAGTTAGATACCATAGCTATAGCTACTAGACTCGTAACATGCATGCATGTTTATAATCATAACCTTAGCTAGCTAGCTAGTCATTTTAAAATTAGCGAGCTAATTACTTTACCTGCAATATTCACGGCATCTACTCCGGTGACATCTCCTACTCCTTCAACAGCGCTACCACCAGCCAGAGCAAGACGTTGTTTTAGTGACAAATCATCATCTGCCTCAAGTTGATCCTAAAGCAAAATTGGTAGCTACAGTCCATAGCTAGCTATATTCATGTATTAGCTATAGCTAAAGTGACTACACATTTAAATGTTATCATTGTTATGGCCATAGCTAATGTACAGCTAAGTTGAGGATAACTATACCATAGCTACATGGGAAAATTTTGGTGGAGGAAAAAGTGGCAAATTTGGTGAATTGTGAGCTATTCACCAAAATTTTCCTCACCAATATTCACAGATAGCTACACCAAAAATGTATTTGGCACATGCACTGACTGTAGCTTATCTGCCAAATGTTTCCTTGCCAATAGCTTTTACCTGTATGATCCGCCAAAATTTTTCCTCACCAAAATTTTCCCATGTACGGTAAATAGCTATAGCTATATTATTATGTACTTCTCCCTTGTGTTTTATCAACATGTGCTGTTTGCCTAATCATATGATGGTAGCTAATAGCTATAAGCATTAGCTATAGCAAGAGATCACGTAATTCCAAAATGGTATCAATTCCAACTTAAAAAGAGAGTATTGCTATAGTAGTTAGTCACAGACAGATAGACTGGCAGACAGGCAGACACTAAATAGCTATACTCTATCTCTTGCACATGCATGTGGGGGTCATAAAAGCCTATCAAACTCAACACTAGATTTCTACTTTATTCATAGATCCCTCTAGTTCCAAAAGATGCATGCATGTTTACATGTTTACATTTGAGGCCCGTATGATAAACACTCTTGCTATAGCTAGTGGCACAAAGGATAGCAACTAATTTGTATAAACTAGAAAATGAATATAGTTTCTAAACGCAACACACTATTACTATGATTTATAAACAAGGCATTGTTCAATCGGATAAACATGTCACTTCAATGGAGGTTACGACACATGGATAAAACATTAAACATAGCACTAGCTACTTGAAGAGCGGGATACTAATCCAACATCCACAACATACCGTATAGCGGGAAATTTTGACGGGGGGAAATATTGACGTTTTTGACGCTATCCAGCCAGACCGTCAAAATTTAACCCGTCAAATTTTTAAGGCAATACAGTGTTTAGTGAAACACTGTGACCACCCGTCAAAATGTTTTCCGTCAAATATTTGAAAAGTCAGTGTCCGTCAAAATTTCCCCCCGTCAAAATTTCCCGCTATACGGTATATTTTTGCCATCAAAAACAAAGCCGCGGTCTATATTTTACCTGTCTAGTCTAGGACCATATATAGCTACTTAGTCCCATGCTAGAATACAGAATTATACTGGGTAGCTAGCTAGCTAAATATGGAGCCATCTCTAAGTCCATTTTTGAGACAGCTTTACAGTGAGTGACCATAATAATAATAATTCACCCTAGTCAATCATACATGACTCAGAGCCATGGTGATAGCTCAGTTTGAAAAATGTTCTTTAAATTACAAATCCATGAAGTGAATTTAGAGAATGAGAAAAGACACAAGTGTGTATTGATCTTATCCCGTAAAAACAAATGAAATAATACATTCTATAGCTAGAAGTTGATGCCTTAGTAGCTAGTTACTTTTCTAAGCTAAAAGTCATAGCTAGTGCATGTAGGTTAATTAAGTAGCAGAGAGTCATTAGTGTTAGTACTGGACTTCAGGTGTATTCTACAGTAGATGAAATCTAAGGTTTTCATATGAAATATGTTAATGAGGATCCATAGCAGAACTGCTCAATTATGCATAGCTATCTGGTTTGGTAAATCAAAAATCGCTAACACACAGAAACATCACATTGATTGAATACATGGTATAGTCGTAAAGGCTATATCTAAGATTAGTAGGTATTGTTCTACAGGGGTTTACTAAACTTTGTTGCCATAGCTATAGCTATGTATAAAGCTCTCAATAGCTACCTGTTAGCTATATGACAGCTACTGCTATCGCGTAGCCTCAATGAAGTAAAGAAAAAAATTTTTCACCAAAATTTCACATAGCTATATAGTTGCCAAGCTTGCATACAACATCAATCAATATAATGTATATGCTCAGCTCAAAATACAGTTGCACTGCATATTAGTGCAAATTACTCACTTTAGCTACGTTGGCTGCTACTGATACAACTGGATTGTCTACAGTGTCTGCTACACCAGTAACCACATCTCCCCCGGCCATCTTTAGTCTGTCCTTCATTGAAGTGTTGGGATCAGCATCAGCTTGACTCTCCGCTACAGTAAGACCGGTTTGAATAGCACCATCAGCATACTCATTCCCTGTTGAAGGGACGGAATCCTTTGCATGTTTTGCCGCCTGTTTGGCTGTGCTTCTAAGGGCTTTAGAAACTGCACTCTCGGGTTTCCCTTCAGGGTCATTCTTCCAGTCGCTAGCAGGCTTACCAACCTATCCAACATATGCAACTTTTTAAACCATTTGGTCACATTAATATCCTGTAACCTTTGTACTACACATATTTGTGGTTACCAATGTTAGTGTAGGATCATACCTTTTCAATACATTGCTGGATACGTTCTCTCCATTCCCTATAGAGAAAACAACAAACATACTATCAAATAAGGCAATGGCTATGCTTATTAGTAGCTAAGTATATCATAGCTATGCACATGAATAGCTGTATACATTGGCTTCAATATATGGAATAAATTATTATGAAACCTATAAATAATTGAGACTAGTTTATAGATAAGGTGATCAATGACAATCAATTAAAGCTCTTACTTTACATCTTTTTCATTTGATCCGTAGAAGAACCAAGTTCTATCCGTGGTTGCCACACCAAAGCAATATTTTGCATCTCCCGGCCAACCTTCAACTGAACAGTGATTTTTTGCACGTGCTCCACGACCTTTCCTTAAATCTACCGATTTCTTTGCTTTTGGATCGCCTTGCTTGACATAGTAACTTAGCGAATCTTCCTTCAGAACGCACCATCTTTTCTTCCAGTTGCGGTAACCGCCCCCTGTATGGATGGATCAGTGTCAACACTAATGGGGCAAACAATGTGAGGCATGCAGCTTTGCATTATAGCAGCAGCCATAAAGTTAATGGAGGGACATGACCGAGGACACATGACCCAATCAAGCAGTGTCGAACAATGGCTTTCGCGCATTTTTACTCTAGACGAGCCAGGATGTAGCTGGAAAATCAAGGTTCTTAAAAGTGCGTTTATACCGCTGTATATTTCTGTGTAGTTAAAAGAAATTAAAGCTCGTAGATTAAGTCATCACAAAGACACAAATTGCTAATTCCTCCCGACACTCAGGCATTTACAGCCGAGCATACCTTGCTTGGTTAAAAATCCCTCCTTAAGAATATCTCCGGATGTTGGACTAGACTGTGCCATTATAAATCTCGATGCTCGTACTTCAAGTTCCTAACCACCTTAGGAAGGGCGTAGCATATTTTATCCAGTTTATATAGATTTGCGCATGCGTAAACGCCAACGTTATAAATAATACTAGTGGTGCCACGCGCGCAAAATAATATTCGCGGCGCTATGTTAAGTCAAATTGATGGTTTGCTAGGAACCTTGCCGAGTGAGGAGAAAGAATCATTGAAAGGAAAATACCTCATTTCTCTTAGTCATTTAGTATCAAGTAACGGGCACAGCGCCAAGCTCGTAACAGTCCCTGGATATTTTTTAGTGAATACAACGGAATTATATTTCACGCGCCTATATGTGACCATTGCACAAACACACGAGTAACCAACCAGATGCATTGTCTCGCACAAGGAAAGTGCTGATGAAACCAGTTTCTAAGAGGTTGTTTATCTAATGATGAAACTGAAGGACCATGTATGAAGAACAAGAATCAACGAGTGGTTATTAGATTGTGCAACTGCTCATGCACAAACACCCCAGTCTGCTACTGGGCCAATATGAATCATACAAGAGTGACTCATTTGATAAACTCTGCACTGAACTTCAGCATGATGAAACTGCATGATAAATTTATAATAATGATGTAAGAATGTATATTTGGCCTTGTTTACACCCACCTAACCCGTAATACAGTGGTGTCTTATATAGTTTGTATGCATGATACATATAGCTACACACACACACACACACACACACACACACACACACACACACACACACACACACACACACACACACACACACACACACACACACACACACACACACACACACACACACACACACACACACACACACACACACACACATTCCTACGTAGCAACACACAAACCTATAACTATTACATGCGTGCATGCATACATACATATGCAATTATGCATACACATATACATTTGATCTATGACCATATATAGCTACATATAGCTATAGGTCTACATTCTTAAGTGATGTATTTGAAATCAAGGCAGTGGTGAATTCTTGTACGGCTGTGGGTTTCAGCCAGCAGTGGACAGGGATGTAAATACTAATAGGAGAACACCATAAAGTTCAGATCTATACCATGACAAGTAGCTATAGATCTTACAACCTAAAGGAAGAGACATTTTACTATTAATGACATGCACATGGACAAACAATATTGACACATGTTCTGTCCCTGGCTTCATGCCACATTTGGTAGGTCCCTGAAGCACAGACAATTATCTTTAACACTGCATGAGGAACATGACACTACAGAGTGTTCCATTGATATGGTGGGTATTGATCATAAATCAGTTTTCTGTTCAGCATGGCTGCCACCATTACTGCTGTATGCATGAGGATACAGAAGGGTGGTACAGAAGACACACAGAAAACATACGTAGCTGCTCATTTTAGGCATGGATGCAAGTGTATTGAATTATCAGCTGGTTAGTAGAAGTGTAGGATAGGTTTCATTACAAGTGTCATGTCAAAACAGATGACATTACAAGCATGCAGTGTGCATTTAATAAAGTAAACGTAATTTTATGGCCGCGATGGCGCTAGTGTCTCAGTTGGTCTTAATTACATTGAGAATATAGCCTGACAACATTAGCTATCGTATATGTAGCTATATACCTTTTTTGTCCTGTATCAATTTGTATTTTATCCTTTTCCATCAGCCAATATAATCAAAATGATCTGGCTCAAATTTAGCTTTAGGACCAAATTAAAAGAGGTGTATCATTGTTACCAGACCCACTGGCTATACATAGCTGTATTAGATATCTAGTTTTTAAATGATCACCCGATTATGCGATTCTAGCTAGACACATGGTCATATCGCTACAGTGGCATGCACACATGCAATTCTGAAGTGAAATGATAAATATTCAATTCAAACCTTCAGAAAGAAATGTAGAGTTGGAGTTAATAGCTATAGCTATAGCTACATCATGGCTATAGTATGATCATCTAATGCAAGGACAGATACTGCCGTGTGTAACTGTTAGAAACAAACGAGAGAGAAAATTCGAACATCACAATGTAGGAACTAGACTGATGAAATGATCTACTGAGGCAGAATACAATTGTATATCATAG
The DNA here is from genome assembly GCA_965214085.1 of Phototrophicaceae bacterium. Taxonomy (GTDB): domain Bacteria; phylum Chloroflexota; class Anaerolineae; order Aggregatilineales; family Phototrophicaceae; genus UBA6055. The sequence goes on from CBDCAY010000003.1 coordinate 147,792, forward strand.
TTTAAAAATCGTATAATACACATAATTCATGATATGTACATGATAAATATATAAACAAAGTTAGTCTTGACTTGATGAGTCACCATAATGGTCTGCTGCTTTACCAGCTTCCTTTTCAACTGCTTTAGCTATGCCATGAACTAGAGGGTCATCGCTTGAGTCTTTAATGCCACCTGCTACGCTGCCCGCCCCAATTGCAATCCGTTCCTTCATGCTGGCATCTTCATCAGCAGTAGCCTGATCTTTTATTACTCCTCCTGTAGTAAAGTATGGTATAACTGAATAATATTATATTCTATAATTCTGATGCAGGCTATTACTTTACCTGCAATATTCACGGCATCTACTCCGGTGACATCTCCTACTCCTTCAACAGCACTGCCACCAGCCAGAGCAAGACGCTGTGTTAGTGACAAATCATCATCTGCCTCAAGTTGATCCTAAAACAAAATTTGATACGGCTGAACTACAAGTTTTAGTTACATATTTTTAACTATTAAGATGAGGATTATGTTAAGGCATGCATGTAGTCCATTCTGTATTTAGCCATCACACCTCATGTGGCATTAGATGTAAGATACCACACAGTAGCTTTATATGGATGTTTGGTAGTGGTGAAATGTGCAGCAAAATGGACTAATAGTTTTCACAAAAATTGGCAACTATGGGAAAATCTATAGCTATCTACATGAAATACATTACTGTGCTGTGCTCAATTCATAGCTATACTGGCTACATTTAATCAAAGTGTTCAACAAGGTGCTATGGTAGCTTCAGTTTGATAATCTTCCTCGTCATATTATACTTCATACTATACTTCATAACATACATTATGTGGTAAAATTTGTTGTGCTTCTGTAGATATTAAGAAGCCTTTGACAAACATTTCTATGGCTGCATCAGCTGATCTATAAAATACCCATGTGTGAACCACAATAAGCATTTCCTTGTTGTGCCCCATAGCTACTAGTAATGACATAAAAAGTTCATGACGTTGGTTTATTGAAGGTTATATCGCTTTTAGCTGTTAAGCAAATTAATATGAGGGAACTCTAACAAGAAAACCCACACACTTAATGAGGAAAAGTATTGGGGAATGGTTATGCTACCGTAAATAAGAATTTCCATCATGTAAAGTATATGCCTCCACATGTACATGGTCATATTATAGTGCTATAGCAACCACATAGCTACAGTAGCTACTAATATGCTTTCGCTTAATCACACTGTAAAACCAGCTAAGAGTAGTGGCTATGTTTTTTAGTGTAACTAAATATTAGCTGGTGAATATTGCTGTGTTGCAGGAGGATTAAACTATTTAGCTAGATAGCTAACTGCTAACTAACTAGTTAGCTAGCGTGAGAGTGCATGTGTGTCTGTGTCTGTGTAAGTGGTTAAAAGCGTTGGGCAGTATATACGTAGCTACTAACTCAGTGCATGTATGTTGCTATGTATGACATTACTTAGATACTGTATAGGCAGTAATTTTCGAGGAACAAAATTTTTGTGATTTTCATGGCTATTACTGTCTTCACAAAATACAATAGCAAACATGTCATGTATCATAAATTAATAATATTCACTGTGGTATCAGTGATCATGGATTCATGGTATTGTTATAATAATAATTATTAAAATTTATCAATGTCTGGAGTTGTCTCACAAACAAACACAAAAATCCAGTTTCGCAAAATTTTTATGCCTCGGAAAATCACTGTCTGCATGGTAGCTAGTCAGTACTTTTTGCTAACTAGCTAGCTATGTCTTTTGCTTACTCTAGCTACGTTGGCTGCTACTGATACAACCGGATTATCAACAGCTTCTTCCACACCATTTACAACATCTCCTCCGGCTATCTTTAGTCTATCCTTCACCGAAGCATGTGGATCTGCATCAGCCTGACTCTCTGCCACATCAAGGCCAGTGTTAATGGCCGCATCGGCATATTCATTCCCAGTTGACGGGACATAATTCTTTGCATGTTTTATTGCATGTTTGGTGGTAGTCCTGATAGCCTTAGAAACCACACCCTCTGGTTTGCCCTCAGAGTCATTCTTCCAATCATTTGAAGGCTTGCCAACCTATTCAACAGATAATACACTATTATAATATAATTGTATCATATAACCATGCTTATTAGTTAAAGAAATGAGTTATTTTGCAATGTAAATTTCTTGTTAGCTACCATGCATGCATCTTTACAGCATCATAGGGAATACAAGATAGCCAGCTTGCTGGGATACCTTTTCAATGCATTGTTGTAGTATCTCAGTCCAGTCCCTACATGTGTCATAAGAACATAATAAACTATTAGTTAGTTGTCTAGTATTCATGCATGTAACTATAGCTATTATGCATGTTAGCTAGTTAGCTATGCATGTGTGTGTGTGTGTGTGTGTGTGTGTGTGTGTGTGTGTGTGTGTGTGTGTGTGTGTGTGTGTGTGTGTGTGTGTGTGTGTGTGTGTGTGTGTGTGTGTGCGTGTGCGTGTGTGTATGGGCCAAGATATAGAAGCCATATAACATCAATTAATATGTATATCCTTTGATGAGTGTTGGCTTTTATTTTGGGTATAGCAAATGATAATGCATGGCTATAGCTATATATTGACTTGATAAAAGCCTCACTTTATCTCTTTTTCATCTGATCCATAGAAGTACCAAGTTCTCTTTGAGGTTGCCAAACCAAAACAGTACGTTGCATCTCCTGGCCAATCTTCCATTGCACAATGACCCTTTGTGCGTATACCACGTCCTAGCTTTAAATCTACCGTCTTCTTGGGCTTTTCGTCGCCTTGTTTGACATAGTAGCTAAGCGATTCTTCCTTTAGAACGCACCATCTTTTCTTCCAGCTGCGATAAGCACCACCTATAAAACAATACGATAATTATAAACCAACTCTATGTGTAATTAGCGTTCCAGTGTTATTATATGCTATTAAACGTATTCCTCTAATTTTCATGTAAAAATCACTACGTGCATGCATGGCCACTGATACTAAGACACGGCGGCTATCATGCCGGCATGCCTAGTTAGCTAGTATATCTATCATGGTCATACCTTGCTTGGTTAAAAATCCTTCCTTAAGAATATCTGCGGCTGGCGGACTAGACTGTGCCATTACTATCACACTATCACTTCAACTATTTTGAGCTTTCTACTAGATTACCTCCTGGATGTTGCAACTTTTATACTCGTAAGTTTGCCTGGAAATTCGCGCATGCGTATACGATAACATCTGGCGCACCTTTCACAATAGTCTATGCGCCGCTGGTAAACATTCGTTGATAGGTACTTTGTCAAGTAAACAGAAGAGAAGATATGTTGAAGAATCTCGAAAAGCTTTTAAGCGATGACGAAAGCTGTTCACTAAGCGCATCTTAACTCTGAGCGAGTACCACTTATTTAATATTTTCATGCGCTTATATATGACTAGAGGTTTCTTTATCTAGTTTATGGGATAGGGCCCCAAAGGATTGACACAGAGTTATAAAGTGAATTCTCAGCTGCTTGGAACAATATAAAGCTAGCTAGCTATAATTAGTTAGTCTGATAGATTTTTTCTTTTATTGAGTCATGCAGGACTAGTTGAGTCATAGATTGCAAGAGTCAATCAGCCAAGGAAACTCCTAGCTAATCGGTGATGCAGCTGTACCTTGCTGGTGTCATCATTATCATCATCACTAATCATCTAGTGAGCTACATTAGGGACAAAGGTTGTAGTGATATCAGAGTGCAGATTAGTGATATGAGGTTAAATCTGCTTCCTCTAGCTACAGACAGGAAGTGCTATATGAATTCCCCACTGGGCTGCATCAAGAAGTGATGTTGTGAGGGATTATTTAATGTGAGAGTGGGTTATTTCATAAACCTTGGACTGCATGAACTCATTATTTAATAAAATATAATCACGTCCAGTGTCCACATTAATGTAGTGGTCAGATAACGAACTAATATGACTTCTATGAAACATACAGCTAGCTACCTTTCGTAAAGATAATCTGCTGAGTGATACTCATCATGATTTTAGTGAATACCATGCACATAGCTGTATTATAGCTACACGTGCATGCATAGCTAGCTACATGCCAGCCAGCTAGCTATATAGTTATGTGACCGGATTTTGTGAAACAGACCAAAATGTTATATTTATATCAATTACCACTCAATTAGACCACTAGCCAGTAGCTATGGGAACTGAAATATTTGAAGTAGCTATAGCTAGCTATGCACTTGTTAAAATGACATTATCACATATAGCTACATATAGTTACATAGGTAGCTAGCGATATGTATGTAGCCATATAGCTAGCTATGTCTGCATGCAATCATTATACCTAGAGGGCTAATGGATAGGTAGCTAAGTGTCACATTAATCCCTTCAAAACTGGAGAATATTGTCACAGGACATATGAACACTTGTATGGAGAAATGTTACATTGCCATGCAGTTACAGTCAAATCTATGTGTGTAGCTACCTCAGTGCTCGGAGTACCCCTACTTCCTACGCCTCTTCTCAAATTCAGCAACATTTATGATTATTTTGGCTCCTCTATTCACTTGGCAATACAACTGAAAACACAAAGTAGGTTTAGAATCTAGCTAGCCAGCTGTATGGTAATATTTGTCCTTTCCAGTGTTTCAGTCTAATGGAACAATCCACTAATTTAACAGCCATGTACAAATACAAAGTACAGCGAAGGGTTTCACCAACAGACGGGACATGCATGCTAATAAGAAATTGTAAATTGATCAATGGGTGAGAACAACACAATGCATTAGGGCACGGCTTCACTTGGGACACAATATCCTTTATACCTTGATAGGATGAATAACATCAGTGGGTTCAGTTGCCCTGTTTGTATATGGCTTTTATTGATTACAATTGAATAAGGCAGGTAATACTATAGTGGGCTAGTACTCAGTATATGAGTACCTTAAAGTAATGAATCTCAATGAATGTTATAGCTAATTAATAAAATTCCTAAAATCAGCGGGTCACCTTATAAAGCTAAAGGCGGCACTGAAGTCGTTAATTCTATAAAATCAGCTGATGTAACATCATGCAGTGTATGTCATTTATGTAGTGGAATATATAATGTAATGCTGTTTTTACAGTGTGTTGTACTATTGTGTGTGCACATTCGTGTATGAAATTATTAGAGAATTTTTAGTCCTTGTCTGCATATTGCTGCTTAATCTGTTCTGCTGTGTCCATCCTTTTACAACTGGCAACGAGGATGGGATTACTATGGCGATGACCCTTTGGAGATTTTCCCCCAATAAAGAAACTATTTTGAACTATCTGGAGTGTGTAGAATATTCTTTCAGGCTAATGACTTTGCTGATGAAAAGAAAGTGCCAGTATTTTTCAGCATCGCAGGAGGGAGTATATACATTCTACTCCACAATCTGCTGTTGCCAGTAAAGCGGACAAGGAGTAAAGGCTCTCTAATAATTTCATACATGCATGGGCTCACACACACAATAGTACAACACACCATAAAACCTGCTCCAAAGAATCAGCATAAGTTGAGATCATTTCTCGGGCTATGGGAAGTTCATGCCTAACCTTGCTACTTTGATTCATCCCCTTAATATTTTACTGAAAACAAATGCCCTGTGGAATTTGTCAAAAGAATGTGAACAGGTTTTTAATGAGACTAAGGACAACCTAACATCAGCAGCAGCAGTACTAGCTCATTATAACCCAAGGCTATCACTTCGCCTTGCAGGAAATGCTTCCACATATGTAATAGGGGCTGGGATGTTCTATGTGTTTCTTGATGGCAGTGAGAGACCAGTAGTATTTGCTTCCAAGAAATTGTCTGCTAGCAGGAGAATCTATTCATAATTAGAAAAGGAAGTTTTATCGTTAATCTTTGGCTTAAGGAAGTTCCATCAGTAGCCACTACTCACCACAATATTCAGTGATAAGGAATGCATCCTCCATTGGCAGCAGAAAGGTTATAGAGATGGGCATTGCATCTATCTGCTCATCACTATACCATTTACTTTTGACCAACAAGAGCACATGCCAATGCAGATGACTTGTCTAGACTCCCGATAAAGAAAACTAGGAAGTTCATTCTGACCCCAACCTATTTAGAGCTGCCACGATATAGAAATTTCTTATATCATATATCATGGAAGTTTATGTCACGATATGAACATATATCACGATATGAACATATGTATGTCATCATGATATAAATGTATGGGTGTGTATGTCATAACATGAAATATATTTATGTTACCTTGCCTAAGATAGAATGCAAACACAAAATGTTGACATTAACATAAAATTTTACCTAATGAAGTGCATTTATAGATGGCCAACACCCTAGCTCAGGCAGTATTTCAGTATTTCTAATTACTAAATACAATATCGATAGTGCTTTATCTTTATATCATATCACGATATACCTTCATGTCACGATATATATCACTATATCGATATATCGCGGCAGCACTAAACCTATTCAATGTTTGTCAGATAGAATCCCTTTCACTGACATCAGGACTTTTAAAGCAAGCAACCAGAACTGATCTAATTTTGAGTAAGGTTTCAATATTTACTAAGAATGGTTGGCCAATGCAGGTATGAGAGACTCTTTAACCATATTGGAGCAGACGACTAGAGTTACCACTAGAAGATGACTGCATTATGTGGCCTTGGGGTAATCGAGTGGTTGGCCTAATAAATGCCAGAAGAGAGCATTGGAAGAACTACATGAAGTTCATTTTGGCATAGCTCGTGCCCAAGGCTATATGTCAGCGTGGTGGCCAGTACTTATATAGCTATAGCTGCTGCATTTCTTACGGTTATAACTAGGTACCTTCAGTTCATTTTCGAACATAGTGCAAAACTCATACTCAATAGCTAGCTATAGCTATAGTAGCTAGCTAGCTAGCTAGTGATGCAGCACCAGAATAGAATGTCACAAGACAGACAGAGGAAATTACAAGTGCACGGTCTTTAGTTACTTCCATGCAGTACGGATATAGCTAATATTGAATTAGTATGTCCCTCAAGTGTACATGAGGCCCAATTACACTAGTGGGTGTATGAATACCTGGTGAGCATTTGATGAAGCAGTTCTACCAACCTCACATGACAACTGGAAATCTCACATGACAGGCCTCTTTCTAAATTTAGTTCAGTGTTAGTTTGCTGTAGGTATAATATCCAAGTAAAAGAAAAAGTAGTAGAAGATGTTCGCTGTCTTGGCATCAATACAGCCTTATAGCCACCCCATAGTTGTTGTAAAGTTATTTTCTAGCATGTCTTATAATGACTCACAAGAAACGGAGATTGTATTCAGACAAAGCTAAGTACTGTTGAAGTGCACATAATGATCCTGAAGTATTCCAGAAATATATAGCTAGCTACCCAATGATCAGTCGTTGGGTTCAATATGCATGCATGCATTGTAGAGGACTAACCGCATTAATTTTATAGAGCAGTCTTCTCATCCATATAGCTAACTATTTTCATCACAACTGCATGGCAACCTCTGCCAAGTGAGGATACGCTAAAAAACCAAAAGGGAAATCAGGGGTAAGTCCATATGTATCACAAACCATTCAAATACAGGAAACTGGTCTGATTAAAAATTAATTGATTGTATAATTTATACTAAAGCCACATTAAATTGCAGTTGCATGTGATTACATATAGCTAGGTATATTGAATAATACACAGAACAGAGCTACAGTGTTTGGTACATAAACTGAGTGATAGTCTTGACTCAAACACAGCTAATAATTCACCATAATTTTTTCCCACTTTTACCGACTCCTTTCTTGACTGCCTTAGGTAGGCTACCAACTACGGGATCATTTTCAAATCTTTAATGCTGTCCAATGGATTCTTCCCACCGATTGACTCGGTGAGTTGTTCTCTCATACTGGCATCCTCAGCATCAGCGGTAGCTTGATCTTGTATCATTTTTCCTGCATAAAAGAAAATCAAACTATGATTGTAAAACTGTTTAAAAGAATTGTGGCAAAAGCTCAAACACATTTTATGCTCACATGTTCTCTTAGGACAACTAACTAGCTATATGTAACCGAATTTGCGAAAAGGGTCTTATACACTCATCCGATTTTTCGACTTTAAGGATGTGTAACTCAGCTTCTGTTGCACCTACAGCTTTGAAATTTGGTGGCAAGACTTTCCCATCATTGTATTAATAGTACTGAAAGTTTCAGCTTAATAGCTTGCTTACAATTGAAGTTATGACTCGTGAAAGTTGGAGAATTGGATGCATGTATAAGACCCCTTTTCACAAATTCAGTCACATATACTATAAACATCTGGAATATGTATCTAGCTAACTAGCTAACTAGCTACTAAAACATGCATCTAGCTGTATTGGGTTTTTGTACCTGCAGTTTTCATAGCATCTATTTTGGTGATGTTTTAACCAAATCCTTTCTTGACCGCCTTAGGCAGGCTCCGGGCTATGGGGTCATTTTTCAAATCTTTAATGCAACCTGATGGATTCTTCACACTGATTGCGTCTTGCTCTGTCATGCTGGCATCCTCATCATCAGCAGTAATCTGATCTTTTACCATTTTTTCTGCACAACAGCATTTCAAACTCTGATTGTAAATTGTTTAAAATATTGTGGCAACGGCTATAGCTAGCTATACTTTCTAAAAACACAAATACTTATTATGTTCACATGTAACACAGCTACATAAGAACAGATTTTCCTAACTATAATATAAGCATATGCATCTGGAGTATGTTTAGCTAGCTAACTATTTAAAATCTAGCTATAGTTGGGTTACTTTTACCTGCCATTTTCATAGCTTTCTTTTTGGTGACATCTTTACTAAAACCTTTTTTGATCACCTTTGGTATGTTACGAATTTTGAAATCAGTTTTCAATTCTTTAATGCCACCCAACGAATTTTTTACATTGCTCGTAAGTTGTTCACTCATGTTTGCATCTTCCTCGTCGCCAGTTCCTTGATCCTTTATCATTTTTCCTGTACAACAAAATTTCAAACTCTATAATTAGAAAACAACTGGCTACTCTATAAACTTAAAAACACATTACCTAGCCATTTGTTCACTTGTTAGCTAGCTAATATATGCAAGAGAAAACTTTCCTTAAGGTAACTATATATAGCTACAATATGCTTTTGAATTTTATTTAGCTAGCTGTTTAAAAATCTACTAATAATTGAGATATATCAATAGTATATCTACATGGCTTATTCTTACCTGCAAATTTCACGGTATCTATTTTGGTGACATCTCCTACACCTTTAATGGCACTGCCTACCAGAGCAAGAGGTTGCTTTAGTGATGAATCGTCATCTGCCTCAAGTTGATCCTGAACAGGAGATCAATAGGAATTCAATGGCAAAATCAACAGGAACAGGAAATCATTGCATCAACAATAATTTTATGACATGCAATCCTTAAAAATAATCACCTTTATAGCTATAGCTATGCAAGATATTTCACATAGAGAGAAGTCAGAGGATTAATTTTATTTGTGCTTCTAGACATTAAGTATACAATTATTTATGTAAAGGCAAATAACCTACTTTCTAGTTACAATGTAGCTATTACACCCTGTGACAGCAAATCTAGGAGGTTTTCAGAAGACCTATGAAACATGCCCCAGGTGTGTGTGTGTGTGTATGTGTGTGTGTGTGTGTGTGTGTGTGTGTGTGTGTGTGTGTGTGTG
>CBDCAY010000003.1:165000-305000 GCA_965214085.1 Phototrophicaceae bacterium
ACGTATTTGACTGTCTCGAGCTTCAACTAGACAACCGAAGTCTTGCAACTTTTATTGTTTAACTGGAAACCTGCGCATGCGCGAAAGCTAACATCCTGCCATGGCGTAGTCTAGACTTTTTATGCGCTATCGACAGACTACTGTATGGTGTGTGAGAGCATTATTTAGGCGAATGTTATAGCTTAGTAATTGCATGTAAACCCCCTGTAAACTCATCTAATTGGGATGGCCGGCCTGCGCTTGTTAGCCGGTCCACACTTTAGCATTCTGCATGTAGCTAGTTATAAGTAAGGCCTACAGGGTATGAAATTGAAGCTCATGTATGGAAAAGAATTCAGTCTCACATGGCAGGCTGTTCCAGGAGAATTAAGGACTGTTCTTTACAGGCAAAGAAATTAATAGCTACTTCTCACAAGTCGACAAACAGTAGCTATAACCATAGCAATACCAGTCAACCAGGTTACTTTATTTGATCCATGCAGCTGACACTTATAGTAGTTAGCTAGCTAGCTACATAGAGAAGTTCATAATGATTATATATATCAAGAATTCTTGTGAAATGTTTCAACATTTGAGTTGCCAAATCCCCATGCATGCATTTGCTCTTGAATGCATGGGTTATTTAGCTTTTGATGCACACCAATGGGAGTAGATTATTTGAACAATGTTCCCCACAAAGCTATGGTGCATTGATAGGCATCTAATTGTATGAAAGGAAGTGAGTTCAAGTGACACACCACAACTTCAGTATAAGCACAGGGCCATTGATAAACATTCAATGTAGCTACAGTAGCCCAGACCACTTTTGTGGACACCGAAAATGTACAGACATTGGTGGCTTGCATTGATAGCTAGCTAGTGCTTTTGATGTACTATCTCATTCCAAGCTACTCAAAAGATCTTTCACACCCTAACATCACTAAGAATGAAAATGTATATGAGAGCTATACAGAAACAAGTACCTTGAGTAGCTAGCTACTGGTAGCCAAGGGGTCACCAACTGTTGCCAAATCTTGTCACTCCTCCTGAAATCTTTTGGAATCAAGATAATGGGTATAGCTACCAGTAAAATCACGTAAAATTCTGTTTCAACACATCATAGCTATAGACAGCTAATATATGAGCATATTGATAAGAAATTAGCTAATTAAATGAGGTAGCACAATGGAAGTTAAAATACAGTTTTAAGGGTGATTATTAATCATTAGCTATGTGTACAATGATCGGACTGAGATCTTATGACGTCTTGGTGAAGTACATGGTGAAACCAAAGAAATATGAAATCCATACACAATATTTTTGGAGTTAGTGACCCCTGCTGGTAGCTACACAGCTAAGCGAACTGCTAGTGTAAACATGTAACACCTTCTTTAAAACTATTAATTGCAAACATTGAGGGAGCCATATTATCATGCCGGTGTTGTAAAAATTATGGCTGGGTTGTGTATGTGCGTGAAAACTGGAAATCTAGCCACACATAGCTAAATATGTGACCGGGCCTGCAAAATCAACCATGTGAGTGCAAAAAAATTGCTGATTTTTCGTATTTGCTCTCTCATAACTTACGAACTATTTACACCAACACAATAAAATCTCTATCACTACTGCAGAATTTCATGGGCTTTCTTCTTAAATTTACAGAAATGGAATACCACATTCAGAGGTAAAGATATTAGCAAAAATATAACTCGCTGTAATTTGCACTCACATGGTTGATTATCGCAGGCCCACTCACATAATTTTATATAGATGCATAGATAGCTAGCTACAGTTAAAGGCAATTGGTGATTTGTCCAGAAATCACCAATATTTAATAATATACATTCAGCTATATCTTCATTCAGCATTCAACAGTCCAACTATACCTTCATTGCATCATATAGGCACACAATATTGTACTAATCACAATATATCAAAGAAAACCAAAGAGGAATTGGGGGTTTAAATCTATTATGCAGGACCATGCTTAAAAACTAATAATGCAAATGTATTCATCATGACGGCAAATCCCTTAGAATAATTCATTACCTTCTGTTACTATATTTTCAATAATAAAATTAATATTACCCTATCCAGATGAGTTGATAAGTTAGTCTTGTAACATCGATAATTTACAACTTAAGCTACGTACATTGAATGATGACATGAATTTTGAAATCGCAAACCACTCTTATTACTACATAGAGCCATATGTACTATTTTATACTGCAGACAATAGGTCCTGCATGTAAATAAGAATCTGGAGACTATCGATATATAGCACTGTAGCTATCTTTTGGTCTATCAAAAAATGAATTCACCTTGCATTAAATTTTAATCAGTGATACTATTAGCTGCACACTCAGCTGTGGAGGTGAGTACCAAATCAGAAAAAATGATACTGAGATTAACAGAGCTTGAAATAACAGTCGGCCATTTTCCGACCATTTTCAGGATTTGGCCAAGCATATTTATTGCTCTAGGGCAATGATAGTCTATAAAATATTCCTACATTTAATGAATTGCCAACCAATTTTAATCCTTATTTCAAGCTCTGGATTAATGACCAAATGGTATGGTGTGAATATCAATGAAAACAGTAAATTGTAATACATTACACCACTGACTAACTATACGTTTAAAATAGTCTACACATTGTATCAGAATAGGTTACTGTATGCTTTAATGGTCTCTTATTGAAGTGTCGACATAACTGGTTGTTGTTGTACTGTCACGATCATATTGGTTAATATTTCATCTTCCAGCAACTGCGCTTCAATTAGACTCTCCGAGGCTGTTAACTCCGTGGAAAAATAACCAGATGCGCTAGTAAACGTTGCAGCCTGGATTGTTGGTATCAAGGACAATCGTGCTTGACTTACGCTTCGTTGAAACGTCCATAATAGTTTCTTATCAGTTTTTGTGCAATCTTTGGTAAATAGCTTAGTGAAACAATCCGAACTGTATTTTTGGTTGCTTCTGGTAAACGTAGAGGAATTAGAGAAAGCCCATCGTGCTCCTCGCCTCCAACTAGCCATCTTCACGCAGCACGTGTAGCTTCAGTTAGCTATAAGTCACGTGATAACTTCTTGATGGGCACTATTTGAGGGCAAAAATGTCTTCATTGTTCTCCCTCGCTTTTAGGTTTGGTCGAGCAAGAACTTTAACATCTAGTAGCTTATTCAGATCTATTATCAGCCGTCAAAGTGCACATTTTTATGCCTGCATTCGTCAAAAGAATACGTGTATTTTAAATAATGCACACCTCAAGTTTTGTTCTGGAGTAAATCATCTGTTAAACTTTTCTTCGGTCATTCCAACAAGAACGATTACATACTACAGCAGACGGAAGGGCAAGAGAAAGACAGTCAAGGCGGTGATTAGGAGGTTTAGGAGAACTGGTTCTGGCAAGTGGAAGAGATGGCAGGCAGGCAAGAACCATTTTAATTCCAAGAAGACCAGCAAGAGAAGATCACGGCTGCGTAGATACGTAATTTGTAACAAACAACAAACTAAAATGCTTAATAAAATGGTAAATGGCTGGTAGACTATACAACTATGCATGTATTTATTCTAGTTTCTTTTGAGACATCTTTTGTCAATTGTTTAAATGTAAGAGAGAATGTATTCTTTGTAGGATATAAGCTTGACTTGAGGTTGCTTCTTCCTGAAAGTATAGATTTCCAATGTCTTGGATGAATATTGTGCAACTCATCCATACTATTGGTAGTTAATCAGTTACCAACATCAGATGTTTCTTAAAAAGAAACATTCGTATAATCATGAATAATATACCATGCAGTTGTAGTTAACTGATTAGGGATTGTGTTGAGCACTTTCTGGGGGTAATAAATTCTATATTAGGCCACTATTTGGTGATTTCATGTTTTCATCAGCCTCCCGCGTTTGTTTTTGCTACCCGCATTTTAATTTCCTGGCTAAATTTAAATTTTAAGAAAGTTTTATCAATGCCCACATTCATTATTATAATTTTAGCCATTATTTGACTAAATTTTGATAATAAAAACTTAAAATGTGTATAATGGGTAATGGTAATGACCCGCCCGCCCGCATACCATCCTGGAAATTTTCTGATGAAAAACATGAATCCAACAAATAGTGGCCTTAGTGTGACGTGGCTTTCAATAATAACACTGGTGGATAGTAAAGGGGTACGTGATCATGGAGCACATCATGACATACGGTGCTTAGTTTCACACTGATTTATGCCTGTATCAACATATGATCATTAACTTTTTATTTATCAATGGTCTCACTTTCCTGCTACCAAGTTAAATCCAAGTCCAACACCTGCACGCAATGTAAAATGAAGCCTATTATACAAAACCCTCAGCGCAGTTTCCTTAACACATACCATGCTATAAACACACGCATAACTTGTATTAGGTAAGGAACTTGAGTACCGTATACGTAAAAAATTTCGAGTGATAATATTTTGTGGAATTTCGAAAAATTGATAATCTAAAATTTTCGTGGGTATATATAAATTTTCGTGCGTATATACTACTTCGTGGTTTTTGTGGCGTGCTTTGTTAATCAGCTGCGTGTTATGAGTTCGATTCTGCGTTGCAGGGATTTCACGAATCTAATCTATTTGGTCTCCGGTGATAGGCGAAGAACTAACTTCCCTGTGAATGTGAGGCGCACAATGCACATGACTCGTTTGCCGCTTCAGCGATGAAGGAGCGTGGTGTGGCTGTGGGCCATTTACCATACGCCTTTTTCCAATCATGCACGAATAGTGCTTTCCTTCAAACGTTCTCCTCGAATGCTCACAGCCTTTGCAACCCCGTGCTCACTATATAGTGTATTTCCCTACGGAAACTTTTCTAACTTCGCATAAATTTGTCGGGGGTTGCCGTTTGCTAAGTGTTTCCTATTCTTGTAATTGTTCATCAACATCTAATGTACCGATCTTCTCGACTTGACACGAAGGTATTTCAGCAAAGCCATACTACACGTGGCACCGGCACCTGCGAAGCCCCTGGACCTTGTCAAGCAGGTACACGTGATCTTGGCTATTTACGACGTAGCTATCTGATCATTATTATCATCGCAGTAAACTGGTAGGTATGTTGGAATGCAAGTCTGGTACCGCACTGTCAGTTTGGTGACAAATTCCGAGTCTAAAAAAATTCGTGGGAAAAATTTTCGTGGATGGAGGCTAACCACGAAAAATTTTACGTATACGGTATATTGGTGCAACCATAGATTATATAGACATCTATGGTGCAACATACAGAAAGGCCACTGAACTGTGCTGTGGAATAGCCAAGTTTAATTTAATGGTTATAACTTTTGAACCACAAATTATAGATGGGGACAAACTGTGTTCAACAAATTTCACACAAGTCGTAAAAGTTGCCAAGAGAAGTGTAATAACACCTTGCTTCCAAGTTCCAACCCATAAAAGAGGTACAGTGGAGTATAGACAGGCAAGCAAAACAAGTACCATAACCCTTGCACATGCACCAAGGGTTGACTGGCCATGTTGTATGCCATACCATGGGATTTTATGGCACAAAATATTGTACGTTATGACCATCATGCCATCCCTAGCTTGTACTGCACTCACAATTCATTTGAATAGTTGACTACAGTGTGCATGCATTGAGATAAAATGTACATTAGTGAAAAGGGATTTGTACACACATCCAATTTTTACTCCATGGTTATGTAATTCATTTGTTTAACATACAGCTTTACAATACCTTCCTACTTTGCACAAATATGAGAAAACGTTCAGCTTAATAGGTTATCTATAAATGAAGTTATGCTTCAAGTAGAGATTGGATGATACAGGCTCCGAGTGTATTGATGTATCATGTCAAAAGCATCACAATGTGGCGATATATCACTGCTTAGAAGTATTAGAAGCTCTAGCATATATGATTACTAGCTAACCAAAAGCAGTAAGATAATTTCCTCAGATAGCTATAAATCCATGACCATCACCATACTGTACAAGGTTTATCTCACAACCATTTTCTATAAAGTGTCAATTTCAAAGTTTTATCCGTTGCAGAAAACAATTAATTGATCAATACACAGCGATACATCAATTTATTGATGTATCGATACTTTGCCGTATCGATACATGTATTGCAACACTATGTATTGCGGTACACCGATATATCACCGTATCGTCCCATCTCTAGCCTCAAGATTGGATGTGTGTAAGACACCTGCAAATCTAGGTAAAATTATTATAGCTAAAACTCATGCCAGCTAACACGTTACACCATTTCACTGTTGATTCACTACAAAGTTGAAATAAATTTTCAGTTACATACAACTGCTTGATGCAGCTAAAATGTGTGTGTGAGTGTGTGTGCATTGTGGGTGTGATGTATTTAACAAATTGACAGTTGATGCTACATTGTCAGCTCCTACAGAAAAGAAAACAACATATTATATCTATTACCTATGTATATTTAATATAGTATCTTATATTACATTTCCCCTTCCATAAACAAAATATGAGTAACATGAAAGTACTATATGCATATATACAAGTGTTTTGATGAATATAACTTTTGTAATTATCAGTTTTTACAGTCTTCATGCTCATTAACATTAGGCCTGTAGCTTAGGGGAAATACCAAGGGGCGTGGCATTATCCACAGAGTTTGTGCTACTCAATGTATTTCTATTCTAAACTAAACTATATAGAAATAAAATACACAAAACTCTCTAATTATACACACGCACATATGTGACCCGATTTGCAAAAACCAGGCATAATGACGCATTTTTGGAATTCCAGATTTTTGCACCAGTGACTTTCATGTACCTAAAGCTTTGTTCTGTAGCAATATCAATGCTGTATTGCTAATAGTTTATGAGTTACAAGGCTAGATAGCAAGAGAAGCAATACATTAGCTTTGTATGCATTCCTACGGCGATTAAAATTACACGCATTTAATTATACGATCATAACTTACGGATACTTTAATATACGGAGATGGGACAAGGATCATTCTACTCAGAATGAAACGGCGATTCCAAATATATATTAGTTTTGCTGAAAATATTAAGGATAACTGCGAAAAACTGCCGGAAAGTGGCTTAAAATGCTTAAATAAATGCTGTTTTTACACATACGCGAACAATCGCTCGTTGTGGGTTAAAACATTAGAATACGATATCGACTAACATTTTTTGACTCCTCACGTGATAAGGAGCACGATGATGCCCAGTTTTTGCAAATTGGAGTTAGCATGGCTAAGTTACAGCCTTTGTTAAATCACTGTAAGTTCTTTATGAAATGCGTTTTTTGGACTAAGTTTTTATAATGCATTATACTGCAGATTTTTGTATGCGCCATTATGCCGGGTTTTCGCAAATCGGGTCACATATTACATCAAGGATTGCAAGTACAATCCATGTGTAACTCACCATTATTGCATTAACAATGTCATTCTTATTATTCTTCAAAGCTTTTATTGCCTATCAAATTTACACACAGTCGACATTACAGATATCAGCTATGATCCATCATCTCTCTCACCTTCGGCTTGCTAACATTAGCTTGCTGCATTACAAGCTCAATATCCTTTGGCTCTACATCAGTTTCATCCACCTGTAACAGCAATTACAACAGCATTTATAGTGCATTCTAAATAATGCACAAGTAATACATTGTTATCTAAGTAAGTTGCTATGGACCTTATTTCATGTTTATTAAGATGTATATATTTGCAAGTCTCTCGAATGTGACCCCACATGAAAAGCTGGGCTATATGCATAAAATAAAACCCACTCACACATTTCTTCCATTTACCTCACCTTCTGTGTAAGCTATACATGTTCTGTAAATTTAAAGGGGCAGTACATCGGTATTGTTAATTCGAGTGAAGCCATTTAAGTTGATTACATAATAAAAACAAACCGCAAGTTATCCGATAATATATGTGTAATAACAATAATAATATATGGCAAAGAATAACAAAATCGCTTTAGTTGCACTAGTCTTTATTATATTGGCTACTGAATATCTATGGATGTCTGCTAGTGATCACATCATGCTGGTGGCCTATTGCCAACATGCACGCTAACTTTTCACACTAACCTTTAAACTTACTGCTCTACCACATATAAAATGTTTTTCGCTATCAATACTAAGATGACGCTGTTTCTTACGGCTCAATTCACACTATCCTTCTGTCATTTTAATTGTATACTTCGGAAATTATTGTAAAATTACGTTACATTAATGATTTCATAGGCTGTGAAATCATGCGCGATTACATGGCTTCCCGCTATAAACAATACCGACACACTGCCCCTTTGATTTGATTCCCTTATGATAGTTACGCTAGTAGCAAAAGTTTCTTTCATTGGTAAAATATGTTCAAACAAAAGTTAATAAAGCTCAAGTCTAAAAGGGTAGTCAAACTTTATATACACATAAACCTTATTTCTCATACTTGCAGTCGCAACTCTATATTATTACAAACCTCTTCATCATCCTCTTCCTCCTCTTCATCGATTTGTGCAGTTGTCTCCTGTTCTGGTTCCTTCGGTCGACCGCTGTTCTCTTGACTTGTAAGCTTCTCTGCTGCTCGTATTTGTGCCTGAGAACTGGGGTCCTCAATCTGGATAGCAAAACACGACAAATTAATGATATTAAACAGACTACAGGGCTGCAAATAGAAATGTAATTGAGGTAAACCTGAGCAAGCCCCCTTCACACATAAATTTTATGTACAGAAAGTTTCTGTTTGTCTACAAGAAATTGAATTAGGTGCCTTAACTTTCAGTAATGGGTCAAATAGGTATACAAGTACTTAGAGACTAACAAAATAATTTATACTAATGCATGCAAGCAGGCTTCGATTGAAACCATCCACTGGGTAATTAACCACTCCTCACATTTTAACGCCACCTATAATTGATTGTGTTAGACACTGCCTTGTTCAACAGGGTACCCAACAATTAACAGCAATGAATTCTTAGTTGTAGTAACTCCTTTGTAAATCATCCTTCATGAATGTACTGACAGACAGACAGACAGACAGAGACAAATCTTCTGTATAACACAGTTATATGGGGTTCACCCCAGTCATTTTAAGTTACAAGTGTTGTTACATTGTCCAAGAATGTATCCAATGTCAAACAATTCACAACCAAGTAGCATTAAAATGTGTAAAGTAATGAGTAAGGTGCGTTGCTTACAACTATCGCCTTGAGTTAAAACGTTCACTATACAAGTATAATTGCCCTGATGATGCCAAGCATATTGTAAAAACAACACGAGCTTGCAATACCATAGGCAATACTTATCAGTATTGACTAGACTTTGATGTATTAAATGACGGATATAGTAATTAAGATAACACTGGTAGAGGAAACTACTGAAAGTAAGGGGGCTACTTTGCTAAACTGAAGTTCTATTGCAAAAATTACAATCCCATGGAGAGATTTTGAATTTAAGAGGGGCCATGGCCCCCCTGGTCCCCAATATAGGATTTCTGCAGTGACACTGGCATCATTCATGCTTGCATCCAACACAGCTGAGTTACTTTATACAACATGCCTCCACAATATTAACTAGTGTACATCATTATTGAAAGTGTTGTAGCCAGACTTTCTGTTGTACAAATGTAGTAGATGCTTCCACACTACAAAGAGTTTGGCTACGACAGCCTCTAAGATAATACCTTGTACTGTATTTACATTAACAAAAGCATAGAATTACAGTGAGGCCTGCATAATCCACACATACTTTGTTATAATCACAAACGGTGCTTCATGTAAACTGACCTGGAAAATCAGGACACCTTGATAACCCGAACACTTTTGATTGGTTTTAAGGTGTCATAGTACAAAGGTACCACAGTGGTGTTTAATCATCTAACTATTACCATTACCCCACACTCATAGTTCTAGATTAGTAGAGTACCATACTATTGACATAAGGAATTTCCAAATAAGGACAATAAAATTTTCCTATCAAGCCTTCTCACTACTACTAAAACTACTCAGGAAGTGGTAGTGTCCCATACTGTGCAGGTACAGAGCCCTAGTATGGCCATGGGAACTATAAACTGCTTTTGACTACCATGGCTGCATTAATACACTATGTTTATACAAACATTTCCTGTACAAAAAGAAGGTTCCAACTTCAAATATATTCCCTGAAAGGTTGTATGGGGATCAAGTAGCATTATGTCTGGACTGTATGACTACAGGATCACAACATCTCTGTGACACACACCAAGTTACTTGCATGAAAACTGAAGCAATTTTTAAGCCAAGATATCTGAAGTCTACAAACGCTTTGCCTACTAATACCTATGAGGTGCACACGCTTCAGGTTTTGGCTCTAAAACTTTAGTTGCCACATGCAAGCAAGTATAAAGTTAGTTTTGAAGTTCAAATTTTGTTAGTTAGGAATAAAAAAGTTTTCTACTAAGTAAATCAGTGGTTAAAGTCACTTTCCCTAAGCCCAGTACTTTGGTAGAGAAGTGCGGTAAATTTCAAGAAATGGTTACCAATATGTCTTCCCAAAAAAGGTTTATAAAAATCATTTTACCTTGGCTTCCCCGAACACGATGTAGGTTTCAGAAGCTGGACTCTTGTACACTTCTGGTTTGGCGATGACAAACAAAATGTTCTTTGATTTCCTGATGGTGACTCGGTTAATGCCCATGATCTGCTTCAAACCAAGTTTTAAAATGGCTCTCCGTGATTTCTTCTCCGACCGACTCTGCCTACCCTAAAACAAAACACAATAATCACATCTGGAATTCAAATCACAATACAACAATGGTAACTATTGTTGGCTACAGACAATACGGACTCAGTCACTTTGTATTTACTGCAGTGTCTTGTGGTGTAGTAGCTTGTAGGTGGTTAATCAAACCTCCACCGGACAGAGTGACACAACTAGCTTGTCACTTGCTGTTAGTATTATATACTTGTGTGTGTTTTGCATATTGTAGTCATTTTCAATGTTGCCCTTTGGGCAGTAAGATCATTTTTTGATGCTAATCTTTTAAGATTCTCTACTATCAACACCGCCACATGCACACTCAATGACAATAGTAGCAGGCCCACTAGTGGTGGTTAGTATAAAACATATGAAGAAATAAAGCTAGCAAATGGACATCCAAGTGGCAGGTGATATAAACAAATGAGGTGATTTGTTGAACTGAATATCAAAGCATATGTGACGTCATGACTTTATCTTTATTAACAATTGTTGA
The DNA here is from genome assembly GCA_965214085.1 of Phototrophicaceae bacterium. GTDB lineage: Bacteria > Chloroflexota > Anaerolineae > Aggregatilineales > Phototrophicaceae > UBA6055. The sequence continues at coordinate 176,211 of CBDCAY010000003.1, forward strand.
AATTATTTAATATTATAGCTATATAATAGTCTAACACAACAGCAAACACTGAGCTAGCTACACGCAAACAAAACAAACTACAACTTGCGCTTGAGTATGCCACTTGCTAGCAGCATTTCAGAAGCCTTGCTTTGACAAGCCATGATTGAGGCTATATATAGCTAGCTAGCTAGAGCCATCACTAGCTACTGATGGCTGAAGAGAGACTTCAGGCGTCTCCAATCGTCTCTACATTGAACTCTAGTCAAGGAAGCGGAATAGCTAGCTACTGTGTAAAAATCGATCATTCGTGCCAGTTTGCTACAGTTCAAGTGCAATCTGTACATCCCAAGCATGTGCATTTATATAGCTGCAATATTGCGTAGCTACTGTATATAGCTACCTAGCTATGTAGCTAGTCTATAGCTTGCTATACATGTTAGCTACGTAGCTATAGCGTGATTCCATATTATACAGTTGTAGCTTCATTGCCCGTATATAGTATAGCTAGCTATACTCAAAGTAGCCAGCTATAGCTATATATACTAGTTCTTGGTGTGCTGCCTTTTCAGATGAACGCAAATATGCTTGCTTTATTTGCACAGAGTCTAAGATGAGGCTCTGGAAGTTAATGCTCGCCTATTCCTCGAGTTCAACGTGTATACAAACGAAGGAGAATCATATTTCCTTAAAATGACGTGGAAATTTTTAGCCCTTTCTCTTTACAATGTACCTCATTTGAATCGCTATTCCATGCTCATTTCAGATCTTACCCTGAATCTGGGATATCCCTCTCTTGTCAAAGGATATTGGAGTTATAATTCATGTTCCCAAATTGCCCCATTGAAAAATGTATGGGGAAAGTTAATGCATGGGCATGCTTTGCAAGGTTTTGACGTGCCAAAATTTTCATGAAATAAGCTTTTGTTAGTATCAATTTAATCGCGCAGAGTTGTACTTTTTGGTCAATGTGAGGAAATTATCGTGTTGGAGACGAGGGTGCAAGAAAACTAAAATGAATGTAATATTTTGTAACTTGTGTGACCAAATCAATGGAAAATGTGTTGACAAGATTGTTTCAGCTGCCAATTTTGCCATGTACAATAGCAATAGCAAATGTCCGCAAATTTCTTCATATGATAATAACCAACTATTCTTTTTTGGTGTAGGTTTCTATGGCCGCTTATAAAGCCATCAATATTTCAGAAGCAACAAAATTTTTTGAAGCTGCCTCTAGCAATGATGTATAGACATTAATTTGTTAGCCAAGCTCTCCAGTAATGGTGAAAACACACAGCTTCTTCTTTTACAGCTGGCTGGCATGATACCACAGTTTTATCCAGATGGCATGTAAAGTTGTTGAGACCAACTACATCAGAGAAATACCACTATACTGAGGCATGCACTTCAGAAGAGCACCATGAAGTGCAATAATATTGGTGATCACACTCCTGTGTTAAAATAGCCACACTAACGTTTAACAACACATCTTACTACACAAGTAAACTGAGCATTAATGCTCATACTGTTTCTTTGACATCTTATCCATCCCTACCACTTAAAGTTAGTTTTACTTTAATCCATTTACTGTTAGCTGAAAATTATTAATGGCTCCTTTAATTCCTTCAAGTTTGTATGGGGTTGCAAGTCCAAATCACCTTCTTTATAATATAAATTTATCCAACCTTGTATCACATTGTAAACCCTACAGTTAACATTCGCAATTGCTTCTTTTGGGGATTGAAAAATCTGAGAGTTTACAATATCATAATGTCTGAGCTGATCGAGGTGGAGAATAATTAAGGGATTTATAAATCCTTAAAGAAACCTATTTACAAGTGGTCCAAACAATAGTTTATAAATGAAGTGCAAAAACACCATCAGCGTCCCCTGTATATTTTCCTGTGTGAAATACTGTAGCTTTAGTGTGCAGCAGTCACTGATGCTAAAATGAACTTTGACATTATGAACTCTTGTTAGTAGCAAACAGTTATTGGCTAACCACACAGGATACCGATTAATCACTTACATGCCAAGTTTATAATTGATGAACTAAAACTATCTTGACAATCTGCCTTTGCAATAGTACTAAATGTAGCTTATTGATTTGGCAAGCTATCGTGCATTACATCATTCTACAGGACAGCTTGCATAAAAAAACACCATCCAACAATAGAACTGAAGAAAGAATTCAAGTAAAACAAATGACCGATGCAGCTAGGAGGATTATGCAAAGCACAAAGGTTCACCGCTAACAATAATGAAAGTCTTTCCAAACTAAACTTCACAAGGACGGTACACTGATGTGTTGTACAGCCATCAGCCAGAGATTAACTAATACGCAATTATACAAGCAGTGAGGCATGCAAAGCAGGTAATGAAGATGACTTGCGAGTCTCCAAAGTACAGAGTTCAAATGGACTGTAAACTGCTGAATATACTATAACAATTGCTATATACAGAACTGTCTGGCTATTTCATACCATCATAATTATGCCAGGGAATTCATATACAATCATATGCCAGGGAAATGCCCACCATGGTCAGTAGTGATCACCAGTCAGATAAAGACTAGTCTTGCATGGCCAGACCCTTTTCCATGCGCTCCGAGTCTGGCACAGTTTACAGGCTTTAAACTTTTTGACACTTAATGAATGATAATTTTATTGCTTAGTAACCAGGTACACGCGTCTGTAATTAATACGTCTAAGCACCAGGAACGGTTAACAGAGATGGTGTTCCACACAGTTTTAAAGAAAGCAATGGAGTGCATGGGTATTCAAGAGTTGAAACCAAAGCAAATTGAGTTGATAGAAAGTTTTGTATCTGGTAGGGAAACTTTTGTTTCCTTGCCGACTGGATATGGCAAATCTATCATATTAAGTAGTATCATCTAATGTCAAAAAAAATATTGCTTAATAGATCACATGCATTAATTAACACTCACTGACAACTGGTGGCACTTGTTAATTTAAGGCCTGTGAACTGTGCCCGACCCTTGGAGCATGGGCACTTATACTGCAAGCAATAACGTCCTGCACGGAAGAGGGTTTGGCCATACGAGACTAATAAATGACCACCATTACAAACTCATTGATTAGTACTAAAATAGTCTTGCTAATCACTTTACAGAAAACAGTGTCTATAGGGAATCCTAGGCATAGTTTAAAGATCACACAAGTTTTGGATATTTGAAGCTCCTTTCTGTAACCACCACTCTTCAAGGTATCATGTGTGCACGCGCGTGCGCGTATGTACATGTACTCACATATACCTTGGCAGCATCTCCGCCTGCATCCGCACCAGCTGGATCCTGGCCGTCCTTCATGTCATCTGGTTCATTGAACTCATCATCATCACTGCTCTCTTGCTCATCACTAGCAGATGCTAAAGACGTACACACACCATGTAACCAACATGATAATGAATATATGCAACTTGTAATGTACAATTTCTAATATATCAGACAATATTATAATTTAATCAGGTTGTTCAAGATGGCCCAGCTACTAAGTGCCCACGCATTAACCGGACATCTACACGTCCTAACAATCCCTAGTATGGGCAATAAAGTGGTTTTACCAGCTAAACCGTATCCATCACTTCAAGTACTTCACGAATATAGTACCTTCCTCCTCCAATGTAGGCTCCTCCGCACTCGTTTTCGGCCTGCAATTTACAACAAAACGGTAAATCGCATATTTTCAACATTACACGTACTTACGAATAGAAACAAAATATTCTTATAGTTTTAAGTGTATGTGTATAAGTATTCCTATTTAAGTATTTAGGTAGCGTAGCTGTCGCGCCGTGCAACGTCATTTGTTGTAAATTATGAAATGTTGGCAAAGAAACACGCCATAACATACTAAAGTAATGTTGCGACTACACAATCACTCACATTATCACTGATTGCTAAAGATACAGACGGATTCCCAACTGGATCACGAGAACGAACTGAGTGCGCGTAATCAAGAGGAAAGACAGAGTGATGCGCACGCGCAGGGTTTACGTAATAAAATAGATGAGCCCATATCGATAGAAATGAAGCTGAATAGAAAACGTGCGTGGAGGAAGTCCTTAAGTTAAATTAGTCAGTACCAGCTTATAGAGTTCTTTAACTACTCGTGGGGTGCCAGGGAAATCTTCTCTATCGAGAACAAAGATACGAAACTTATCTGCGCCTTTGCTTCGCTAACTCGTTGGCTGACCTTTATCCGACACATCGAGCGGAAATTTTCAGGGTAACTGTATACGTGTAAGGTTAGTTCATCCTTAAACTTGTTGCACTGCTGTAAATATGTTGCATGTATGCCAGGGTATATTGTATACTCCGTTAATCAGTTACGAAATACCTTACTGCATGGCATAGGGAGTTGCATGCATGCATGAATGCGTTGAGTATAATTATCCAGCGTAGTTAACGATCCGACAAGCGGTAATTATTGTTACAAATTGCATAATTAATCAATAATTGGAAAGAGCGGCTATATCTATAGCTAGCTAGCTGCTGGCAATTCTCATGAAATGTATGCAGCCATTTAGGAATGTCTTTGTTCAGGGAATTACTAAATTGACACTAATTTTGTACGATTGTAAATTATCTAATTAGATTTATCATACTGCATACCAACAATAACTACTTTTGTGTTTATGTGCTTCACACATTAAGCTGTAGCTATATATGGGTGTATGCTGGTATGGATGTCGAAACTGTATAATGAAATAAGTTAGTGTATATACCGTATAGCGGGAAAGGCGAATTTGGCAAATCGTCTATGATTCGCCAAACTAAAACCATCCAAAGTAGTAGTTACAATCAATGGCCCATTGGCTGATCCTCGGGCTGATCTTTTCATTCGTCAAACCTTTTCCCACCAAGCGCTTGAAAATAGTGAATTCACCAAACATTCTCCCCGCCAAACTTTCCTGCTATATGGTATATAATGCTCCCATTCAATGATTCCTATTATTACGATACAAGGCTTTAAGCCTATATCCAAGCATTATATGCACATAGCTATATATAGTTAGTTACACCATATAGAATATTGGAATCGCATTTATTTATAGGGGACAGTTTGTATACAAAGAATATGGCTTACAAGACAATGTATTTACAGTGCATGGCTATATGTAGGATATGACTATCGGTAAATAAATATTCAATTACATTCAGGTAGTCAACCGTGCATGCAGGAACTTTCAGTTAGGAAGTGCTGCATGCATGGGTTCATATACAAATGAAGTCACATCAGATTAAATGCACATAGCTATAGCTACGTGATTAGCAACATTAAGCACACACCCAACATTAAGCACACACGGTTACATTGGATACATATATATACATACCTACAGCTGTACTTAATCATAAGGTATTTCAAAAAAGTCATGTAGCGCTCCTAGCTGGCTACTTGCAAGTAAAATTTCATCACAGTAGCAATGTATGACAGATGGTAATATCATTAACTAACTCCGTAGCTACTAAGTATAGCTTGAGATATTTTGTAGTAGATACGATCAAGAGTAGATGACTACTCTTGATACGATGTATTAACATGTTGATTGAGGCATACTCATTACTCTAATGCACAACAGTTTTGGTAGTTGCTTTACGTTGTGCAATTTTTGGTGGGTTTAGAAACAAGACGACGTATACACCATATGCCATGCCACCATAGTTTATAATAGGATTGATCACAAAATGTATTAATTAAGCGACCTAATGGAACACGCACCAAACAACACCTTGTTGAAGCCTGTTTTACCAGAGTTAACATGCATGCACGTATATATGTATATAGAGTGAGATATACATACAAGACAAATGCATACATCTACACATCTTAGAGTAATCCCTGCATGCATAGCCGTATAGCTGTGCTGTAGCAATAACTGGAACAGTGTATATCCCTATGCTATGGTTAGCACACATATACCTGTATGTACATAGTTATATGGTACTATGTTGCAATAATGAAATTGTGGGCACCTACCAATGTATAACCATATCAGTGATGTGATTTAACACCAACTTGTGTGGCTTGTGGTATGGTAATGCTATTATGTAAATGGTTATACCAAGCCTCATACACACACATGCACTTAACCTGCACAATATAGTAAACTAATTGTTTAATTATGGTATAATGGTAGCAGTTTGTATGGTTAAGAATGTGCTATAGAGGTTATGCACAAGGTGTGGTGCTACACAAACACTGTAAAACTAACAATTTATATAGGAGTAACAGATCAAAAGCATACCAAACCAATTTTAATAAAACAGGCGACAATACCTTAGTAGAATAATAAACACCTGTTAGCTAATAGTCATTTTGTTGAACTAATACATATTATTTGGATGAGGAAGGCAAGAACAGCGTCATGGGTGAGATTACCATATAGCACTCCAGCTCTTAGCCACTCATGTCATGATACATGGTAAACAAATAAGAACTGTGAAGTAACCGTGCCAAGTCATACACCTTGTGTATAACCTCTGTATACCGTATGGCCACAAAACTTTGGCAGTAGAAAACTTTGGCGGATTGCTGCCAATGAGCATGTTGGCAGAAAAAACATTGGCGGATTGGCTGCCTTGCACAGCAAAATAGTTAGGATAAAAGTTTTTGGTGGATAAAACTTTGGTTGTTAGCTAACTGCCTAATCCACCAAAGTTTTCTACTGCCAAAGTTTTGCTATATGGTTGTAATGGGGTGATTATAGGAACTGAAACAAGACAGAATAGTGTGAAAATATATGTGCTGCAAACAGTGTTGTTAAATTGTATATTATCAGCTTTTGAGTGGAACAATATGTTTTTTGACAAACGTAGCAATTTTAGAATTAATTGAAACAATTCAGTTGAACTTTTCTAAGCGTGTCATCTATATCTGCCACATGTATAGTATAATGCATGGTAATGATTGGAGAAACTACACAAGTTTTTTTTAAATAGCTATTTTATCTTTTTTATTAGTGTAGCTACCACAGGTGATATCATTATGGTTACTTATGTCACTTGTATGGCTACAGCCACCATTATACAGCCCATTAGGCTCTGGGAATTCACATGTATAGATACAGATGTGGACCAATTGTGATAATTTATCCATATGTTATTTATCACTGATTATATTTTATGTCGTTATGTATTACTTGATTGCATGCTGGGAGTCCATCCATTCTTCCTTAGCCCAAGCAACAACCTATAGCGATAATTAATGTTTGTCTGGTGGGAAATATCCAAAAAATGTAATAACACACATTTATAGAGCTATTGTATTGGTATTAGAGGAAATTTTACCTGATTAATTCTAACCCAACTGTCTGATTCATATATAAACCATAATATGTAGTGACTGCTTAAATGTGCTGGTGTCCAGCTATACCTTACCATCTGTATACCCAGAAATTGAATTTGTTATATATATAGCTAGCTAAATAGACTGCCTTAGTACTAATACAACATTACTATTATAAAATTATTTTTGTGTGTACTCTCTTACTCATTATCAAATTCTGTGGCCACTTTTATTAGCCAACCTGTAAGCACAGCTGTGCATACTGAATTATAAGTAATTTAATTTCAAACTTTCGTAGGAAGCCATTGCATGAATCTTGTTACTATATTATTTTTTTCTATTGCTTCGTTTAGGAAATGGGAAGATTTATGATCTTTTGCTGTGGGTTTTTGTCTGTGGTTATTTTGGGTGCTACAAATGACAGTGTTAACAGAACCCACATTTATTCCACCTATCCTACCCATGTCACACCAGGTATTCTATATTAGAACATTGTATATATGTATATGTATAGGTATGTATGTGTATGTGCAGTGTTAATGTATACATATTATACCGTGAGTGTGTATGTATATATCGGTTTGTGTTTTTAAAGTGATAAGAGGTTGCTGAAAAAGTACAGTAGAATTAGCTTGTGAATTTCTTTGTGGCTTTCATTAAATTGGCATCTTTCTTGTTTAAGCATGTTGTATCATGAATCCCTGTAAATTCATGCATATGGATACTTCCTAATGCTGCTTTAATGACCTCGTTCTTATTTATGTTGAAGATCTGAGAGGCATTTTGACCAGTAGGAAAACAGAAGACCAAGAAGATATAGGAAAGCAGGTAGTTAGGCATGTAGGGAGAGTGCATGTAGAAAGCAAATAACTAGTGATCAGCACTACAATATTTATTATTGGCTTAACTATCAAGCAGGTTGACATCAACCCTTAAACATAGCAGAACATTGGCTGAATTTCCATATTGGCACATCATGTGATAGATAAACAGAAAGCTGCATTTCTCCTGGAGGAGATATGTCATCTCATTGAACAAAGCGTGAATCACTTTATTGACGGCTAGATATATCTTTTCTGTGAGTTTCTTACCCTTCCACGAACAATTTAAAATTAATAAGGCTGAAAGGGAGCACTGGACACAGCAAAACTGTGTCAACAGATCCCAGTGTTAGCAGGTCTTGTGGTACTATAGACAGTTGCCTAGCAGGTTGAGTGGAAAATAAAGCATATTATACAGGATATTTGTTTATTGCAACAGTACCATTGCATTTAAGCTGCTGAAAATTGGTTTAGAAACTTAAAAAAGAAGCCATAGTTTTCATACTGTTAAGTATATATAATATTGTGTGTCATGTTGCACTGTAGCAACATGAGACAGACTCTCAAACACAAGTGATACAATTGCTACTCACTTATTGCTACAAGGTTATAGCATTACGGCTAGTACAGCTTTGGTCATGCCACTTTTCAATCAAGCTTTAGCAAAATGCTAGTACACACTTTTTGTATCACTGTCAAGATTAAATTTGTCTCAGTTTTGACTGTGCCACTCAGAAAGACCCTCCTACGGCCCTGCTACACCAAAGTTAGTATAAAAACTAGAGCCTCTAACTGATATAGCTGAACACATAGCTATCAACTAAACATTACTGTATCTACCAAAAGAATTATTCCTTTGTTACTACGGCAATGTTTATTATCTCACTATATTATGGATAGCATGATTTCCACTGTCACAGTAGTGTTACTTAGTTAATGAAAATGTTCATCAATGTCTTACTGTGTGTATACATTTTTTCTTATACAGATCAGCTTGTTTGTCTTAATGGAATATGTAGTATTAGTGATGAAGAATGTGATACCTCTTATGAAGTGTGCGAAGAGAACCCTGTTTATGAAAATGAAACTGTTATACGCTACATCTGTCATGCCGTGTTTTTTGTAGATATAAACACTAGTAGCGTTATCAGAACTCAGCGGCAATGTCTGAATGACCCACATTCTCACTGTGCTAAAAACTGTACACTCAATCAACTTCTGCCATCACTTTATGAATGTTGCTGTACTGGAAATTTGTGTAATGATGTGACAGTGGAATTCAATGAAATAAGTACGTAGCTATATAACTTTAAATATGTGTGTATATGTGTGTGCTATCAGAAGCTATAAAGCTACAAAATGAAACCTGTAGGGCCTTTCTTATAAGGCACCTGTAAGCTGTCATTTGACCTCATGCAGGACTAACTAAGTTTTGTGTCCCAATGGAACCATGCCAACACAAATCTCAATCCCCTGGATGTAGCTAGATAATTGGGTAGAAAACAGAATGATTGCAAACTGGTGAACTGGTGATCTCAATATCCTCAGACAGGGTATTATTTTCCAAGTTACTGAAGCAGGAAGCCATAGTCTAAGAGCATGCATTAAGATGAATTAATGGAACATGATTTCAGTTGTTAGATAGTGGAAGTTTTATTTAAAAAAGTGCCTTATTAATTCTAAGATGCAGCATTTCATTTGTGGAGGTATCTGGTTAGGTACCAAGGTAAGGTTAATGGAGTGATACAATACAGTTGCAGAGTCGGTAATTAGCTAGCTATTATATTGCAGGTAAGAAAGGCTTGAACCAAAAATTTTTTGAAGAGTTTCAGATTTTCAGAAACATATTTTGTAATACTTGACAACCTGTACTGAAATTTAGTTATTCCTGTGTATGTTGTAACTCAATGTTTGTTTGTTTGTTTGTTTTGTTGTTTGATTGCCAATTTTACCTTTCAGATGAAAATACAACTGATGTTAGTTCTACTCTAATTTCTACTCCTACAATGATACTACCTAGTGCTACCACTATAGTATTGTCTGATGCTACCACAATTCTGCCTAGTGCTACCACTATAGTATTGTCTGATGCTACCACAATTCTGCCTAGTGCTACCACAACTCTATCTGACACAACTGTGTCACTGCCTAATACTATCGTAACAATACCTATTGCTACCGTATCATCGCTTACTCCTATTACAGCATCATCTGCTACAACTCTACCTACTCCTACCACACCAGGTAGCTAGCTAAATGTCTGTGTGTGCACATACTTACAGTGTTTATAAATCTCTTCCAGGTCCAACAAATGACAGTGTTAATACAACCCATATCTATTCCACTTACCCTACCCATGTCGGACCAGGTATTATATGTGTTAAAACATGTGTTTGTGTTTGTGTGTGTGTGTGTGTGTGTGTGTGTGTGTGTGTGTGTGTGTGTGTGTGTGTGTGTGTGTGTGTGTGTGTGTGTGTGTGTGTGTGTGTGTGTGTGTGTGTGTGTGTAGTGCTGATTGTATGTAGTAGCTATATACCGTATGCTTGTGTTCTATATTGTATGAGATTATATAACAAACAGCTATATCTATGTCTTTTATAACTTGTGGGGTTTTAGAAAAAGCCATGGTAATAACAGTCAAGACTTTTTATCTTTAATTATAAATGAACTAAAAGTCGGTGGCATAATTATAGACCCACTGACTAGTTAAATAAAATATTTGGTAATGGAAGAGCTGGCTTGGTTTTGATGCCGCACTAAGCTTTGAAAAAAGCAACCCGATTTTTTGGCAGTTAAAATAGCTAGCTACCTTATAGAACACACAGTAGCCTTAATACAAGTAGATAACATAGAAGAATGCAATGATGTATAATTCCTGCAAAGTGAATGGATGATGTAATAATTGCAGCCACAAAAAATTTGCATGAAATCAACTATCAAAACCCGCACCATTTTATTAGATCCCCATAGGCTATAATACACCAATAATTGACTTGCCATAGCCAGCAGTATAGCTATCAATTATTGTTTTAAGAGTGTCCTACTTTGCTGTTGTTCTTTGTGTTTGCATAACAGTCTTACATCTATTCTACATACAGCGATTGATCACAACCTAATTTTGTTCCACTTTCAAACTAATTTTTCTATTGTCAAGTTTTAGTTAAAGAAACCGACGAAACAACCACCCTTGTAGCTATAGCCAGTTTCTTTTATAACATGATTAACAAACTTAGCCATTGTATCTTTTCTCTAGTGGCAAGCTTTTCTCTTTAGAAACTTTCATGCAAACCAATGACTGTTTTTACTCATTTGATATAATTGGATGTGCAATCCGATATCTGAAAATTGGTGGCCTATGCTATTTTATCACTTTTTATGTTTACAAGACTAAGCGCCTTATAGCTAGCTTGTAGGCCTACTTTACTCTTAACCCCTTGCTTCAGAGACTGAGTATGCTCGCATCTCTGTGAGTCCTCATGATTTAGCTACTCATTGCAACTCATAGGATAAGACACTATTATGTAGGAAGAATATTTTTGTAGCCTTTCATATTCCAGGCCTGTAGCCATTGGTATAGCTAGCTAGCTACACGGCTATGTTGTTACTGAATCTGGCTTAATTGATGTACCGTATAGTACAAAAGTTTGATGGGGTAAAGCTTTACGAATGAGCTGGGCCTAGCTACATGATATTTTGACAAGCAAAACTCTGACAAATTGATTGTAGGTTACACAGGAGAAACGTTACAATAGAAAAGTTTAGTAGGAAAACTTTGACAAATCACTAGCCATTCATCAAATGTGTCAAAATTTTCCATCGTCAAACTTTTATGCTGTATGATAATGTTTATGTGAATTACTATGATATTTGAATATCCAGTCATCTCTCTAGTATTATAAGGCACCTTTCACTAGCTGTAGCTATCTACGGTCTTATAGCTAGTTCTGTGCAAGGTAAAGTTATGCTAAATCTTTGTTATAATAGAACATAAAATGCATGGTCTTGACACTAGAAATAACACACAGTCATCGACTTACCTACATAATGGTAGCTACAAATATAACTAGCTAAACAGTTTAGCTAAACTTTTTAGCTTGTCGTTTGCGATAAGTAGTTAATACTGACAACAGTATAGTCTTAATTTAATTATGACCTATCTTTTCTTATAATGCATATGATATTTTTCCTTGTATAGATGAGTTGGTGTGTTTTTACAATAATTGCACCAGTGATGAATGCGATACTAAATATGAGGTGTGCTCGGAGAATCCAAGATATGAAAATCCATCTTTAACGCCAAACACCTGTCTTGCTATGTTCGTTGTGGATGCTGATACTGGTAATATCACGTCTACTTCTCAACATTGTTTCGTTGATGATTCTGCTTGTCCTAACAAATGCACACCTAAACTGCACACTGATTTCCAAGACTTTCAGTTATACAATTGTTGTTGTATTGGGAATCTGTGTAATGATGTGAGCTTGAATTTAACAGGTACAGACAAATGCACAGACAAATGCACAGAGAGCATATTTCGTGCCATGGTGAGATTGGTGTTATAGTAGTTATGTTATATAGCATGCTAGTCCATAAACGCCACCTTATGTTAGGTTGTTTCACACAGTAGCTATAGCTATCAAAACTTGAGGGGGAATTTGTTATGTGTGATTTTTCCAAACTAGCTAAACAGCTAGCTAGCTATCTTTTCTCCTGACCAAGACTTTGAATTCACCAAGCCTCCTTTCCACAAACCCTTCTCACCATATGCTAAATATGCATATTTACAACTTCCATGAGTTCATAGCTAACTAGCTACACATAGCAGCTAGCTAGCTAGCTGGCTAGATAGTATATGGATGTAGCTATATAGCTACATAGCTAGTCTGTGATTAAAAAAATAATTGTGTTTTACTATAGCTGTAACATTACAATCAACCAGCAGTGTTTTTGATCAAGTGATGACTACTCACATCACAGGTAATAATCATAGTGTGCATATACACTAGCTAGCTAGTAGCAGCTGTGGCATACATACTACCTATTTACTGACTGTTCTATTAAGAATTTTTGTAAGACTTGCAAAATTTACTATAGCTAGCTATATTCAATAAAAACAAGTTGAGATATTCAAATGTATCCTTAAACAAGTTTATATATTCTAATATCCAAAAACCAGGCACTGCAAATATTATACCTTAAGCACCATGCACAGCTATTATTATTTAACTCTTACACAACAATTAACACACCTCAGCCTTCTTAGCAGCTTCCTGTTAAAATATTAGATACCTCTCTTTACACGAATTAATTAGAATACATAACTAAGGGCCACATAGCAACGCATACAATATTGTTATAAATTTAAAGCTAGTAAGTGTGACCTTAGAAATGAAGTAGCTAGCTATATCATGGAAACCAACCTAAAAAGACTAGCATAAGTTGCCAATTAGCGGATATCGGATCGCACAGCCAATTATCAAATGAACAAAAGCAGTGCATATCCAAGTAAACACGTTTGTGATTGGTGCATATCCAAACAAACACGTTCGTTTGCACGAAACCTTTCACAAGAAAAGCACTTGCCATTAGAGAAAAGTTATGCCCATTGCCAAGTTTGTTAATCAATATAAAGTCGTGTTATAAGCGAAACAGGTTAATAGGGTGGTTGTTTTGTTGGTTGCTTTAACCCGCCTCAAGAAAACTTGCCAATAGAAAAACATTATACTGATGAACAGGATTGCTATCCAATATATAACCATGTTATAAACAAAACACCCCCAAGTTTAATCTTTTTGCTAGTTTCTGTCACCATCGTTTGGTGACCACGAGTGCACATACATATGCATATCGCTATCCTTTGTTTGAAAGTGGAATGAAAACAGGTTTGTGAACCATTGTTTTATGTAGAAAAGATATAGTACTGTTACATGAATACAAAAAGTTGATTATTGTTAAAACAATAATTGGCATACTGCAGGCTATGGCGAGTCGATTATTGGTATATTGTAGCCTATGGGGGTCTGATTAATGGTACGGGTTTTGGTAATTGGTTTCGCACAAAATATTTGAGGTTAGGATTATTAGCTATAAAGTTAGATATAACTAGTTAGCGGCTATGTCATGGTTTGTAGCTATAGCCCTAGCTGGGGCTTCAAGCATAGCTATCTAACCGTTCAACTACATAGCTACATATCAGATAATTCCCTTGTGCATGTGCCAAAACTTGGCAGGAGGAGGGGAATTTGTTATGAGTGATTTGCCAAACTAAAGCCATCTAAAGATTTGTTTTACTCTGGGCCTATAGATATCTATTCTCTGAACTTTTCCTGACCAAAACCACACTAGTTCTAGCTAGTTAGCTAGCTAGCGATGTACAGTATACGTGGAATTATTGGTGAGTCAAGTATTTGGCGATTCGCTCTAAAAATGCAAATGGCGAGATTTTTAATTGGCGGTTTTGATATTGTATGGAAAGTAGGGCATGAATGAATGTTGATTTTTGACATTCGAACATTTTCTAATTTTCAATTTCGAATGTTCGAATGTTTAATACCCACACATTAATTGATTAGCAAGTATTTCTCACTGTATTTTTTTGTAAAGTAAATTGGTTAAAACACTAGATTATTATAAATAAGGTAGATACAGTCATTTTTGATGGTAATTATAAGCTTCTCAACTGTTTGTGGCATTAAAGAGACTTTTACTTATAATCTGTGCATGATTTAGACATAATTAAGATTAACGAACGTTTGGTAGCAAAAAATCTACTGACGGATGTTACAAAAACGAATAAACATCGAATGTTGCAACATTTGTTTGTGCCCTAATGGAAAGAAACCCATGCTTGCAGCCTAAATGGCATACCTTTAATTTGGTGATATTTACGTGATTCACCAAACTGCCGAATATAAACCACTGCCAAATATAACACATGTACAGTATGCTAGCCAGTGGCAGTTGTTGCATACATACAATTCACTGACTGTTCTATTAAGAATTTTTAGACTTGAAAAATAGCTACTATAGCTACATTCAATAAAAACAAGTTGATATATTTGAATATCCTTAAAAACCAGGCACTGAAAATGTTATATTGTGTAGCTAGCTATATTAAACAGTACCGATTAAACAGTAGCTACTGAACACAAATATATAAGGAGGTAAAAGGAACTAAAGAATAAAGCTGTTTTACAATATTGTTTGTGCTGTTGTGTGACCCTTAGTAATGTATTCCAACTATTTCAAGATAGTTTCTACTTTTCTAGTATCGCAAACCAGATTCATTTGAAATATGCTTGTGTTTAAAACCACTTTTTCTTTAGTTCCTGTTAGCTCCTTAGTACTGTTTTTAAATAACATTATAGTACTAACAACCAAAAGCTATTTATCTGCAGCCCAAGCCAGCTAGCTCTTCTTTTAAATGGCTCGATACACTTACGTCTATGTCAACCATGCCCATCTTCAAAACTGAAGCGCTTCATCTAGTTACTTAACTACAGCTGTTTCAAATGACTGTTACAGTGAAGTAACAGCTTATACAGCACTAGCTTACTCTGTTTTCACAATGCGTATGGATGCTAAGGTCACGCCCACTGACGATATCGGCTACAGCTGCCATATAAAGCCATAGAACTTATTCAACCAATCATATTAGGCTCTATATCACACCATTAGTTATTAATAGCCTCGGGGGCAGACACACACAAGCACACACGTATACAGACATTCGCGGACAGAAGCAATTATAAGAAATCAGACGTGCGCCGGCCGCACGTGCCTGGTTTAATAATGTTAACAAGAGTGATCTGAGGTTAAGATAATGACCTGCACCACCTGCCCATATCTACTACAATAATATGCATGCATAATTAAATAGTTGAGATCTACAGATACTGATACCAAGATAGTTAGTATCATTTTCCTTACACTTTTGCTGATGTAGCTAACTAGCTAGCTACCAATATTGGTATCGAAACCAACATCAATATCTAGCTATGCACCTTGTATATAGCTAGCTAGCTAGCTAATGTAAAGTTGTGTAGAGATCATCATCCATTTATTGTAGAACCAGACTCAACTGTAAGGGCAACCTCAGATGATGATGATGAATCTGATTATGTTCCAGTGATATATGGCATTGCCGCTGGTGTGTGTTTACTGATTGTATTGACACTGGTAGTCGTCTTGACATTGGCCTACTGTCATTATTACCGTGACAGAGATGTTAACTGTAGGAAATGTATTTCTTATAACCACTTTGGTGGCTAATTAATATTCCTGAATGATTTATATGTAGCTAACAACCCACTCTAATGATATAGCTAGCTAACTGTTCTGATGTTATTTTTATATGGTATTTTGTACTTGTAGCTGTGTATATATATATATGGTGTAACTATGTATGCATATATATAACAGACTTAGCTAGCTATTAGCTAGTTATAGCTACTTTTAGCTATATATCAACCACATATAGCTAGAATGTGAAATAGCTAATGAGTAGCTAGTTAACTAGCTAGCTAGCTAACTTAACTCAATGTGATATAAATACAGCTAGCTAGCTACATAAGACCATTATCAATATTTATTGTATTTTGTGCGGGCGGAACAAAGGGTACAACAGTTCTATAACTGTCATAATGTGTCAAGGAGGTAGTTATAGAGCTGCGGGTGGGTAGCTAGCGTAGTTATAGTTAGTAGCTAGCTGCCAAGAGTAGGTAAATAATATTAGTTACTCTTGCTAGTACTGCATATGCTACGCATGGTTTCTATTGACATTTTTATCAATTTTTTATTTATTAATCGCTAGCTAGTTAGCTAGCTAAATTTCAAAGGAATGTCTTTTGTTAACACATCCTTAAGTAGCTATAAAATACAATAAAACACTTAAAACAGTTACTTCATTTGTGTCACTTCATTTGTATAAAAGTATAGCTACTTGGCTCTTTGTACAGTAGCTAGAGTCTAAACCTTAGAGTTGTGGGATTTAGTTTTACATTAAGTTGGCTTGCCTTAACTAATATATGGGAAGGCTTATAGGATTTAATCATCATACTTAGCTAGCTAAAACCCAAAATTAAAGCAAATAGCCTTTACTATAAATATAATCCAATAGCAACTGTTGTTTATTACAACCCACAATCAATCCTAGTAGCTATATAAGAGTACATGTATACAGAAATGTTTTCAGTTCAGAGAATTCAGGCTTGAGCTGCCTTCAGCTCACCAGAGGGCAATGTTATATACATATTTGTTGTAGCATAGGCCTGTAACACATTATCTTAAAGAAATAGCTAGCTATGCATGCATATGTCATTGCTCCAGGGCCGGGATCAGTCACTGTTATCATCAGATGCAAACCAAAAATTGAAGCTTATGCAAGTTCTTTTTTCCATCAAATATTAAACTGTAGAACAACAATTCAGGCCTTCATGGATACACTTGATTTATAGCTAGCTAGTATTATTAATCTTAATATAATTCGGTATGAATAATTTTAGTAAGTAGCTAGGCTGCATCTGGCTATGTGAGTTGACACTCTATAGCTAGTTATAGACAGAGGTGGCCACAGAGTTAGTTAGCTATTAGCTACTGGCCATTAATGTGCGTCTAACAACTAAATTATAACATTGTGTTATGGTCATATATGGTGCATTGATAACGCATTCACCTAGCTAGCTAATTTATGTTGTGCTTCAACTTGCATAACTTGCTATAACCAAGAATAGCTAAATAATGGAGACCTCTCCATTATTTAGCTATATAGCTATAGCTACTCTTGATATTAAATTCTAGTAAAACATCAAAGCTGTATAAGGAGGATCTGCATATCCCTAGAGGTGCCAGGATAATCTGGCTACTAAGCAGCCATGCATGTGTGTTACACTTAAATATCATCAATAATCATTAAACATGCAAAAACCTAGCTGCACGTCTTTAAATAGCTTCAACTTTATTGACGTCACATAGAGTAGCTATATCCAGCTATAACTATGGAGACCATGCATAGCTATACTGTTGAGCAATAGCTAATTTATGATAGGATGAATAAAAGTCTTAGCTATAAAAAATTTTTTGTTGGAAAAGAGATAGCTAACTAAGGTTTCTTTGTAAGAAAGCCAGAACCTGATTGGCTTTAGATGCAATATAATCTGTATGCTTAACCACTTGTCAACGAACACCCCCAGATATTTAGTGTAAGATACGTACTTCATTTAAACAGTGATCTTTCATCTTACAATATGTAGCTATATAGCTAGCTGCTATAGTAGATTTGGTTAATTATAATCCTATTTGTAATTCTGATCATTCTACTATAGTTGGCTAGCTAGCTATATGCTATCAAGACTCACGGTAGTGAGTCGCGAGGCCAAGAAGAAGCAGCATGCATGCGCGTCTTCTGGCCCACGCGACCACTACAGTGAGTATTTACACGGATGGCAGCTCTAAAATTTTAAAATGCTGTAACTCAGCCACTATAGCAGTTTTGCTTACTTAATTACAGACCTAGCAAGTTCCAACTGAGTAGAACCAACATCCCAACGATGGAATATATCGGCCCAACTGTTCTGAAGAACCAGCCAACCCGAGATTTTTGACGATGGTTTCCGTGACTACAGCCAGAACTCGAGTAATATACACAATGATAGTTAACTGTTATATTACTAATACCTTTTATGTTATGAACGACCTTTGTAGCGAGTTTCATCCGAAACGGTCGTGTCACTGCTCTTTTATGGCCTTCCGAATTCGATTGTTTAACCGCAAAACATTTTAACTGGCAGTCGTTTTTTTTTTCTAATTCTAATTTATTTTCTTCGCACACCCTTTGGCCCCCGTGAATGGCTTGCGGTTTGTGGATTAGTTTATTTAGTATACTTGTTTTTCTCGTATCTCAGCCATGCCTTACTAGATTTCAGTAAAACTGATACTACCTTTTACCTTATGCATACTCTACAAGTACAGCAATTTTCAGAATTATCCTGCCACTTAATATTATTCCAGAGCATACTTTACACAGCAGAGTAAAAGATTCTATAACTCATAACTCAACTGTCATTTGATCTTCAAATTTTAATAGAAGACTTATATGTTAATGTGAACTTTGCTTCTGCATTTACATGGAAAACTATTATTTTGTTTATGAGTTATGTTGAGTTTTGCAGAACTAGAATTTAAATGGTTTTTTCATGTTGTTGGTTCAGTAAATCAAGTACATGTTATCCATACTTGATTTTCTTACATACTGTTTCACATTTGAAGTCAATGAATAATTTATATCATGGCTCTGAGAAGTGTGAAAACTAGCCATGCTACCACAAATATGGCTATATGCATACCGGCTGAAATAAGTGCGTATTGAAATACATACCTAGTACAGTGCTAATGAAACCATAGGGCTGCTATAATATAGAAATAACTTCCTCATGTTTTACATATGCTAACTATGCTACCACTGCAATGCATAATGAGACTTCTTGTGATGCTCAGGCACACAACTTTTATAACACACTATAGTTAGCTATATTGGCATGCTAGTTCATACGTGCATTTATTAAAAGTTGTTTTTGGTGTTAAAAGTGCATGTAAAATTATGTATACTCTTTCAAGTCCAGTTTCTATAAAAAAACAAACATACAGTTAATAAAAAGTTGACTATATGTCTGATGGATAAAACAGTTTAGGTATGTAAGTAAAAATACAATGTGTATATACAGGTAAAACTTAACACACTCTAATAGAGCATTCAATAAATCATTAGTATGTGTGTGTGATAAACCATTTATATACAAATTTCATAACAGCATTACATGTAGCATAATGCTGGCATATAATAAAGTCCAAGCATGAGCTAGCAATAGCTATATCCAATACAATTCGCTATATACACTAGAGTAATGTAAAGTTACATGAGCTTGAAGTATACAGTGAGCATGTAGCTAGTAGCTATATACTTACCTACAAAAATCTTTCCACATTCTCATTCTCATTAGTTAGCTATCTAGCTATACAGCTATACATGTTCTGTATAGCTTAATTTTTACAAAAAGTAGTGATATGCTAAACAAAAACACCTAGGGTGCAAAAAAGGCGAGGCCAATCAGAAGCAGCAGTTATCTGACTACAAGTATACACATAGCTATACTTGCGACTAAAAACTTTGATATCAAGGTAAGGCCAAGAATTAGCTAGCTATAACCTGTTATTCAGGGGATGTCATGTATCTAAATACTTCATAATTTAAGGATAGCTGCATAACAGTGTACTTTTAGGTAAGTCTCAAAATTTTCTTTGAATTTGTCACTTGGCCACCTTTTTGTAGCATCATATATCTCAGTAAAAAGGTGGCCAAGTGACAAATTCAAAGAAAATTTTGAGACTTACCTAAAAGTACACTGTTATGCAGCTATCCTTAAATTATGAAGTATTTAGATACATGACATCCCCTGAATAACAGGTTATAGCTAGCTAATTCTTGGCCTTACCTTGATATCAAAGTTTTTAGTCGCAAGTATAGCTATGTGTATACTTGTAGTCAGATAACTGCTGCTTCTGATTGGCCTCGCCTTTTTTGCACCCTAGGTGTTTTTGTTTAGCTAGTGTTTACTGGTGAATATAATAATAGCTGTATAGCTACATTATCAACATAGATCTAGAGATAACATTTGATACTTTATGTAGCATAAGAAGAGTAATTGTCCAAGTACCTATATGTAACTACAGTCCCTTGGGTACCCAAAATATTTGAATTAAGACTGACCATTTGGTTTCATACACTGAGTTCTGTTGGTAAGAAAAATTCTTTTCCAAGTTAATAATGTTCCACAAATATCATAGCTAACATGCAAGCTTCTCACAAAGTCGATTATGAGGCACTTTGTCAAGAAATCTAATAGAATAACACCAACCTGTCAACCTGTATTATTTAATGTCTGAGCAAAGTCATCTATTGTTATGATTAACTGAGTTTCACATGATCTTTTTAGGACAAAAACTGCATGTGCTTTACATTACTCAAAATCTTATTTTCCTCAAGGTGTGCATAAATAGAAGAACGCAAAATGTATAGCTATAGCTGTAGCTGTAGCTAAGAGATTATAGCTAGCTAGGCCTGTAGTTTGCATGCAGGAGCTGATTGTACTCCTGCTCCATTTTAAAATATCTATATAGCTATAGCTACTACATGGGTTATAGCTAATACTTGCATATTTCCAATCATCAGGGAGTTGGCGTTGCTTTAAAGATGCTTGAAATTCAATATAAGAGTATAGAGGATAGTTTGATAGCAGTTTCTTTGAGGAGATGTCCTGGACCATATGCTTCAGAATAGTCAAGTTGTTGCATCAGTTGAGTTACACCATCCTGCATGGTGTATCTGAATACATAGACTGAAGATGTGGGAGTAAGGGAGGGATAGCTACCTTGTAGCTTATTTTCATTTGTAAAAACTGAGGTAGCTAAATTGATTGTTTAGCTAGTAGCTATGTTAGCCTTAGTTAGATCATCAGTAGCTAACTAGTTATGTGTGAACCCATTACCTATAGACTAGTGGGGAGCCTTGCACTGATGGTGATTTAATGCATGACTAAACTTTTTAGCCGCTTTGTTTGCATCATGTAAGATTTGCAGTAAAATGATTATAAGCTTTGTGATATTCATGTTGATACCTTACCCATGTAGGCTTCAGATGTAGCTAGCTATTAAGAGCTTTAGCTCAATTGTAAGATCGTGTTTTCTCTGCTGGGATGACAACTTGATATTTCTAGTAGCTATATCCCTCAAATAATCCCAAGGTTGACTAAACCGCTTGGCAGAATTAAGTTTAGATAGCTATACTAAACAAGCATTGTATATTGACTTAAATCTTTCTCATAGTTTATCCACAGCTGCATTTGTATCATATGTAGTCAAGGACTGATAAGGCTACTGAAGGTTTAAAGCAGTCAGCCAAGTCTAATGATTGCCTTGCACCAAAGTATTCAAAATTCTTCTTCATAATTATTGGTCTTTGAACATAATTTTAACTGAGATGTATAGCTAGCTAGCTATATAGCTAGGAGTTTATGAAAATAATTTCATGGTCACTAATTCCAGACTATATGATAATCATTAATCAGTGAAGGGTGGTTTGTAGGCTTTACTGAAGATGTTATAGGAGAATATAGGAGTCTGCTGAGTGTTGTCCCAATCAATATTACAATCACCAGCAATCCAGAGATAGATTATTCAAAATTGTATCTCATTTAAAACTCTACATAGTTCATTTAGAACACACCATCATTTTTTGGGATTACGAAGTGCGCGAAAGTGAGGCGGAAAATACCGGATGCGTACGTGCAGCCCGACTGAACGAACTATATAGACATTAAGTCTGGCGAAGCCGAGTGTGGTTGACTTCACGACGCGATCGCCAGTTGTTTGTGTTAGTCACTATAGCTTCTAAGCATCGAAGGTGCCACCGAGTGTATAGGCCACGGGGAGGACAGGCAGACTGCCGGACTCATTGAATTAACCGGACGATACGGAGTCACCACCCAGCAGTGGACAGAGTATAACACCATAATTATAGAGGATTTTCAATAATCCAATCAATTCTCGGTAAAAGCACATGTATATTATATATAGCAATTGTTAACTTAGCTACGTAACTTGTAGCTAGCTAGTTATAAAGCTAATAGTATAGCTATAGCTAATACGTATAGCTATTTCACTTGAATTTGTTATGTAGCAACGTAGCCAGCTACACACATGAATTTATGATATAGTATAGTCGGTAGCTATATAACTATGCCATAGATTAGGCCACTATTTGTTGGAATCATGTTTTTCATCAGAAATTTCCAAAAATGGTATGCGGGCGGGCGGATCATTACCATTATCCATTATATGTATTAAAGGATTTTAAAATCAAAATTTGTCAAATAATGACTAAAATTATAATGACAAAATACAGGTAGCAAAAATGAATGTGGGCACTGATGAAAAAGTTTCTCAAAACCAAAATTTAGCCAAGAAATTATCAATAATGCTGAAAAATGCGGGTGGCTAAAACAAATGCGGGTGGCTAAAACAAATGCGGGAGGCTGATGAAAAACATAATTCCAACAAATAGTGGCCTTATATAGACTCGGTACGGAGTCTATATAATCTATGGCCATACATTTTCTCACTAGCAGTAGTTAGCTAGCTATATAGCTATATATAGCTATATCTCCCTATATATCTAAAATGCTAGCAACATGTATGGCTTGAAATTCAGCCTATAGCTATAGCTATATAGCTAAGTAGCTGGCTAGCTAGTTACATTATAGTCTGTGTATAATAAACACTTGCCATAATTATAGCCATAGCTAGCTAGCTGGGTAAGAAAATGAATAAACTTAATTGATGGTTTGAAGAAACTATAAATCATTTTCCTGTGAAGCCATTTTGTAATGAAAAAATGTATGATATCACATATAGCTCCTTCCTGTATGGTTGCAATCACTAGCTGTAGCTACAGCTGTATATATATAAGGCTGGCTAACTGTATGACTGGCTAACTGTATGACTGGCTAACTGTATGACTGGCTAGCTGTATGACTGGCTAACTGTATGACTGGCTAACTGTATGACTGGCTAACTGTATGACTGGCTAACTGTATGACTGGCTAACTGCATGGCTAGCTGTATATGACTGGCTAACTGTATGACTGGCTAACTGTATGACTGGCTAACTGTATGACTGGCTAACTGTATGACTGGCTAACTGTATGACTGGCTAACTGTATGACTGGCTAACTGTATGACTGGCTAACTGTATGACTGGCTAACTGTATGACTGGCTAACTGTATATGACTGGCTAACTGTATGACTGGCTAACTGTATGACTGGCTAACTGTATGACTGGCTAACTGTATATGACTGGCTAACTGTATGACTGGCTAACTGTATGACTGGCTAACTATATGACTGGCTAACTGTATATGACTGGCTAACTGTATGACTGGCTAACTGTATGACTGGCTAACTGTATGACTGGCTAACTGTACGACTGGCTAACTGTATGACTGGCTAACTGTATGACTGGCTAACTGTATGACTGGCTAACTGTATATGACTGGCTAACTGTATGACTGGCTAACTGTATGACTGGCTAACTGTATGACTGGCTAACTGTATATGACTGGCTAACTGTATGACTGGCTAACTGTATGACTGGCTAACTGTATATGACTGGCTAACTGTATGACTGGCTAACTGTATGACTGGCTAACTGTATGACTGGCTAACTGTATGACTGGCTAACTGTATGACTGGCTAACTGTATGACTGCATGGCTAACTATATGACTGGCTAACTGTATGACTGGCTAACTATATGACTGGCTAACTGTATGACTGGCTAACTGTATGACTGGCTAACTGTATATGACTGGCTAACTATATGACTGGCTAACTGTATGACTGGCTAACTGTATGACTGGCTAACTGTATATGACTGGCTAACTATATGACTGGCTAACTGTATGACTGGCTAACTGTATGACTGGCTAACTATATGACTGGCTAACTGTATGACTGGCTAACTGTATGACTGGCTAACTGTATATGACTGGCTAACTGTATGACTGGCTAACTGTATATGACTGGCTAACTGTATATGACTGGCTAGCTGTATGACTGGCTAACTGTATATGACTGGCTAACTGTATGACTGGCTAACTGTATGACTGGCTAACTATATGACTGGCTAGCTGTATGACTGGCTAACTGTATATGACTGGCTAACTGTATGACTGGCTAACTGTATGACTGGCTAACTGTATATGACTGGCTAACTATATGACTGGCTAGCTGTATGACTGGCTAACTATATGACTGGCTAGCTGTATGACTGGCTAACTATATGACTGGCTAACTGTATATGACTGGCTAACTGTATGACTGGCTAACTATATGACTGGCTAGCTGTATGACTGGCTAACTGTATATGACTGGCTAACTGTATGACTGGCTAACTGTTATATGACTGGCTAACTATATGACTGGCTAACTGTATATGACTGGCTAACTGTATATGACTGGCTAACTGTATGACTGGCTAGCTGTATGACTGGCTAACTGTATATGACTGGCTAACTGTATGACTGGCTAACTGTATGACTGGCTAACTATATGACTGGCTAACTGTATATGACTGGCTAACTGTATGACTGGCTAACTATATGACTGGCTAACTGTATATGACTGGCTAACTGTATGACTGGCTAGCTGTATGACTGGCTAACTATATGACTGGCTAACTGTATATGACTGGCTAACTGTATGACTGGCTAACTATATGACTGGCTAGCTGTATGACTGGCTAACTGTATATGACTGGCTAACTGTATGACTGCATGGCTAACTGTATGACTGGCAGTGAACACAGTCCGTGGGAGGAAATTATACAAGAGTCAGTGTAGCTGTATACATACAACAAGAATCTAAGCTTTGCAAATATGGAATAATATGGATATTCGATCTTAACATAAAGACGGACTCATCTACACTGCAGGGAACAAATATAGTGCAGACAGACCCTGTACAGCTACACTGTAAATGTTCCTTCACAGTGTAGCTAGACACAGTCAGCATTGTTCTGTATTTGCCAAGATTTTTGCTGTGCATGATAGGCATAGCTACTTATATATATACTTATATGGTGAGATTACCTTCAGTTATAGCTAATTGGTTTATAGTCTGCATGCATGTCATATCTCTTAATTTAATTTGCTTTAATTGCATACAGTTGTAAACAGTTTTTCTAAGATACGTATAGCTATTATGGGGCTTGGAACATAATCTGCAGGAACTTGTACAAGTATCACACATGCAGTTTATTATATAGCTAGCTAGCTGCCTCCCATAGACATGTATGCAATTAATTCTCAACACAATTCTTACAATCTTATCACTGAAACGAGGCTCTCTATAGCTAATCTGTATGCTATGGTCCAGAGGCAGTTACTCGGCTGCCCCTCTCTCTCTTGACACTCTTAATTGTTAGACACTCTCCTTTGTTAAGTGCATGATTATCTAATGCTAACTATATGTTTTTACTATAGCTACAAACGTACATGATTTTCAGAGAGCTGGCTCAGCTAAACAACCACGTGGCTTCATGTAAATGTTGTTGTGGTTTTGAGTAAAATGAGTAATTGTGACTAACTATAGATATATGGGTTGGCTACTATAATCGAAAATCGCAGCTATAGCCATGGCTACGCAATACATGACATTGCGTATGCATTTCATATTAACTGTAATCACAAGGAATTGAGATTATTGCATGAGCTGGTTTAAACCTATGGGTATATAGCTAGCCAGTTAGCTACCTAGTGTATAGCTAGCTGCTAGCTAGTTAATATTTGATCTTGTATATGTAACCCTATAACTGTAGGAATGCTATAGCTAAGTACAAGGGTTAGCTAACTAGTTAAGCTGTCTGTGGTGTAGCCACATGCATGTACAGCTAATTGTATCATATTACACACAATGTTTTCACTATAATATGCATGTAGCCATATAAATTATATATAGCTACCTCTGGATGTATAAATTAGCTATATAATCTATGATGTGGCCTGAGCTATAATGGGCTAATGGCAGAGGAAGCTACTGAAAGTTGGAGGGCACTTGTCAATTTTCTATTGCCGGCAAAATTAAATTCCTTTAGCTATGGATAGACTTAGGGGAGATCTTGTCCCCTCCTTCCACAGTCAATACATGTTATGCATATACTTTGTTTGCATTTGTAAACATTGTTAGTGATACAGGTAGCTATAGGAGGAGAGACCTGAAATAATAGGCTAATTAAAGTTATGCTATTTACTATGCTAGTATTTGTGACCTCCTGAGTGAAAACCATCATGTTTGCACCTCTGATTTCGGTTATTCAATGGTTTATAAAATCTGTTAGGGAAAGTAGCCACAGAAGTTTCAATTTCATAGTAGCTACGGATAAAGTAAGCCTTATTCTATCATCTCTGCTAATTTGAAGCCATTGTGCCCTTCCTAACAGATTTTACAAGCCATTGAATGACCAAAATCGGATGTGCAAACTATGCTGGTTTTTGCTCAAGAGGTCACATTTGATGATTCACCTATAGGATTTGTTTTAGCTAGCTATAGCTAGTTTGTAATTGTATCATATGCATGACTTTATGCATATAATCAAGCAATTGAGCATGAGGTATAGGTATGCATATATGGATATATGGTGTGAGGTTATAACATGGCACCAGACTAAGCAGACAGCTGTATTAATTAACACTAAGACTTAACTGTAAATATTTTGTGATTCAGATGCATATGAATGAACTACTAAACAGACCATGAGAAGATTTAAAAGTGTAGCGATGAAATTGAAGTAAAAAGTTATGAATGATTATTGGCTGCTTTGTATGGACATAATTTTTATGTATAACATTACAATACAGCTTTTATACTCATTCAAGTAGCTACTAGATTATACTTTAAGTTGATTCAAGCATGCAGTATAATCAAAAATCTTTAATTCTTCTGTAGCATTCAGGAAGGGTTTTGATATAATGAGCAGTGATTATTATAGCAGATAACAGCAAACTGAACATATGGTACATCAACTCTCTATTTTCAGTAGCTACAATATAAAGACCTAGCTATATATAGCAGTGCATGCTTACAAAGGAGTAAGTAGGCCTGTTCACAAAATCAAATGTGTTTACCTATTACAATGCCACCATAAAATAAGCACTAATAAAAGTACTAATTACATTACTCTAAAAACAATGCCTATTACAGAATTCAGTTTACTTATGTAGCTAGCTATGTGCATGCATTATGTCACATTTATGTAACACTTCTAACTGTATAAAATGATAATAACAGTCCTGTATTTGTGCAGTTAGCTAGCTAGCGTAACTACGTAGTTAGCTAGCGATGTATAGAATTTCTAATTACACTGAATTTCTGATTGCAATGTATAGAATTTCTAATTACACTGATGCATTCTGTGATCCTACAGGTGATGGAGAGACTTGTAATATTGTGCTGTTTCCTATTGTGCATGGTCAGCATCAGCAATGGAGCATTGTGCTTATCAAACACAGCGTGTCCTTATGACCAAGCCTGGTGTGTAGAAGATTGCAGTGCAGTAGCCATCGAACAGTTCAACTTGACAGCATCACATGGGAACTGTAAGATATCTTCAGCCAGTGGTGCGAGCAACAATGATATTGTGTATGGTTGTCACATCGACTCATGCAGTACTAATCCATGTATTGCATCAAGAACAGAAGACACCAACGGGATCAGCTGTTGCTGTACCGATAACTTTTGTAATACAAACTTCACTGTTTCTCCAACAACACCTACCTATCACCACATTTACTCTTCCTTTCCCAGCCACACTACACCAGGTGCATAATCTCTGTGTGTCCGGTATATACATAATAACACATGTATGGATTGGATGCATAGTCTGTTTAGTTCTTTTCTAATACAATACAATCACATCGTGCCTGTCTGCATGTCTAATGTTCAAATAGATTTGATGTGCTGTTTATTCTTTTAGCTACATATAATCAGGATAAAATTAAAGAATACCATATTTAGTAATATACAGTGTTCTTATAGCAATATAAAGCAGTAGTTGTCTTGTTTTTATTGCCATATATAGCTATGTACTAATTATATAAACATGTATATACGTACTATTGTATTTGCTCCATAGATCAATTGGTGTGTGAATTCCACAACTGTACCAATGAAGGTAATTGTGTACACGGGTATGAGGTGTGTGACGAAGGCCCACTATGGAACAATGATGATGATCTAGTTTGTGTTGCCATTCTGTACAAAAACATCACTAAGATGAAAGTTCTGTTCAAAGGCTGTTTCGTTGATGAATCCGATCCCTACAATGAGACCTGTGTTCTGGAAGAGCACCCTATGAGTCATTATTACACTTGCATTTGTAATAGTACCCTGTGTAATAGTAATGAAACTCTGATTCCATCAAATCATGGATCTATGATTCCACCAACAGGTGAACATATATTGCTAGCTGGCTTGCAGTGCTAATGTCTCCTGCTATAGAATTACTATGCTGCTGCTATCACTTGAGAATAGTATTCTAACTAGCTAGCTGCATTGCATGAGCGTCCATACTTTTACATAACCTGCAGTTCTTTAGGTTCCTTAAATATTTTACGTATGTGCTTGTTGCTAATTTGTTGAGTTTGAAGGCAGCCATTGATGCTATGTGAACAGAGTCTGCATGGTAATAAAATACAAAAGCTAACACCACGACTTCCCTGCAATTAGCTATGCACTGAAACATAGAAGGATTAGTGGTAACTAAGTAACTAAAGGTAACTAATTGTTTAAGATGATTACAATTTTATTACTTAATGGTTCATTACTACATAACATATTGGAGATAATTATGTGTTAAGGAATTTCTATGTGTGTGGCTTGTTTAAGCAAATCACACATGATGTGTATTGAATGGTGGGCCATGCATTCTTACAGTATGAGATCTGGCAAAATCACTTTGCCTTATGGAGGATATACCATCATAACATGCTTATTTTCTGATTTTCAGTTAAATTCCAGCCTGATGGGTACATGTGATGGCATAGAGTAAAAATTGAAGCTTACGCACACTATGCTTTATTCTGAAAAATGCATTTGAAAGTGGCAAAGAATCATCTTGAATAGTAAAGATGTTTCTCATCAACAAACATAGTAGCAGCATAAAATTTTAGGTCAGAACTAAGCACAACCTGTTCTAGGCACAACTCAAAGTTGGTACTATTTCAAAGTAGTGTGATAAAATGGTGCGCTATTGTATATAGCTTGTATTACACAGCATTGAGACAGATGTGTGTGAATTTTCACAAGAAGATGAGCAGTGAAGTTCTACTGATATGTAAGTTATCAAATATTTCATTCCAGAAGAGAGTGTGTTACAAGAACAAACAAATTATTTTGTGTTTTGCTACATTTATAATGTGTATGTAATGCATAGGTCATGCTTCCATTTTTACTCTGCAAAATAGTTCTTGTTTACAGTGGCATTTGAAAGATGAAAGCTATGAGAGTGACAATGAAAATTGCATGAATGCTTTGTTAAAATATGAAGATTTGAATGCACAGTAAAACATAAAATACCAAGTGTGTGCATAATCTTCCACTTTTACTCTATGCCATCACACATACAGTGTAGTCACTATGACCTGCTGATGTTGCTTACTAACACCTTCATGATATCTTATCGCTTAATCATATTATCTCATGTATATTTTGCACACTAAAATTCCGTCACTCAGTCAGGAATCCAATACTACAAGCTACTAACTATGTAAATTACAAAGCTCACATATTAGCTAAAGTTTGTATATTATTGCATTTCATGAACATGAAACATTCTAATAGAACAGTCAACATAATTGAATGCACTTGTATGTCACAGCTGCATTTTATGTATACTTCGTTTCGATTGACTGTAGATACTACAGAGCCTGTCCCCATTGGAAGCAACACTGATGGTATCTACACTACTTACCCTCAGCATGTTAAACCAGGTACAGTTGCCAGTCAAGTTTTTATGCATGTGCATCACTTTTGATGTCATAGTGAACATATATGTGATATATGATCTGTATAATGATACATGTCATGATGGCTCAATTACAAATTTGATATATGCAGTTTCTTTCTGTAAGTAAATTGCTTTAGGCCATGAATTAATGTTGTAACGTGTTGTTTGTGCAACATTCATCACTAGAATAAATGATGGCACGGCAGCTTACTTGTTAAGTTATTTGAAGATGTCAGTTTAGCCATGAACATAGTTCAACATACTAGACCACAGAACATAATAACCTTTTAGACATCCAGTAGATTTACTGCCACCCTTCAATGCATTTAACAAAACCATCAAGTAAAGAAGTGAGGAAAAGGGCAAACTAAGTAATATAGATTGTTGTAAGAATGTGAAACTTAGAATTTATTTCTGCCGTGTATTAATACTGTTTATGCAGATGAGCTGGTGTGTGTTCATCAGAATTGTAGCGGTGAAGTATGTGACACCCTGTACGAGGTGTGCTCTGAGAATCCAGAGTTCAAAAACTTTACTGAGCGCTTTATCTGCTATGCTGCGTTCATTGTGAAGTTGGACACCTTAAATTACAAATCCAATCAGTTTTGTTTCCCTGACTCAGATTCTCTTTGTTCTGAAGAGTGTGTACCTGAGTTGCACAGCACTCTCATAGATGCTAATGTTGCTTTGTTTGACTGCTGTTGTGTTAGTAACCTGTGCAACAACGTGACATTCAATGCTACTGGTATGACTCTGTTTCTTGCAGGGTTCTGCCCATCAAGTTCTGAGTGGTAATCTAACATAGACTACATGTAGCATAAACTGAATCATAGGTACAAGAATAGGAGGGTAGTGGGAGCAGTTGTTCCCACATTCATTTTATGAGGTTCCCATGGAAAATCATATTTGTGTATATACTAGATTATTGTCCCCATAAGCTAATGATACTCTAGTGAATCTGATGTGTATGCGGTGTGCATGGCTATGTTACTATGCATCAATCTTAAGAATTTTATTGGTTGGTTTTAAAGGTGTTGCTACCACTGCCGAGCATTATATGGGCAGAACCCTGGTTGTGTGTGTGTGTGTGTGTGTGTGTTTGTCTCATTGCAGTTATGGCATTTGGTGTTCTATAATCAAGTTGTGTTGTATTGTTAATTACACAGGGCTAATATTACCATCAACCACAACAACCAAAAGTGATCCAGCAGGTACTGGCAGTGTGTAATATATAAAGGGATAGCTGTATACCAGTGATGGTTACCATATAAGTACATGTAGTAGTTGACATCTATCTACCAACTACTCTATTAGGATAATTTATTATATGCTTTAAATAATTAGAATATAGTAAGAACATGGGACATTAAAGGGTAAAATATATAGATTCTGTGTGCTTGTATGATAAGATCTCAAACTGAGTGTGAAGCAATTAGCTACAAAAAAGGCTTGTTTAGTGATAAAACTTTAGGCATTGTTGTTTCTATGATATTATTATGTTGTGAATGAGCTTTTGTGCTATCTTCATTGCAGGACCATACACAACACAAACAGTGTCTACCACATCTAATAACAAGTCCAATTATGTACCACTTATTTATGGCATCACTGCTGGTGTGTGTTTGTTGATAGTGCTGGCGGTGGTAGTCATTGTGATCTTGACCTACCGTCGGACCAAACCTAGACGCCTCAGTCAGTCTGTTTCTTACAACAAGTTGATCAACTATTGAACTATTTATTGTATAATCACTTTACACATGAAAACTGTTACATTTCTGCTTAAGCACTGCACTAATCCATACATTAATGTAATACCACATGGTTTAACCATGCCTTATATTATGTGCATATATGATCAGTTTCACTCATATATAAACTGTACACTGCGAAGTATGGACAAGAGAAAATGTTGCACCAGGTTTCAGTGATTAAACTTTCTGTCTCAACAGAAACAATATAGCTAGTTATGGCCAGAAACAATGTAGTTATGGCTACCTATAATACAATCATTATCATTAATACAGCTCACAATACAAATATAGGTGTGGCTAATATATATATATATATATATAATATTATATATATATATATATGTAATATCCATAAAGGGTGTGAAGGCAACCTGTGTAGTTGCCTAAATATTGGCTATTGGTAGAAACTGGTGGCCATGGCTACGGAGAAAATATTAGTACTAATTTGTGTTGTCTGGAAGAAATCACCATGACTACATAACATGTTGTGAATAACTTATTTGCCATAGCAGCAGTTGAAATAGCTATAGCCATCTGGAGTGATATATGCATGTATGGTCTGGATAGGGTCTAACTATTGATATAGACGGAATGTTTTACTAAGTTAGACAGCACATACATCTCATAAACAGTTTTACAGCAATGTGCCTTCCAGATTTCATAATACAAACATCCACACGTTTTCAATTGCATAAACTATATAACAAGCCTAGGTATTTGTGCAGGGAATATTTGAAATTAAGCCAATGTTGCATTAGCCAGCCACTGAGTGCACGCCTAGATTATCCAGTAACAATCTGGCCACTCTTGTCAATTGCAATTTGATTTTATTATCATAAGCACAACCGAATATCAAGCAACTGTACATCATGCATGCAATATCATGTAACCAATGTCATGCACATTTGATTTGCTTCATTAGATTCAACCATATGCACATTGTAGATAGATATATATGTTGTGTTAAGAGGAGTCAACTATCTTGTTACAGAAGACAACTATATATGACACTGTTATGACTTTGTATTACTGACAGTTCTTTGTGTCTTGTCTGCTATTGATTTGTCACACTCCAACTGTCTAGTCACTTCAGTCTCCCCCTTGTGCAAATTCATTGCATGGCTGCTTGTACATGTACTGGAGTGACTGAATTGTCTGTGCAATTTTGGCACCATCTTTGTGTGTCTCATAGCAGTTCATGAATGCCATTGCTAAATTACATTCACTAGCTAATCATAATGAACTTCCTGTAGCTAATGTATTTCAGTTATGCCACAGCTGTTTGAATGTTGTGTGTGTGTGTATGTATGTGTTGTGTATATGTACGTTGTGTGTGTGCGTGTGTGTGTGTATGTATGTATGTATGTATGTATGTATGTGATATGTAATATTAGGGACTGTGGAGTGGTTGAAAGTGTTGAAATTTGTTAGCTATGTAGTTAACTAGCTACCTAGCTAGTCTTCATAGTACATAGCTAGCTAGCTATGTAGTTACATATTGTTAGCTAGCTACATTGTATCACTATAACATTGAAGTTACTTTAAATTGAGGGACTCTCCACATATAAGTATGTATCGCTAGCTAGTAGCTGACTGCATGATGGTTGCATTCAGCTAGCCATGCAGTAGCTATATGGTCTAGCGTAGTAAACCTTTACCCACATGCATTGTTCGGTAAAAGGAAGTGTTTAAAAGGGTCATCAGCTATATGATACTATAGCTACCTGACTAGCCAGCTAGCTATATATAAAATAATGTTATGTAGCTACAGAGTTGGTCACTATAATAGCTATTGTGTAAGACTAGCTACCTGTAGCTATAGCTAACTAGCTATGTGCAAATCTTGAGTTGATTGCCAGATGGTGAGCTAATCAGTGTAGCTGGCTAATGTGCATGTATGTGAATACATAACTAGCTATGGCACATGTACATCTACCCTAACAAATACATGCACACGTGTGTACACAACATATACACAACATATACAAGAGTGATTATAACAGTCGGCCATCGGCTAAAATCTGCACAAAACTTGAGATGGTCGATCAATTTAGGGAATGTCATTATTATTATTATTATTATTATTATTATTATCAATTTTGTCAAAAGACACGGGTAGCACAAAAGGCAAGCTGTACGAGGTGCTCCCGGCACCTCGTTCAACTAGCTAAATGTCTGGCCATTTAGTTAGTTGATTAGAAAATTTTGTACACTAATAATGAAATTTCAATATCAGTTCATTTACCTTGAGCAGCCGACTATTTGTACTGTGGTCTGACAATGTCAGACAAGCTATAAAATATTATAATCACCCCTGCATGTATGTATATATACACACATACCTAGCTAGCTATATATACACAATCATGCACACATACCTACATACATACATACATACATACATACATACATACATACATACATACATACATACATACATACATACATACATACATACATACATACATACATACATACATACAACATACATACATACATACATACATACAACATACATACATACATACATACATACATACATACATACATACATACATACATACATATATACATACATACATACATACATGCATACATACATACATACATACATACATACATACATACATACATACAACATACATACATACATACATACATACATACATACATACATACATACATACATACATACATACATACATACATACATACATATATACAACATACATACATACATACATACATACATACATACATACATACATACATACATGCATACATACATACATACATACATACATACATACATACATACATACAACATACACACATACATACATACATACATACATACATACATACATACATACATACATACATACATACATACATGCATACATACAACATACATACAACATACATACATACATATACATACATACAACATACATACATACATACATACATACATACATACATACATACATACATATATACATACATACATACATACATACATGCATACATACATACATACATACATACATACATACATACATACATACAACATACATACATACATACATACATACATACATACATACATACATACATACATACATATATACAACATACATACATACAACATACATACATACATACATACATACATACATACATGCATACATACATACATACATACATACATACATACATCATACATACATACATACATACATACATACATAGCAACATGCATACATACATACATACATACATACATACATAGCTACATACATATACATATTAGCTAATAGCTATAAGGTCAAAAGCTATCATTGGAAGTTGGAAGACATTTACTCTTACCATGAAATTCATTAGCTAGCTATAGCTAACCAATTCAGCATGAACATTTAGCTAGCTAGCAATCATAGTAGAAGTGAAATTATCATATTAACCTGCAGTAGCTATAGCTAGCTAGCCACTAGCTATAGTACAAAAGCATGAGCAAAGATTGTGAAAACTCTAATAACTATAGCTAACTAATGCTGTGAAATTTTAACATTTGATCATGCATCACACGTTACCTACTGAATTAATTATAACGACAATAATGTTATGTACCTGGAATTCTTAAGCTGCATGCATGAGTTATCTTAGTGTTTATAGGCTAATCATTTGGTGCTTTTAATTATTTTTTAATTTTATTGCCATATGGCAATAGCTATAATTGATATATAGCCATAACTATATATAATTGACGGGTTGGTAGCTAAAAATTTATAAACTGAATACTCTTTCTGTTCTACTAATCCCATAGGACTGATTTCACGTGATTGGCTCATGCCATTTCAAAGCTTCCGAAGTGTTCATGCTTGTACTAGCTAAATTAATTCCAGAGCATCAGACATTGGTCGCAGACTCACTTATGCATGCCTCGGTTGACACAGGGTGTGGTTCCAGTCAAGCCGGGTGCGGCTAATATTGAGAGCTGCGGCTGGCCCGGGAGAAATCATGACCACCGTGCTTTACTGGCAATTTTAAGAGTGAAAAACACCTTTATAACATATTTTGGCCATGGATTATCTGAAGCTCTATATATGTTCAACTTCCGCACACGCACACACAGATCGCTTCCATTAATTAAATACCTATTACTGGATATCGATCACCGGTACTTTCACATCCTCGCTCACGCGGGTAAAATATTTTATTAGCCCCTCGCAATACAATCATCCCAGTGAGACTGACGCCAGGACATTGGCTTCAACATCATACAGTACTCCGATAGACAATTAATCACCACAAAATTCACCGCGTAAGGCTCGGAACATTAAAGTGCGCATTTTTTAGAACCACTTCGAATCAGCAAAGCGCATGCGCGTATTACTGGCCTAAGTTATTAATTTTCGCCAAGAAATTAGTGCATGTACATGTCTCACGATATTTATGGAGTGTAAGACGTTATAGTAATTCTTACTTCTAAGGAAAAGGCTGTCGAGGGACTAAAGAGAAGTGAGTTATCTGTTACTTTTAAGTGTACCGTAAGGATTAACAAAGTCTGGTAAAATAAAGTCGGGCGAAACCCCGGGCGATAACTATACTATACAAATTATTTCAATTAATAATTCAACAAATTGTTGTTTAGTGTGGCGAGTTACGAGTGGTGTTTATAAGCAGTATGTTTACCTGTATGTTGTTGATCGATACGGTGATTTTATTTTATTAAAAAGAATTCACCGGTGGCTTTATTTGGGCTGTGCTAATAAATTATAAAGTAACTGCATTCTTGTTTGTTCTCACGTAAGTTAACGAACTACCAAATAACAAGCATGTTGTGATGTACATGGCAAGGAGAACAAGGGTTGTTGGTTTAATTCCAATGTGTGTCAAGACCTTGTATCTGGGGTGACGCAAGTTCTTTACATAGAATGAACCCCTTGCGCAAAACACAGTTGCAGGTTGTATACTTCTAGTTGTTGTGTGGGGGGCAGTGCAGAAATGTCGTAATAATTGAAGCAGTAAATGTTTTAAGCGTTGCCTTTCAGGTTTTATTAATGTTAAGCATTCACAGTTTGTAGATTAACGCATGTATGTACCATGTGTGTCGGTATGGATGTACCATGTGTGTCGGTATGGATGTACCATGTGTGTCGGTATGGATGACATGCTGAACAAGCATCACCTTGTTTATCACTGTTTGTACTTGTCACATGGATTCCTTGTGCATCAAGATATTTCAGTTAGCTGACTGGTAAGTATGTGACCCACCTCGAAATGTTTAAATCTTACTGTAACAACGCTTGAGTACCTTACTCTCACTTGGGGCCAACCCTACAATTTAGCGCCACAAAATACTGTGCTAATCTTTTTGCTTATCTTAGAGGCTATAAATTGTTGTCAGTTGATAGACATTCTGGGGTGTATGTGTGGGGTTTACTGGTGAGAGCCTGCTAATCAATAACCAAAGCTGATGGACTGTCTAGTTCTACAAGCAATATTTGGCATTACTCTTAGCAATAATTTAATATATCTCCGGACAATTATCCAAGGTGGGTGTGTGATTGACTTCTGATGTTGCAGGGTTTCAATTATAATGCAGCAAGCTTCTTCTCACCGCTAAACATCAGCACCATTGTACCGTGTTAGTTAATCAAATTATGCACAACCAATATCTGCCTGCAGCTTTCTATGGGTTGCGATTGGATTCAAAGAGAATCAGTAGAGCTTCCTGTTGATAGTCATA
This sequence comes from Phototrophicaceae bacterium, assembly GCA_965214085.1. Taxonomy (GTDB): domain Bacteria; phylum Chloroflexota; class Anaerolineae; order Aggregatilineales; family Phototrophicaceae; genus UBA6055. The sequence goes on from CBDCAY010000003.1 coordinate 214,431, forward strand.
GAAGCCATGGTCAGTATTTGCTTACATGCTCAGAAGCACTTGAGGTGGAGAACCAGTATAATTTAAACCTGGCTTACTGCATTTGTGTATGCTGTTGTCAGTAAAGTAGATGGGTGGTAGATTGATAGATTGATAGTACCACATTTTGGTGGTCTGTGCTGTGTTGTGTTGACGTTGAAGCAATGCTGTAACCAGATCTTGCTCGATTGTGTTGAGATTTCTTGTCTTAGTTTGTGATTGGTTTACCATTTTAATGTTTTCCTTTGTTTGAGCAGCCAAGTTACGTGGTGTTGTTGAATTCAATACATGTGATATAAGAGGTTTTCTCAAGTTTGTTTTTGGCAGTGATATGTGTTATTGTTTTCATGATCACTGATGAAGTCATTTTGAATAACTTGGTGGAGCGTGTAAGGTTTCATGTTTTAGAAAGTGACATGTGTATGCTATAGTGTGTGTGTGTGTGTGTGTGTGTGTGTGTGTGTGTGTGTGTGTGTGTACGTGCGTGTGCGTGCGTGCGTGCATGTACGTGTGTGTGTGTGTATGCATGTGTATGTAATTGTGTGTGTGCGTGTGTGTGTACACATCTCCATGTAACATTGCCCGAGCCAATCCCATTGTGTGTTTCAAATTCTACAAAGCACCAATCAAAAACTTCATTGCACTTTGTGTGGGAACGTACCTTGTGTGTGTGTGTAGGTGGAATAATTTAGAATGGCTGGAGCAATTATGTAGTCAAACAACCCCCAGAGCACAACTGAATATCATCATCGGTTGCTTATACAATATGATGTAAGAGGTGATTAAATTTGAGATAGCCTTGAATATTGCTCAGCTATTGGACCAGTATATTGTGTGTTTGTATGTGTGTGTGTGTGTGTGTGTGTGTGTGTGTGTGTGTGTGTGTGTGTGTGTGTGTGTGTGCGTGCGTGCGTGCGTGCGTGCGTGTGTGTGTGTGTGTGTGTGTGTGTGTCATGTGTGTGTGAGATCATCTACTTTTAAGGTGTAAATTGTTTAAAACAACAGTCAGGACAGTTATCATGCATAGTTGTGTACGCTATACAGTGTGAAATGTATCTGGTACACGTATGTACTATAATATTCAAATGTATACTCAGGTGTAGGCGATAATAAAGTAATTGTGCTCGTATTTCAGAACAACCATATATGTATGGATCATGTGACATTTACAGAACAGAGTTCACCATGGCGATAGGCCACAGCCTCACAGGCTGTTTTATCAGACGAGTTTGTATACCAAATTTGTTGCTTTTGTGTGAGTAACCACCAAGCACTTTTTGCTTTATTCAATCATTTCCTTCCATTTCTTATTTTGGACGTTTCATGATATCAGGCATAATTTGTAATTTTGTATATCACATGATGTCACATGATGTCTGTTCAGCTTGTGTGTGTTACACCAGATCACTTAACTGCTGTTACTTGTATGATAAGTGAGTTTTGAATTACAGTGCAAGTTCCTGTGCTATAAAGTTTTCATCAACTGAAGCCATAATAAAGAGATTGCAGGGATTCCCTCCACTTAAGAAAATTAGAACAGATGATTCTGTTTAAGCGTAATTAAATTCTTATGAGGTTATTACAGGATTTGAATTGGGTGATTGGAATTCTATCGGATGTGTTGTTTCACTCACGAGAAAAGATTTACTGTAGTAGTAAATGAACTATAAGTATAGAACACAAGTGCAAGAGTAAGGTGAGGTGAAAAAGACTGTTCTCATAATTAGAGAGCTTCGACATTTTGTATAAACAGATGTTTGACATTTGAACAGTCTCAAGTTAAGGAGTGACCTGTTAATATACTTGATTGTGACAAGAATGTTTAGACAAATTTGTTTATTTGTGTATTTAGTGTGAATGCCAATTTTATACTGTCAGAGATGTTTCGTATTCCCATTTATTAGCATCCCATAATCAATCATTTCTATAGAATATTCTTTACCATTTCTTTGCACTTGTTGTGTTAGTAGTATACCTCACAATTTAGGTGAGAGATAACATTATAGAGGCAATAAATAATATTACATTTTCTGCCATTATGTCAGACCATACACTAATTTATCTGACATCATGGTCACTCTCACAGTCCACCAAACATATACAGCAATCCTTTAGGCTCCCTCCTTATTCTTTGATCTGACAATTTGTCAGACCATACCTCATTATTGTCTGACAAACATGATACTTAACCTGACAAATGTCCCATGATGGAATGTCATTAAGAATTAATGTGGTGATAGTGAATTAACCAGAATTTTATGCACTAAATGTGACGTGTAATGTCATCGGTATGTGTGTTGGCGTATAATGAATATATCAAAGTGTATCCCTCCAAATAAGTTTACTAGGCAGATGCTCACATCAGGGGGCAAGCCGGAGCATCCATTAAGTTGACTTTATTATTGTGTATTGTACAATATTCATAATGGTGATTTATTGCTAGAATTGCTAGCAAATATAGTATATTAATTCGTATGAGAGAATAGGTACCATAGATTCTGGCGTAGAATGGTTTAATTTTACTCATTTTGTTTACATCTTCTTCGATAGCTTTATTAACTATCCAGTAACTTTGTGTATATACCTTTCCACTTATGTGTAAGTGACTACAGCGACTATGGTGCTCATTAATTGGAAGAGGCAATTCTTGCATCAAAGGTTACTCCCCCCAAATGGGTACATAAATGAAGTAATTTCACTTGCATGTACTGTAAATGTTTTCTGTTAATAACAAGAGCCACTAAAGTGTATGGAGATCTGGGGATGGTACGTGTATACATGTAGCACCCTTTTCTGGGCCATTGGTAAGACATGGAATTACAGAATTCTGCCAAGGAATTTCAGATGGGCTGTTTAACTCATGAGAAGAAATTCTGCTGTAGTGATAATGAGTTGGATTTTAGAACATCTATTGATTAGGTATTTATAAACGTAGCACTTTCTTTAAGGAGTGCTGTAATGTTGTCATGTATCTGTTAGTATGCAAGACAATGCGTTTACCTGGCAGTGTAAATGATGGGATTGATCGCTATAGTATGCCAAGACTAATAGAAGGTAACACTCTACTGAAGGTTGGCCTTTGCTGTCTATTAAACATTAGCCTATCTTCTATGCACTTGTGCTAACTGTAGTAAATTTATTCTTGTGAGTTAAACGGCACATCCAGAATCCCACAGTGGAATTCTGTAACTCCGTTTTTATCAATGGCTCTTCTGCTGCCACTGTTGTACACGTTTATGGATATTAGAATGTCACAACTCCTTTGAATGAGGCAGATGAGACTTCTGTTATGTCATTACAGCTGTCTTTGTGACATCCAGTAGATATGCTACAGTAATTATATTCTCAATCCTGTGTCTTAGAAAGCCTAATGGAAATAAGCAAAGTAATAGCATGGATTCATCTCAATGATAGTGTGCTACCATCCACCGGTGAGGGTGGATTATGAAGCACTGAGGGTTTGGTGGGTTGAATGAAGCAGTGATGTTGCTTATCTCTATCTTCTGTTCTTGTCAGAGATTTTAACTCACCTCTGATGTCAACTCTTGCACCGCCATTCTACCATTCTGACAGGCCTGAGAGTATGGGTGTGGTTGTACAAGATATATAAAGAACACCTTACCTTATAAGGTAAGGGTAACTCCAAGTGAAATGAATACGACACACTGTATTTATGTACTTCGTTAAATATTATGGCATTTATTACCCAATTCAGTGACTCTATTCAAGTGCAACCGCAACTCGATACTCAAAGGCGATGTTTATACCCATAAACTTCAGAATCCATTGTGACATTAATCGAGTGCGGCTATTATTCAAGATGTGGTGTTCAACCAAGTAGATACAGTAATTTTTCATAATCAACAAATCCAAGATTCTTAGTCTAATGTATGCTTAAGACACAATTGTATATACTTTACAAAGCTACAGTCACATGTGTGCTGCAATATTATGTAACATGGTACTGCGTTTATATTTGTTTTAATGTCTCTTAATGTGTATAGAACGATTTGTGCAGCATATATTTAATCCTTTTAAATGGTTGTCATGGACCCGCCTGCTACTGAGGTCATACCCATCAGTAAAATTGTCTAGAGCTGCCACCTCACACGTTAGCATTTTGGACTTAACCAGTTGGGGGACTAGTAGACTCATGTATGTATATACTTGGACTAACATACATGTAAAAGGAAGGGAATCGCTAGAAGCCAGGTTCATGCTGGCTTAAAAATGTTATAATTTTAGATCCACAGAAATTTTTGAATGTAATTGAATGCAATGGTTAATGGCATTGATTTAGTGGACCTTTTGGGCGATGGTTAAGTACGTATGTTAGAAGTGGCTTGTCTTGTATGGTCTGGTTATTTCAATGGGAATTAAGTTTTCATGAAATTATGATTTTAGCTGTTTTTCAATGCAATTTTGTGGACTGTATAATATTTACTTTTGTTGTACAAAAAATTTGAGGTTATGCCTTATAATAATTATACGTACTCTTTAATGACTTAGAAATAATTTTTAATGTGCATGAATGTCGAGCTGTGCACAAAAATTTATGTGAATATCACTGCTACTTCTCAGAGGAGAGGGTGGTATAATTTTGCCTATCTGCCTTAAGGAGCAATAGTACATCAAGGGTACAGTATGTGTGTGTGTAGATTAACTGTTCATTGGGTGTGCATTATTTAAAGTGTGGATTAGTGGTTCATCTCGCTCAGGGCCGGCCTTAAGGATAGGCAAACTAGGAAACTGCCTAGGGCCCCAAGGCCAGAGGGGCCCCAGGATTCTGACAGCAAAGCAAAATTTTATTGGTATTGAGCTATGTAGACCCTCTATGCAACTACATTGTATTTGTACATCTTACATTTATAGCAACAGCCGTCTCCTTCTTAACTAACACTCCATTATCAATTTTATTAGCGAAATATTAAGCGCCCATACTGTTAAATAAGTCACATTTCTAAATAGTGCTCAATCATGTTATTGTAAGATTTAAAACAGCTAAGGTGTGGAGATAGACCTGTATTTCGCTATCAAAGATATCAATGTAAGTGATAGAGAAAAATACATAGAAGAAATGTGTTAGCTTGTTCTTCTGATAGTTTGTGATTGGTTGAAACTCGTTTAGTCCGAAGAGCTTTTGGCTCTGTACCCCTCTGAAACTGAAAGACTAGTATGAATTATGTTCAGATCCAAGAGTCAGCCCTAAAGGATAAAGAAAGTGACTAAGAAGATGATGGCGCCGGCGTGATTTGTTTTTGCATTTTATATAATGCACGTTAAATATGGCGTTTGTGTATTGTGCATATATAATTTATAATTGCAAACACAATTTCATTGTTATGTGATAGGATAACCTGCAGAAACAGCAGCATGCACACAGTAGCAATAGCTTACCATGCCTTTTACAAACAATGTTGATATTTTACATGCATCCATATATATGTAGCTAATGCATGTGAATTGTCCAATGATGGGCAATATAGCTAGCTTCTGCATGAATAACTTTTAGGGGCCACTTAAATTAGACTTGCCTAGGGCCCCAAATGTGCTAAGGCCGGCCCTGATCTCACTTGAAAGATATGTTGCTTTGACTACTCAAAGTACTGTATCACCTTATAGTGTCTGTCAAGATAACTAACTGTTTGTTCTATTATCTTATTTCACCATTAAATTGCTTTCTGTATAGTGGAAAACATTAGTGGAATAAAACATTGGAAGTTTTATCCCTCAAATTAACATGATATTCAATATCCATATTTTATTTGTAGGCCATTCACCAAAGTTTTTTCTCTCCAAATAATCTAAATAGCTGATTTCTCCTGCCAACATTTTCCGCTATACGGTATATGTATATACAATAGCTAGGAGCTGTTTCTACAACTTTAATATGTTGATTTTTGTACAGGAAATGAGAGGCATTGTAATATTCTACTGTGTACTATTGTCGGTAACCGGTATGAGTGAAGCTGCGGTGTGTAGATCTACCGAAGACTGTTCTGATGATACTACTTTCTGTGCAGTGAATTGTAGTGACAGGGCCATTAGAATGTTCAATCAACCTGCCTCACATGGGAACTGTAGAATATCTATAATTTCTGAGGGTGAAAAAGTTCAGGGCTGTTACATTCACGAGTGTAACACCAGTCATCCTGGTCTTTGTGTTCCAGAGATTGCACTGGATGGTGATGCTGTTTCTTGTTGCTGTACTGAGGATGAATGTAATAGCAACTTTTCGTTTCCTACAGAAAATTCTACTAGTACAGGTGATACTGATTGTGTCTTGTGTGCGTGCATGTGCATGTTAATTCTCTTATAGATCTTACACCTACTCCTCCACCTGGACGGGATAATAGGACACATCTTTATCCGACATACCCTACTCATGTTGGACCAGGTAATGTAGCAGTGTCGTTGTGTGTAAATTTTGTATGCATGTTTAATTTGTGCTTGTGTTTTAGTGAATCATCATAATAACACCACACACACAGACGGACACACACACACACACACACACGGGGACACACACACACACACACACACACACACACACACACACACACACACACACACACACACACACATGCACATACACACACACACACACACACACACACACACACACACACACACACACACACACACACATGCACACATGCACACACACACACAAACAAATGTATACACATCGCTTGTATGTACTATGTATACTAATACTTATACTTAGTCTGGAACAGGTTACAGTACAGAATGCTGTATTGATTCTTGCAGCATCCCATAGACAATATAAACTTGATAATTTGATCATTTTCATAATCTTTGAAGTGCAGATTATTATTTATGTAAACTAAGACATTTATTGCCTTACATTATTACTGTTATATATTTGACATTAGGGGTGAAACAATATATTGAAATATTGCTATATTGCAATATTTACTACTGCAATACAATACAATATGGCCAATAGAGAATATCAATATATTGCATATTGCAATATATTGCAATATATTGCAATATATTGCTAGATATTGTATTGTTTGTAGCAGATTGAAAAATAAAATGACAAATAAATGCATAAAGGTTATAATAAGTGCTTGTCTCTGACTCTCTGCTTTTATTAGCTACATAGAACATGTGTAGTTGTGTACAAGATGTTCCCATGAAATGGTTTTTAACAAAGTCTAGTCATATATTGCAATATGGCAATATATTGCAATACATTAGAAGGCAATATGCAATATAGTGATGATCCATATTGTTTCACCCCTATCTGACATGCTTGCCAGAGGGTATTTGATGTAAACAAACCACATCTTCCAATTCACTTTATGATAGTAACTGGAGCAGAGAGAGTTAATTATTTGTAACTGTGATGTGACTGCAATGAGTGGTTGAGCCTTGAGGGCCACAATAACATGACCTAAATGAACCTGCTGGTACTGTCTTGTTACTTTGAAGCATTAACATGCACCCTTGTGCCATGTAACTCACACTATTGTCAGGTAACGCACACTATTGTCAGTTAACGCACACTATTGTCAGGTAACGTACACTATTGTCAGGTAAAGCACACTATGTTGTCAGGTAACATACACTATTATCAGGTAACGCACACTATTGCCAGGCAGAGAAGGGCATGATTTATTTGTATGCCTGAGGATACATGTAGAGATGGTGTATTGTTACTTACCAACAGTGTATTTCATTGTATTTCACTAATTCCACAAATCTTGGTTGCACTAACAGGGTATTTCACAAATCCTGGTTGTACTAACAGGGTATTTCACTAATTCCACAAATCTTGGTTGCACTAACAGGGTATTTCATTAATTTCACAAATCTTCTACCTAATTCTAATATTTTCATGCACAAAATGAATGACAAATGTCTTATTGTTCTGATGACATCACAGTAGACAAGGTCCAATGTTGTAGGTACTTTCACTGTCTGATACACTTAGATACATGAGTGTGTACTTTGTACATAAATTATCTGTGAGGTATGACATGTTTTAGCAAGTTCTTGTGCCTTCAGATTTTGTTCAGTGACCGTGCCTACGTGTGTGTGCATGCATGCATGTGTGCGTGTAATGTTTATGTGTGTATGTGTGTGCATGTGTGTGTGCATGTGTGTGTTTGCACATGTGTGTGTACATGCATGCACGGATGTAATGTTTATGTGCGTGTGTGTGTGTGTGTGTGTGTGTGTGTGTGTGTGTGTGTGTGTGTGTGTGTGTGTGTGTGTGTGTGTGTGTGTGTGTGTGTGTGTGTGTGTGTGTGTGTGTGTGTGTGTGTGTGTGTGTGTGTGTGTGTGTGTGTGTGTGTGTGTGTGTGTGTGTGTGTGTGTGTGTGTGTGTGTGTGTGTGTGTGTGTGTGTGTGTGTGTGTGTGTGTGTGTGTGTGTGTGTGTGTGTGTGTGTGTGTGTGTGTGTGTGTGTGTGTGTGTGTGTGTGTGTGTGTGTGTGTGTGTGTGTGTGTGTGTGTGTGTGTGTGTGTGTGTGTGTGTGTGTGTGTGTGTGTGTGTGTGTGTGTGTGTGTGTGTGTGTGTGTGTGTGTGTGTGTGTGTGTGTGTGTGTGTGTGTGTGTGTGTGTGTGTGTGTGTGTGTGTGTGTGTGTGTGTGTGTGCGCGCCTTTAAAACTTTGAAGAAAGACTTTTGGGTTTATCCATATACCCACATGGACTAAAAATTATACCTATTTTATTAAACAGTGGGCAGGCTAACATTTAACTATTCATTTCATCACTATATACTACATGCACCACTTATCTTCCTGTTGTTACAAAAAATCATCATGAATTTGGTGTATCCATGGAAACCTGGGAGGGTATCTCATTTATTGGAGATGAATCATTCAGTTCATGCTCAATTGCCTCAATCCTGTTAAGCACTTAGTGTTGCCATTTATGTCATTAGCAGCTTGTGTGTGTGTTTGTACACAGAACATGATCGGTGGTTTGCTCTTGTGGTAAGGGAATGTGTATGCTCTGACACCTTCCTGCTTGTAAGAATAATAATTTACACTTTGTGTCTCTGTCGAGATGAAGTTGTTGGAGTTTGCTAGTGAAGTGATGGCTAATATACTGCTGCAAATATATAACCTTAGGGATTATCCTTATTTTCAGCATTTTCACAGGAGTACAGAGAGTATGCTAGGGGGGAGGATCTAGTTGTATGCTTTCAATAATGTTGGTCTTAGCTACTGTACCTGTACATGAAACAAATTTAAGCCAATCAACATTTTTATAGTACACTTTTGGGGAGGAGGGAGAGGGTATGTAAAAAGAGTATGCTCTGTACGCTTGTGAAATGCTGAAAATTATGGATGATCCCTAAGGTATTTACCAACCAGTATTTATTGCTTCATACATGAGCACTTTAATTTATAATTGATTCTTTAGCATAGTATTATGTTTCCAGGGAGTACTGTATAGTGGGTTTCTTAGTATTGCTTCTGTCCGTGAATGTCTGTATGCTTGTGTGTGTGTGTGTGTGTGTGTGTGTGTGTGTGTGTGTGTGTGTGTGTGTGTGTGTGTGTGTGTGTGTGTGTGTGTGTGTGTGTGTGTGTGTGTGTGTGTGTGTGTGTGTGTGTGTGTGTGTGTGTGTGTGTGTGTCCCCGCCCCTGAGGCTATTAATAACTAATGGCGTGATGTAGTGTGATATAGACCCCATATGATTGGTTAAATATGTTCTATGGCTTTTATATGGCAGCTGTAATCGGTATCGTTAGTGGGCGTGACGTAAGCATCCATACGCGTCATGGAAACTAGCCCAATAAGAGTAAGCTAGTGCTGTATAAGCCGTTGCTTCACTGTAACAATCATTTAAAACAGCTGTAGTTAAGTAACAAGACGGAGCGCTTCAGTTATAAAGGTGGGTGTGGTTGACGTAGACATACGCATATTGAGCCATTTAAAAGAAAAGCTGGTTTGGGCTGTAGATAAACGGCTTCAGATTATTAGTGCTATAATGTTATTTAAAAAACAGTAAAAGTACTAAGGAGCTAAAAGGAACTAAAGAATATAGCCGTTTCAAATTTAAAACAATATTGTATACGTTGATATGTGGCCCTTAGTGGCGTATTCTTATTATTTCGAGATAGTTTCTACTGTGAGCTTTCTAGCTCGTGAACCGGGCTCAGTTGAGGTGTGCTTCTGTTTAACACTGTTTATGCACTATAAACAAGGTATAATATTTGTAGCGCCTGGTTTTTAGATATTGTAATATCAACTTGTTTACATGAGGACTTAAATCTGGTGATTGGGCCAATTCATAGTATTAAAATCTGTGTTATTTTTTATCCATAGTATTTTGTAACACGCACGATATCGACCACATTAGTTCCTAGTGGCATTTTGTACGTGTGTGTAAACTAGCCTGATGTAATGTTGATCAAAATCCCAGGCAAAAGCTCGACATTATATCCAGACTAGTTCTCAATGAAGCTATCAATTCACAATTCCAATTTCACATTTGCAAAATAACTGTTTCGTCTAAGACTGCTACTAATATACCTATCTGTATCGGTTAGCTCAGCTAGCCCCTTGTCCTGTAGACCACTGTGTGCCTTTTTAGCACATCTTGGGTGAGGTCTGCAGGGAAAGGGGCTGCTGATTACAAGGGAGTTACGATGAAATGTTGCGAATGGGCCAGCTTGCAAGATTACGTGTCGTTACCATTTAACTTTGCAAGTATTTTTGTCTGCAACAAAGTCCCGCTATACGGTATATAGTTTAGTAATATAATGTAAAATTTATTTAGGACTGGAATACATATTATTATGTTCGTGTTTATGCAACATTTGCTGATTTGTTGCTAAGCATTCGTTCATCTTGCATACGCCTGAATTGTCTGTAAATCTTTTTAATGCCTCAAGAAATTGAGTAGTTTACATAAAGGCATTGCAGTAGGAACTCAACTTATCCAGTTCCGTGACCATAAAATTGTCATTATATAACTGAATGGTGTGACTGTTACTTAATGAGTGGGTGTTATAACGAGCATTAGAAATGGTGGTCAGGCATGAGAAGTAGAGCTTATATGTACCTTAAATTTGACTACATTAGGCACGCAAGACACAAGCTGGCACACTCCTGGTTTCTTAAAATTACTTTTATCCGGGAAGTCTGTATGCTTGTGTGTGTGTGTGTGTGTGTGTGTGTGTGTGTGTTGTGTGTGTGCTTGTGTGTGTGCGTGTGCATGTGTGTATCCACCCACCAAGGCTATTAATAACTAGTGGAGTGATACGGGCCCCACGTGATTGGTTAAATTAGTTTTACAGCTTTATATGGAAGCTGTAGCAGGTGTCATTAGTGGGCATGGCCTTAGAATTGAAGCACATTATAGAAACCACCCTAATAAGAGTAAGCTAGCACTGTACAAACCATTACTTTCACCTTAGAGTCATTTAAAACAGTTACACATAAATAACAAGACAGAGAGCATTAGTTACAAAGGTGGGTGTGGCATATGCATATTAAGGCATTTAAAAGAAGAGCTGGTTTGGGCTATAGATAAATGGCTTTGGGATATTACTACGATGATTATACACACTATAACATTTTCAGCACCTTGTTTTAACATATCAACTTGTAAAGACTTTGACTTTCAATAACTTATTGCTATAGTTTATCAATGAAACTTTTCTAATAGTGCGGTTAACAATTGGGAATCCAATACAATTTATAGAACTTGCATAGCTTACACAGAAGGTGAGATAAGTGGCATTTGCATTTATGCACATAGCTTATTTTCTCGTGCTTGGTCAAATCCGTGTGGTAGCACTGTTCGGATAGCATGCCATAGTTTAATAGTGTAATAGGTACGTACCAAGACTTCTACAAATTAAATCACGTAATAATATTTATATTTTATTATACATACAAGAACATTACGTATAATAAGTTATAAGCTGCTATGTGGCCTGTGAATATAAATTGGGTTTACATCAAAACTGAAAGGCATCAATGAGAATTCAGTAGAGAAATTACACTAACTTCCAACACCACACGGTAAAAATATTCTACATAGAATTCAATCTTATGTTAAGTATGCTCACTAATTTTTAAGTATGGTGGTCACTAATGTTTAATTGCAGAGGAAAATTCCATCCCGGTTAGTGTGTGGTTCCCATGGCGCATGCTTAGACTGCATGTTGCCTGGGGTTCAAGTCACCGCTGGGCTGGGATTTTTTCTGCGTTTAACTCATTTAAGTGAGTGAAGATAGTGACTCCCTGTCTTAACAGGCTTTCTATAGTCTTCTCCGGGATAGTGAACAGGGTATTAAAACATACCAAGTGGTACATGGTGTATAAGGGGTTACAAAAACTTAGTGAAATATGTATTTCACAAAACTGTGTTGTTTATGGAGGCAATAACTTGGCTGTGGTGGTTCAAATATGCAAAACATGGGCACCCGTTGTGTGTCTGCCCCTAGCTAATAGTATGATGTGGCATGATATAGAGCCCATAAGATTGGTTAAATAAGTTCTACAACTTTGTATGACAGTTGTAGTCGGTATCGTTAGTAGAATTGAAGCACATCATAGAAACCAACCACATAAGATTAAGCTAGTGATGTACAAACTGTCACTTTCACTTTAAAAGTCGTTTAAAACAGTTGTACATAAGTAACAAGATGGAGCACTTCAGCTATAAAGGTGGGTGTGGTATACATGTATTGATGCATTTAGAAGAAAAGCTGGCTTGGGCTACAGATAAAAAGCTTTGGGTTATTAGTAATATAATGTTATTTAAAACAGTTATGCCACTAGGTAACTGAAGAGTAAAGCTGTTTCAAGCTTAATATTGTATGCTTTTCTATATGATTTAGTATCCATGTAATAAGCAATTGTGAGATTTCATTTCTTCTTTGTCAACCGTGGTACCATGTAGGGCTGAAACGAATATGAAATTTAGCGTTTGAATAGTTTGAATGGAAAAACGAATGGAATATCTGAACAGTTTGAACAAACCAATTTACCATTAAAATGCTTAATTTATGCTAGAAATGCATAAAATTTAATTCATGTAATTGCCGAAATACCTTTTAATTGGTAGTTAATTACAAAATATGCAAGAATTAATGCAGAAATATCATTCACTGTATATCTGAATACTCCCTAGGTATTTGAATACTTGTGTAACTAAGCGAATATACGAACTAACTGAATATTTGTTTCAGCCCTGGTACCATATAACTACGTACTGTATCTGTTAAGATATGTTTATGTTTAGTACTGTTCAATATTGTATCATTGCACATTATACATAACATTTGCAGTGCTTGGTATTTAGATATTAGAATATCAACTTATTTAATTCACATTTTTTAGTTTGATAGCATGGTGTATGGTATGCTAGCCTTATCCTATCATACTTTGCATATCGTAATAGTACACTTCTGTACACAGTAAAATTTTGGTGGGGAAATTTTGGTGAACCATACAGGTAAAAGCTATTGGTAAAGAAAAATTTGATGAATAAGTTACAATCAGTGCATATGCCAAATACATTTTTGGTGTATGTGTGAATGTTGGCAAGGAAAATTTTGGCAAATAGCTCACGATTTGCCAAATTCACCAATTTTTCCACCGCCAAAATTTTCCTGTGTATGGTACATCATTCCAAAGCAACAAAGGAACCATGGGTTGAAACGATAGCCAATTTCACTCATGTGAATTGGATATTAAAAGGGTTGTGGATTGTAACGGATTGTGGTCTTCAGGTTTGTCAGTTAAAAGTGAGAATTTTCATAGGCTAAAACTGATAATATAATCTCATTCTAAAATAATCGCCAAGACCACTCACCTTCCATTTTAGTAAAACAGCATATGAATGAATAATCATGTGATACCACTTAGGTGTAATAACAATGGAGGCTTGTTTTATGGCCCCTTAATCTGTTGCTCCATATGTTGTGACTGTTGCATACATAGAAAATATCTGCGACTGTCTGCCAGAGCCGTCCCTAATGACAGATGATTTTCATTCAAAAATTTTCATTTTAAAGGCTGTTAAAAGTTTTGTTACTAAGGTGCTGAAGTATATAAAGATGAGAATATTAAAAATAATTTGTATGTGTTGCTATAGTGATGATATTGTGTGCTCATAATACTCTAACAGAACATACATCATATTAATTGAATTTGTGACTGGATTTGAGAAAAGCCACACAATTGTAAATGTTTATAAATACCAATTTTAATTATTTGAAGTGGTGTATCTTGGAAAGGAAAACAGATGCTTGCATGCAATTAGTCACGGTTCTATAGCTATTCATAGTCTATCTGTACACAAGAAGTTGAATGGATAACTAGCTGAATTGCCTGCCATTTTAGATAGCTTTTTACTGGCTATGCCAATACCACACACTCCTATAGGGGTGAAGGGTGAGGAGCCATGAAGTGATGGATTCATCCTCCATGTAAAGTGAAAACAGCCAAATGGCATCAGTTGGTGCTATTTCAGCTCCACATAACACACAAAACAGCTACATCAATACCCAACCTCACCAGCCAGTCGTGTGGTGATTTATAGCCAGCTGTCTGCTTGTCCGAGATGGAGCCATTCAAAGATCACCCCAGCACTTGCGGACATCTGACAGGACTCGGAAACAAGCCACAACAAAAGCAGCCTGGGCAACTATCAGCACTGATACCTGCCTGAAATGTTAGCTACTGTGTACAGCTATTGTGTGATGGTGAAAAGTGTATCTTGCTGTTGTGTGCATGGAAGCCAGGTTTTCTCAAATCCAGTCACATTTAAATTTAACCAATCTCTTAATGTTTCTTCTTCCACTTAAAGGTGAGGTGGTTGTAGGAGAGGCCTCAAAGAATAACATGAACATTATGTACCAGCTAACACTAAATATCAATGTCATGTATGATGTTTGTCACTACTTCTGTGTGTCACTACTTCTGTGTGTTCTCTTGTTCAGCACTTGTTATGTGCACAATGTGTTGTTCTTTATGCAGACGAGTTGGTGTGTGTTTATCACCAGTGTGATGATGACGTGTGTGGGACCCAGTATGAGGTGTGCTCGGAGAGTCCATTTTATGGAAATTTTACTAGAGACCACCATATCTGCTATACTGTGTTTGTTGTGGAGTTGGACACCCTTAACCATGAGCTCACCCAGCATTGCTTCGCTGACCGAGATTCTAATTGTACTGGAAAGTGTACGCCCAAGGTGCACACTCTCATTGGTCCTAACAATGCTCTGGTCGACTGCTGCTGTAAGGAGAACCTGTGTAATAATGTGACATTTGATCCTACAGGTTTGTTGTGTGTCTATGTTTATGTTGTGTGTGTGTGTGTGTGTGTGTGTGTGTGTGTGTGTGTGTGTGTGTGTGTGTGTGTGTGTGTGTGTGTGTGTGTGTGTGTGTGTGTGTATGTGTATGTGTGTGTTTATGTAGGTGCTTGTGTGTATGCGTTTGTGTGTGCATGTACATGAGTGCATGTGTACATGTGTGTGTGTCTGTGTGTCTGTGTGTGTGTTTATATTTGTGTGTATGTGTGTTTATATTTGTGAATGCATGTGTGTGTGTGTGTGTGCGTGTGCGTGTGTGTGTGTCTGTGTCTGTGTCTGTGTCTGTGTGTGTTGTGTGTGTGTTGTGTGTGTGTGCTGTGCATGAGATTCTGTGATCAATTTACATTGTAATGTTATTTGGTTGCAGTACTACAACTAACAACCACGATTAATTCATCTCCAACACCAACCATAGGTAAGATAGCCATGTACATATATAAGATCGTAGTGATAGATCGTTTTGCGTATGTGTGATAATACAATATATTGTATATGGCAAAACATTCTAGTGGTGCGGTTGCAAGGATAATTCATTGTTTGCTGGAAAAATGTGTAAATTTTTGCGTTTCGTGATACAATTCAAAGAAGGCTTAGAGAAAAGTTTCATGGTTGACCTACAAACCACAAAATCTGCGGAAATTTCCCCCTTGAATGTTTTGCCATATATGGTATGAGATGAGATATGCTTCACGGGAGAAAAGTTTTTGTAGCTGTGTAATGATGTGTGAAATCAGCAAGTGTCTTATTGTGTTATTAAATTTTTATGGTTTAATTATAAAACAATGGTACTGTCTTGTATGTGGTAATGCTGATTGCTCTATTAGAGTGTTTCTCGGCCTGTGATTTTATGATTCCTATGAACTTAATGTAATGCTTTGAAATGTGAATAGCAGCTCAAGATGTTTTGTTTCTAGTTTGTAAGTGTATGCCTGTAAATTAGAATTGTGAAGATGGTTTATCTGGTAGCACATATTACGTACTTGGATGCATTTCAACTTACTAACCTGACGGTGAAAATGAGTTTAATTTCATTTTCCCAAACTTTTAGTCCTGCTAAAACTGTGTCAGAACCACATTATAGGGAGAGCCCCCTGTGATAGTTTCATCATGCAGTCTTGAGATGAAAATTTGTTGACACATTTCCTTAGACAAGTCCCTAAGCTTTATATCATCCTGTCCTTAACTGTTGACTACAATACCTAATAATGTATAATATATCAGAAATCCCTTAGACTTATATAATTCATGTGTTTTTAAATCTGGTTCCTTGAAATTCCTTTTGTCCAGGGAGTTGGTGTGTGTATGTGTATGTCTCCACTCCTGAGGCTATTAATAGCTAGTGTCATGGTGTGGCGTGGTATAGACCCCATATGATTGGTTAAACAAGTTCTGCAGCTTTTATATGGCTGCTGTAGTCGATATCGTTAGTAGGCGTGGCCTTAGCATTGATGCATGTTGTGGAAACCAACCTAATAAGCTTAAGGTACATAATACTGTCTATTCCATTAATTGAACTTAATTCACATTTTAAACCAGTTGTACATACATGACAAAATGGAACACTTCAGTTGTAAAGATAGGCATGGCATATGTGGGTGTGTATATACCGAAGAGCTAACTTGAGATATGGATAAACAGCTTCAGGTTATTAGTTATGTAATGACAGTTATGCCACTGAGGAAATATTGATAAAGTTTAAATCAATATTGTGTATGTGTTGCTATGTGGTCCTAAGTAAGATGTGGCCTTGGGATTCTAATTATTCTAAGCAGAGCTACGTAGCTTTACGTTAAGGGTTTGTATTTAGTACTGTTCTTTCTTAAATAATGATTATACATGGTATAATATTAAATATTAGCAGTGTCTGATATTAGAATATCAACTTGTGTTCTGTACTAGTTGTAGGGCCGTCAGATACTTCCACAGATGATGGTGAAGATGATACTACTAATTTTACCATATATGGTGTTGTCATCGGAGTAGTACTGATAATATTGTTGGTATTAGTTACATTTGTGATATTGTTCTATTGCTTCTATCTGGGGAAAACGAGGATAAAATTTCCTCCATTGGATCGGACTCCGACTGCACTCATTAATTCTCCTGACTCCGTGGTCTCTGTTGAAGGTATCGAAAGTGTGGAACTAATAGAACGAGTTGGTCGTGGAAGGTTTGCTACTGTCTGGAAGGCAGCCATGAACAATTCGCTTGTGGCAGTCAAACAGTTTCCTGTTTTCAGTATCGAGAGTTGGAGCCATGAGAAGGAAATCTATACCACACCGTTCTTTGAACACGATTGCTTGCTGCATTTCATAGGGGCCGAACAAAGGACGGTGGATTACGAGACTCAGTATTGGATTGTCACTGCTTATCACGAATATGGATCGCTACTCGACTTCCTCCGTGTCAGAATAGTAACCCTTGAGAACCTTTGTGTGATGGCCGAGTCAATAGCAATAGGATTGGCTCATCTCCACTCCACTTTCACCCGGGATGGAAAATACAAGCCAGCCATTGTCCATCGCGACTTCAAGAGCAAGAACATCTTGGTCAAAGGTGATCTCTCGTGCGTCATCAGTGACTTTGGGCTAGCATTCAAATTTGTATCCGGAGAGAGTCCCGTTGAGGCCCAGGGCCAGGTCAGTTGCATCATGCAGACACACTATGTGATTTTGTATAAACAATGTACTTAACTCATACATTAGCGACACTGTATAAATAGTCTTGTATAGTTACACTGAATTTATAAAGGTTAAACTTTCCCTGTGACAGTCGCTGTGGACGGTTTACTGTGTGAGTATGTGTTCAGACAAACAAAGCACCGTAAATAATTTAGTGGCTACCTATGGGTTGTCTATGCCATATATGTATATGCATATGGTTTTCAAGTTTTGTGACTTGTGGAGGTGCTTTTGTCAATCTTAGTCCTTGAAAACAGAAAAATTCCTCAAAAATTAAATCATAAAGAAATGATTTAACATGCAAAGGTGTTTTACCTCAGTCTTAGTACACTGTGGTTTCACTTTACTCTATGTGGTTGTTCTATTAGGGATTTTATAGTTGTACATTACCTGAGGCTTTGAGTGTGAAGTACGTTTAGCGTTCTGTCACTGTATTTAATTAAACTGTCTATCTACCTGTGATGATGGTTTGATGCATGTTTAAGAAAGCCTTCCAGGGGGCAAATATGTGAGTTGTATTAACTGATAAGCAGTGAGAACATTCTAACTGTTTGACAGTAAATATACAATAGCTCCGTGAGTACGAACAACAGTGGAGACTGTTATAAAGGCACTGTGGGTTAACTTACTCTTTTTAATGGCACAAAATTGTATAATGGAGAAAGTACCCTTACTTACTGTTAATATCTAGGGGTGGATAACACTTACGTACCTTCAGCTTGAAAGTGTTGGTTGCTTTATGTAAGCATAAAATCTGCTTTAGAGATTTAATAATTTGTTTTTATCTTCCAGTGAATGGAGACAGTTAATTTTGAGTGATTTTTCAACTCTTAAATGATTTATACGTGACACATGTCACACATATAATGGACAACAGGGTAGTGTTGGGATTTAGGGGCAGAAGGTGGCCTGAGACATCTACTGGACGCCTTTGTTGCCAAAGAAATAGGCACACATGGGCCCTAGACCACTAAAGAAGGTATTGAACGATCCACCTTGTCCTATTAAGGCCTACCTACAGTTGAACAGCTTCTGTACTGACTTGTATGTATTCCACGGGCTACAAACCAGTCACTTATAAAACTAGTCCTGGCCTTATATTGTTGTTATGTCTGTGTGAAAAGGAAAACACACGAGTCTAAAATAAATTGGATTTCAACTCTTGTGCATATCAGCTCAGTTTTTCTGTGCCCCTACTCTCAAATGATGGGCTGTCACAAGCCATCTTACAATTCATTCCAGTATGTGGCCACTAATTTACTGTGCATTGTTAATGGGAGAGTCATTGACTTCGTAATAATGTTACTATTTATAATGAATAGACTATCAACTACAAATGTGACTTGATTTGCAAAAACCCAAAACAATCCTGCTAACCGAAATTTTCAGTGTAAATAATTATAAGAAATTTGGTGTTTTAATAGAGGTGATAACTTGGCTGTAGCAATTCCAATCTATAAAAACTGGATATCATTTTATCCCCTATTACATGAGTTCAAATACATTTGTGTGGTTTCCACATGCTAATTTATATGTTTGTTATGAGCCTTATTCATGTGTGATCAAAATGCATACTTATTTTTAAAATTTTAAGCCATTATATTACATTTTTCTCTAGCCAGCATTTACATTTTGGAACTTATGTATCAATGGAATTGTCAGTTCATTCTGAGTAGAAGAGTCTTTGTCCCACCTTCGTAAACTAAATGTCCCAACTTCGTAAACTAAATGTCCCAACTTCGTAAACTAAATGTCCCAACTTCGTAAACTAAATGTCCCAACTTCGTAAACTAAAGTGTCCATAAGTTGTGACCGTATAATTGTAATTTTAATCACTGTAGGAATGCATATAAATGATTACGTTGCTTCTCTTGCTATTAAGCCTTGTTGTGTTACAGACTTGATGTTGCTACAGAAGAAGGCTTTTAGGCATCCAGAGCACCATGATGCAAAATCCTCAATTTTAAAGAATACAGAATTGTTTCGGGTTTTGCAAATTAATTCACAAGTTTTTTGAGCTCTGCTGTTCAGTCATGAAATCATTTTTGTATGGCATAGATGCAAACCTTAGCATTTTATTATAACAGTATGAAGTTTCAAAAAGCTTTAGTGTTGCATAAAAATTCATGTAAGTGGCCAGAGTTATTCAGCAGTGATCAAATACAAGTAATTTAAATGTGATAAGAATAAAGAGCTAATAATTTACTTGTTTACAAATAATTTCAATGCTGAAAAGACAATTTACTTATTTGAAGGCTAGGCTGCTAAACCTTTGAAAGTTCCAAAGCTTCAAACAGTGATATCCCAAATCTGTTAGCTAAATCCAACTCATAAAGCCCAAGACGAAGTCTCACTAAAGTGAGAAAAAACTTCTAATAATGGCAGCTTGCAAGGCCGTTGTTTATAATTGTGTGCCACATCTGGAGGCAAATTTTGGTGGGAGAAAATTTTGGCAAGCTCACTACTGAAGAAATTGTGGCAGACACATAGTTCACTGGTCTCAGAGCCTGTTTACTGAGCTGTAGTAAAGCTTCAGACTTGTTAGCAAAATGGGTGTGACTTTGTAAACCTGTTAGCGAGGCTCTGTTACTCTTCTATATCTGGTGAACCCATTATCATGTTGTTTGTGTGAGAGCCTGTACAGCTCATAATGTAGGGTAGCACTCATTACCCACACTACAAGCAAAAATACAGAGTAAGACATTTGCTCTATTAGGCATTTTTGTACCAATTTTATTTGGGCTTTATACCATAAACGAGGAATATTCTGCAGAGGAAGTTTGTGTTTTTCACGAATCGTGTGGCTGTTGTGAAAGTAACAGTGTAAATGTAACAACAGGGAATGCAACACTGCAAAACTTTTCTGCTGGTATGCACCCCTGCAGAACATTTATCTGTTTATGATAGTTCATTATTTGTGGTGGAGTAGCGGGCATGTCTTTTAAAAGACAAAAACTTTTGCTAGTGTCTGTTAAGTCTGTTCATAGTTCGTAATTATCTTTGTTTCTGGCAGGCTTGAGCTTTATAGTTTCTACTGTAAGTCACTGCTTACACCGTGTGTGGCAGGGCTTGTGAGGGATATTACATCACAAAGCCTTACCTTGCAGCGCACCACTTTGCTAGTGTTTATATAAAGAGTACGTGAGGGGAAACCAAAAATCCATTACAACCATTAAATGACCAAGAGATGGCCACTATATGTGAATCTGGATAACTTAATTATTGCTGGTTTAGATCAATTAGATTTATTGATGATATAGTGGTCTTTTGCTATATTAAGTTTGTAGATGCATGTAATTTAGCATTCTTGTGTGTGTGCGTGTGTGTGTGTGTGTGTGTGTGTGTGTGTGTGTGTGTGTGTGTGCGTGTGTGTGTGTATAGGTGTGTGCGTGTGTATGGGTGTGTGTTGTGTGTGTGTATGTATGTATGTATGTATGTATGTATGTATGTATGTATGTATGTATGTATATGCGTATATATGTGTGTGTACACGTGCGGGTGTGTATGCACGTATTTGTCAACCTCTTCAGTGCATTTACATGAAATAAAGCCTCCAGTATTTCCACTACC
The DNA here is from genome assembly GCA_965214085.1 of Phototrophicaceae bacterium. Taxonomy (GTDB): domain Bacteria; phylum Chloroflexota; class Anaerolineae; order Aggregatilineales; family Phototrophicaceae; genus UBA6055. Next base: position 236,010 of record CBDCAY010000003.1, read on the forward strand.
AAATGACTAATCGAAGAATTTTCAGTATATTCACATGACACTTATTATGCATGCATAACTGATACACATGTTGTTTAGCATCTTTACATGTGACAATCAATGGATAACTCATTTCTAATGATCGGTATACTGTATAGTGCAAAACGGTGGTGGGAGAAAACTTTGACGAATCAATCGCTTCAGAGTTTTGGCAAGGAAAATGTTGACGAATTTAAACTTTTCCTTTAGCTAATTAAGTGGTTCTGGAATTTGGCTGGGTAAAATATTGGCAAATAACGTTTGTTTCGCCAATTGGCCAATGTCATTCGCCAATTTGCCAAAGTTTCCCTGCCGCTGTTTTGCACTATACAGTACAGTTTAGCAATGTAGGCAATTTGTTTGCTGTTTTATAAACTGTTTCAGCTTGCTTTCTAACAATATTCTGTGCCCTAACAGTTAGCATTGCAGCATGTAAGCTTATCGAACGCCCACACAATTGATTAAAACATGATCATAAAAATAACTGTATCACGATACTGTATTGTATCACAACTACACAGTATTTAGATACAGATACAGTGCTTCAAGTGTATTGCACACCACTACTTATTTCACTGCTTAATAGCCAAAACCTGTATTGTCACTTCCTTGTATCACCTTATTCCAAGAGTGACCATCATAACATCCCAAAATGGGTTAGTCTTGTGTTTGTGTTTAATAATATGACTAATGACCATGCCAGTCTAATAAGATCATTGCAAATGGTTTTGGTTTGCTATGGCTGTACAGGCTAAATAGGTTACTTCATTTATTATTTGGTTACTATATAAGTTATTGTATGAGCCTAGCCTGTGGTAATGAATAAGATAACACGTTGTTTTTATCTCTTGGTCGCTGGTTTATGAAAGGTTATATGTGTTGCTATGTGTTTCTTAGTGATGAGATGTGTTGCTATGTGATGGGGGGATACATGGTGACACTTCCCCATGACATTATTACATTAGCCATTAATGGTTTAGCCAAGTTTGTGTTGTGCAATCATTTACAATTACATCAAGTGGAAGTTACTTTCCCAAGAAAGTGTCTTGTTATTATAATGTGTGTGTGTGTGTGTGTGTGTGTGTGTGTGTGTGTGTGTGTGTGTGTGTGTGTGTGTGTGTGTGTGTGTGTGTGTGTGTGTGTGTGTGTGTGTGTGTGTGTGTGTGTGTGTGTGTGTGTGTGTGTGTGTGTGTGTGTGTGTGTGTGTGTGTGTGTGTGTGTGTGTGTGTGTGTGTGTGTGTGTGTGTGTGTGTGTGTGTGTGTGTGTGTGTGTGTGTGTGTGTGTGTGTGTGTGTGTGTGTGTGTGTGTGTGTGTGTGTGTGTGTGTGGTGCGTGTGCATGTGTATATGCACGTGTATATGTCTGCTCTTGATGCATTTGAGCCTTCTTTGGTAAAAGCAATATAAACTTTGTGATCAGCTGAACAAGTTGTACAAATTTCCAGTAAGCTTATATGACAGCTCCAGACATATCAACCATTATCATCATCGACAGACACTGTTTTGATAACAAAATGCGTTGTGATAATCTGTCCATATAGATACATATATATAGCAAAATCCAACTTGCTTAATGTGAAAATAAATACCACTAATGCATCAGTGAGCATACAACACTAGTCAGATTGTAATGGGGTGGATTCCTGCTGGAGACTCGCTACTGTGTAGGAGTTCACCAGCTTGTTAGGGACATGTAGGGACACATAGTGTCCATATGCCACGTGCGTGTGGGGGCAAGATGATGTGATAGCTTACATTTGTGTGGCCTGCCTTAATTTCCTCCTCATCACTCTTCCACAATTATTACTATTAGAAAAACACTAGATATACTACTGTACGTGTACCACTGTTGGAATTTTTGACATTGTCGCTGGAGCAAAGGAATGAGTCATGTGTAATTGTTTTACTCAGATTTTTAATGTACAGTATTTTCAGTAATTCTGTGGTCCCTGTGGTTTGAGTAAGTTTTATTCCTAATTTGTCCTACTGGCTAATAGTTCTTTGTCTATAGTAGAACTGGAGATGGGAAACTTTGTAAATTTTACTGTTAAGTAATTGGTTAATACTGTCTTTCACGACCACTTCCTGGCTTCTAGCACTTACAGTGTGAAATTGGAGGATCTAAAATCACTTCAGCATCAAAGGAATGGTCTGAAGATGAAGGGAGTTGCTGTTCAATGGCGAACTAAGTTAGTTCTATGGTCGTGGAAATGTGGCCAACCAACGACCACAATACTTGCATACCAAATAGTTTGCAATTAGCTTGATTTGGCATTTTTTCATTTTCGGTTGAGCTGTTAAACTGTTATGTTACTCGTGGTTGGCTACCAGTTATGGAGGAGTATTGGCCAGATGTCACAGGTTCACCGCATATGCTATTGTTTTGCCAATTTGCTTTTGAAATATTTTTTCAGCCATACCGCAGTGACGCCTGGTGCATTTTCTATCAAGGCCTTATGTTGAGCCCCACAGCATTTTCAAAATTCATACTTGCTACCAAACAAAGTGTTGCCACACGTCTTTGTAGCAATCAAGTGGTGTTCAGTGGTAAACATGTTTTTTGGGTGTCCAGTTGTCAAGCCATTTATGCATTAGGATCACTGTCGTGTTTTAATAGTCGTCACGCAACATTATCCAATGGACTGAGACCGAGGTTTATGTTAATGAAACCGGTGAATATCAGGCTTACACCTGTGGTTAATTTGCACTTGCCTGTATATCCCTGGAATTGCGCATGTACCATAGGTTAAGAAAATATCATGTTATGTATAGAAAATGAAGGTTACATTCTTTATAAGGTGTGCAAAATCTTGTTGTGCCAGTAACAAGATGGTTTTGGCTGTGTTACTAGTGACTGGACTACCAAATTGAGGAGCTGACTGTGGAGATAACTGCCTAGGTGATACCTAAGCACTGTTATTCTGTTTAATTGATTAACATAACGTAGTAACTATCTACTCCTTAGTGACATGGTAAATGAATTAGGACTGCAAGAAACTATAACAGTGTTGATGCAGTGTTGCTAGTGGGCGTGGCTGTATGGTGTAGTGTATCCAGTGGGTGCGGCTCTGTTGCATCAACCAAGAGTAGGCGGCAATTTTTAAACTGAAAAAAATGTGTCCACGTTTTGATCACGTGGCAGGAGGTGACCTGCCACAAGTCTAAATTGAATCACAGTGTTATGATACTGGAGTGGTGTATATGACTCACCATACCTGCTCTTAATTGAGTTAGCTGCCTGAATGGCTAGCCAAGTGGTGCTAATGGACAAGTGTTGGGATAATTAAATAATAATGCCCCTCACTTCTTGTACAAGTACAGTAGTAAACAAGGAAATTTATAATATATATTAAGATTTAGTGCTGCACAGATAACTAGATGTTATATGCTCACATTCTTGATGGGCGCAAGACAAATAGCAATTATTGTGACAGAAGGTAGGCAGTTGCCTACAAGTTGCTGAACAAACTATTTAACAGTCATTAACTATCAAATGTTGTTGTGTGTCTGTTTGTGTCTGTGTCTGTTTGTGTGTGCCTGTGTCTGTGTGTGTTTTTGTCTATGTCTGTCTGTATATATGTGTATGTGTGTGCATGTGTGAACACTGACAAACATCAAACGTGAATCAGCAAGGAAGGCAGGGTTTAACATCATATAAGTGCTGTTTAATACTTGAATTAAAAGTGTGCTTAAATAATCCGTTCTCACTTAAAGTTATGCACCAACTTATACATTCACTGCTTATAAATGAGTAGCATAAAAATGTTGGATGTGCCATTTTTACTGTTTGCATCCTGGTAGAGAGAAAATACCTTTAATTTCATTATCTTTCATCAGCCATATCAAAGCATTAGATTATAGGCAGAACAAATTAAGTTAATTCCATGGATGGGATGCTTCTTAGAATGGTAGTGTTGTTAAGTGTGTGGTGAGGTAGTAACTACCTCTAATCACAACATCACCTTGATGACATGTCATAAATACCATCTTGTCAGTCAGTGAAAAATTACCAGTTATTTAATGAAGCACACACTTTTGTAACACTGACCTCAAATTATTTCCAATACAACTACCGCACAATATTTTAAGATGCCGGGTATTGTAACATTTCTGTAGGTGGGTACCACGAGGTATATGAGTCCAGAGGTACTTGAGGGAGCGGTGAACTTCCAGCGTGAGGCATTCATGAGGATCGACATGTATGCTTGTGGGTTGGTTCTATGGGAGATTGCTACAAGATGCGTCGTCGATGACAGTAAGTTGACACATAATTTCTTTGTTTAATCATACATGGTGCTTTTATTCAATGTATTGCATATTAATATAGCATATAGCCTCATCACTTCCACTCAATCCACTGTTGTAAATTTACAAATGCCAACAGTCATCTTAGCACTGAATATTTGAATATCTTTAGTAACAATCCTGTGCAATTGTACCCTATAATTTTACATGCTTTAACCAATCAAAATAAATAGCATAACTGAATATTTAGTGCTTCTTACACAGCAGAGCTATCCTGTTGATCTTGTATCATTAAAAACAATATTTTTGTTGTGACAGTAGAATATCTTAGGCTTCAAGTGGGTTAATGTGTCACATCAGAACACAACGATTCTACAATCTTGTCATTCATAACAAAGAGGCCGTAGATAGTGCTTCATTGTACCATTGCAAATCTCACCAAGGAAGGCGACCACCACCAGGGCAGTATTAAGTTAATTTCCGTAATATTATTCATGATTTAGTTAACCAGATTTACAAAGACTTCAAAAATTGTTTTGTGGTATGGACACAATTTTTCCGAGTTGTCAATGAATTATGACATACTGGGATGAGTATATTCTATGTCTGATAAAATATACTTACTTTTTGTACTTTGTAACTGTAATGCCATTTGTACTTTGTAACTAGATAAAATAAAACAGATTCATGGGTATTAACAAATTACCAATTCATTATGGGAAAGTGTGGCATAGACAAAGAAATGGAAGAAGATAATATGACAATTGCTGTGTGTGTTTGGTCTGTTATATGCCTCTAGCTGTTATATGCTTAAAAGCACCTGTTTGATATTGGATCATAATGTGAGTATCACAATTGTTACCAAACCGTGGCCGTGTATCTCAAGCTTATGACCTGCATAAAGTTTCACTTGGCAAAAATAGTACCGGGTGTTCTGTTAAACAAACTACCATAAAATTTTGCTAGATCTCTAGCTTTTTCGGTTTCACACTGCAAAGAAACAAATTGACTTGTGGAAACCAAAACACAATGTATTTGAACTATCCCATAGTAAAACTCTAACATGAGTTCTTTCTGTAACATATTTTTCAATTATTGCCATGGTAACAAGGTGGGAGTGTAAACAGTAGAGATTTGTGTGGCTTTATATTTTGGCAACCTTTTGTAATTTTGATTTATTCCTGGAGCCAGCTGTCTTGCACAATGTTTTTGTAGCATCAGCTGGCTGAGATTGTTGTAGTGTGTTTGTACATATTTGGTTGACGCTTTCAACTAATAGTATTTTACGCATGATTGATTTAAATTGTTTATTTCTGTTTTGGTCATCCACGTAAAGTGTTGAAGTTTATTATCGTTAAGTATTAGAAACATTGTGTAGTTTCAGATAGAAAGCTATTGGTTTAACTGTATTATACCGTATACGTAGAATTATTGGCAACTCTAATAATTGGCGATTTGCTCTAGAAATACAATTGGCGAGATTTTTAATTGGTGGTTTTAAGTACTGTATGGAAAGAAACCCATGCTTACAGCCTAAATGGTGTACATTTAATTTGGCGATACATACGTGATTCGCCAAACCACAAAATTAAAACCACCCCCAAATATACCACATATATACAGTAGTAGCTTGTGTTCATTTGGAAATACGCAAGTTAGATACAGTCGATGGTGAGTCTAATCGCATCCCGTTAAAATAGAACCTCTCTTCTAAGATTGACTTGGCTCTCTCTGTCTCCAGATGTTTTTAAGCCAATCCCTGTGGATTTACCAATATGGGATACTTTTATAAATTAGTATTGGTAGTTTTATATTGGTAACCAATATGATTACAAATAACTTTGAAATTTGTTAGCAGTGTATAGAAATTTGCTAACAGTATGCATTATTGTATATAGAATTGTCATTTGCTAACAGTATGCATTATTGTATATAGAATTGTCATTTAACGTGTTTAATATGTCTGAAGTGGTTAAGCTTTACTCCTATGGTGATGATAGTAGAATTTCCCTTAAGAATTGGTCTGGAATATCTGCTGGGATAAATTATTGTGACATTCTAGACACCTTACATTGATTGTCAACACACTAGCTGCCTACTAGTTATTATATAAACAATATCACTACTTTTATCGACCAAATGTTTCAATATGTTATTACAGGTACCAATGTCATCACTTGTTTTCAGTTCATTTTAAGTGTATATTAGACAATACGTCGAGTTTTCCCATGGGCAAACTGACCAGTGCACTTCAAAGCTTTCTAAACAATTCTTAATAGCCAATAGAGTGTAGTAGGGAGTGTGCAGTTTTTATAAATGTATTGATTATTGTCTTGGTTGGGTAGTTGTTGGGATTTAAAGTATGAGAGTTGTTCTCACGGTAAACAACATGGTCTGTGTACAACACACTTGTATTGTATCATAGCAACGGGGGCCTGTAGTCACAATACTTTACATGCAATGCTGGATACCAAATGAGTGCCCATTTTTGGTCACATTTTTAAAGTTATTTATGGTCACCATTTTCGATTTTTGATTGCGAACAATAAGAAGTGAACTCTGCTTGTAATTTATAAAATTGATATTAAGAATATTGCAATTTTTGTGGCGGTTGTATGCAAATACATACAAATTGAGAAGCATTGCAGCCAACACCTGGCTTCCTTTTTAGTGCTGCAATGGTTAAGCATAATTTGGCAGCTGTTCAACCTTGATGAACCTTACCACAGTAGCTACATTGTGCAACTTGCCACTAACTACAGTAAGAATGCTACAGCAACAACTGCGTTCAAATTTACTACTGTACTTAAACTATATATAGCAATTTGTAGATAAGCCTTTGTTTAGTTGTGTAGTTCTTAGATATACATAGCTAGCTACTTGTAATATTACTGCAGTAGATAGGTAGATACTGGGACACTTTAAAATGAATAAAATTAAATTATGGTATTCAGCCATATGTCATCATTGAGAAATCCTTTTAATGTACAAGTACCATAGAAATTCATTGTGGCATATACAGATGTGCAGGTTTTCTCACTTCACTAGTCAAGATTCAAGAGTTTTGGAGCTGAAGGATAGCTAAGTACTTAATTATCCTTTACTGTTTTGATGGCAGGATTTTTAAGGCAGCTCTTTCATGCATAAGTAGAAAATTGTATAATTGTATTGTTAACTATACACCTTAATAATACCTGACTGGCTACATATATTATAGGCTCACTGCAATGTAGTTGGTAGTCTAACTTCTAATGGGTACAAATTTTGTGTACATTTATGTACTTGTGCTAAACAGTTGACAACACGTGTTGAACTTAATGATCTGTTCAAGCTGTTGACTGTGTGTGTGTGATGATGGCTTGTATTGACAAACTTGTTTTGTGTAGCTGACCTCACAAGCAGAGACAGCCACTAGACCTGTTTATTTATGATAATCATATCATCTTTAGTGATATATATATATATATATATATATATATATATATATATATATATATATATATATATATATATATAATATTTATATAATATTTATATGAGAAGATAATTCATTTGTATTGACAAACTTGACTCACTTTGTGAGCAGAGACAGTTATTGCATATGTTTATTATTATTATCGCAATACCATGGGAAGATATTATCCTTATGAACTGATATGGATTATGCAAGAGCTATGCTGTTATGATTTATATCCTTACTCTGTGGGGATAGTTAAGTTTTTATTTAATGTAAGAAAGGAGTGATGCAATTGAAAAATGTATACAGATTGAAGATATGTTGTGTTATCGACTGGAGCGCTATTGTGAACAAAATTTGTGACACAATTGCATGTTGGCAGGTTGCAACCACACAGAGGGAACAAACGTGTTACAGATTCACTGTTTGGCTTTGAAGTGGCCTTTGTAGGACCGGTTAAAGTTATGGCATTTAGTTACCACATAATTCAGTGTCACACTTCATTTCATGTGTGTGCTGACTGGATTAGTGTGGCTGTACCACTGCAATTACTACTAGCAGGTGTTGTTTGCAACAGCTGCTATTCTGTGTGTGGAGTGCGTTCCTTTTTTAGAGGTGGACTTATTCCTTATCCGAACTTGGCAAATTTTGTACCAAATTACTTTACAATATGTTCACACGCTCATACAGACTTCTTAACAAACAAAGAAATATCTTGTTTAGCTATTTGATAAAACAAGTGCAGCTGGTGAAGTTTAACCTTATTGTTATCAATATTTGGCAAAATTGTAATTGCCATTGAGATATATTGGTTCAGCTTTAGCAGTAGAAATAAACGGCTAAGGATATTTATAGATAGCTAACTACTGTATTACTTCTCATACCTCACACACACTGGCCCAATTAGCATTTTTACTACAAGCAGTACAAGGTGCTAAAGAGAACATTTCAAGAACTAAACGGTAATTCCAGGGAACTTAGACATAAACAATAATAAACATATAACTAAACTGTTGCTTACTGCTGATCACCGTGTCATTTCTTATATGATTCAGCTCCTAGAGCCCCTAACAGACACATTATCATCCTATAAAAACACATATTTGGGTAATAAATAATAATGGTGTAATGGAACATGATTTAAGGACTTCCAAATAGAATTGTGTTTATCTGAGAGTGGTAAGTTTTATGGTATTAGCCAACTATGGTATTTGAAGTATTTTTTGTCTGTATGGCTTGTGCAGCAAGTGTTTATATTTGCAATGTATAAAGGCTGTGCTCCAAGCAATTTTATGCTCGGTGGTGTGAAGAAACTGTGTAGCTATGACAACGACAATGCACAAATAGGCTGGCACAAATGCCAGGCGTGATATACTTCAAGCAAGCAACCCTTTGTTATTCTTAAGGCATGTAAATGTTCTATAGCTATAGAACTTCTTGAGCATCCTTTAGTTTAGAAGCTGTTACTTGTATTACCACTGTTGTGTAACCAAATCCTCTACCATGAAATGCGATACATTTTTGTCTTTTGTCTCTGAGAAATGTCCACTAGCCTTTGATGTCTTAGCCTCAAAGGTTACTCAATATTTGTTCGCCATTGTAATCCCTTTGTAGCAGAGTGTCACCTGCTTGTTAGCAGGGTTGAGCTGTCAACAGATAATTTGTTTCAAAGCTAACGCCAATCTCTGAGCAAGCCACTACATCAATCTGTTGGTCAGGGTGGACACAACAGCTCTCTGCCAACCTTGAGGTTAACATCCTTTGCTTTGATGTCTCAGAAATTGTATAACAGCTCATCCCATACTTTGGTGACCAGAGGTAGTTACTGCTGTAATGGAGTGGACCAGGAAACCATTAGAACTACTTTATTAATTAATTGGAATGGTGACTGAAGTACAGAGGCTTCAATATATCAACAATGATGGGATATTCTCTGGTGTGTGTATATGTGTGTATAAGTGTTGATTAATCCTCTGGGAATGGGCCTTGTCACTTACAAAGCTTTGGCTTACAGTAACAAGCTAACTTACTTAAGAGAAATAAACCAGGACAATCAACTAACCACTGTAGTCCGTACAGCAGAGGAGATAAGCTGCATGTCCTTATTTGAGCATTATATATTTTTACGTGCAGTAATCTAATTTTGGAATTTCACGGTTTTGAAAGTGTACATGTGCACACTTGTAATCATGATATTGGTAAACACAGTTTATTGGGTCACACTGTATAAACTAATCCATCATATTCATCGATTAGCTATAATAATATTTCAGTTTATTGATAACAGCCCAGTGTAATATGAATACCAGGATATTATAATAATTTATATAATGTATAATCCTCTGCATGCCTTAATACATTTGCAAGCTTGAATGTTGGTAGTTAGTTAAGTATGATTCCCCAGCTATCAATTATCAGGCGTGCTACATATTTTATATAGCAAGAATTACATACAGTCGTGCGCTAACCATATTCAGAGAGCAATTATGTTTGCACACTTCTACAGGAATGTACTGCACATGGATACAACGCATTTCATGAGGATAATAATCTATTATCATCCAATTCATCACGTTTATATGTATTCATTAGTACTATTAATGCTTGTTGACAGCAGTTTTGTTGTTTCTTATTGGGAATGTGCCGAGATTCTTGGAAGATAATCTGTTCGTGGTGGCTACATTGTTTTGGATTATTGGCATTCACACACTCTCTGGCACTCATTCTTATTTGTTGGTTACTTTGCTTAGAAAAACTGTTACATTGCATTGATAATGTTGACTGTGTTTTTGTGCCACAGATTCATTGTTATTTCAATGTGTGGCTATGCTTCCAGTCCAGGGCAGCTAATTCAATAGATAAAGTAAATAAGTAGTTAAATAAATATATAGCTTATTGGCATAAAATTGTGATGTAAACATATAACAAATATGATCTTTATAGGCTTCCTCTTTGTCTGGTTAATAACACAGAACAATAGTGTGTTTATATATTATCCTTTGTTAGCTCTATTCAGTTATTTATATTTTACTATTAGTACTTGTGAGGTTTGCTGTTTCATAGTTACATTATATCTCAGTTGTCAGTAGCTAGCTATATAGTTACTTATTGGAATCAAATCTCTTTTCTTTGTATAAGGATCTTATGGTTTAAGGGTTGGGATATTGGTTTAGCTCTAAGGGAAATTTTATTTGTATTTCTAACACAGGGAGAGCTCTGGTTACTCCTTGCATGGATTTTTCTGTTGATGTCTTAACAAATGTCGCTGCACGTAGCTAGCTACCTGCTTGTGCAATATATGGAACACATGCATATCTGTACACACACACACACACACACACACACACAAATGATAACATGTTTGTGCAACCTTCACCATTTGTACGTTTGTGTACAAGCATCATGTAAGTATGTGTGTTTACATGTTTTTACAAAATATAATTACAAAGTTTGCATGCAGGACATTCTGAACTACATACCCACCCCATGACAATGTATGTCATAAAACAACGTGTTCTAAATATTTGTAATCTAAATGGTAACACAAACTTGACCATTGTAAGCCATCGGTCTTTGTACTAAGTCCATGCCTACGAGCAAGATGTCTCTGATGATCTAACTCCCAGTTCTCAGGAATCATAGGTAGTTAGAGATGCTTTAGCCAGCAGCTAACTGGTTGATACAGGAGTGTCAGTTAATGTGTGCCTCACTTTATTCATTAGTGATATCATCATTAAAACACTTTTCATGATGGATACAAAGATACTTAGCTAGCTAGTTACACAGAATTCATTATTTGCATGGGAATATATAACTACATAATTTTAATTATACGCAAGCACCCTAAATTAGAATAGCAAGCACATTGAATGCATATAGCTATTTATAAGAGTTCTAATCATCTGTTGCAAATTGAGATGAGAAAACTGTAGTTAACTGGAACTGGCACAAAAGGGGGTAAACAAGGAGGGTTAAATAAACTATTTCATGCGATCACAAATATGTGTTAGCAAACAGTGTGTGTGCTGAAAGTTGTACAACAGTGTGTAGCTATGGCTGTTATCTACTCAACCATCCCCCTCCTGAGGGTAATAACATGCTATGCACATTCCAAAGATGCTTGTGGCAGAGAACATAAAGTGTCACAATTGTTTTGATGCTGCTGAGATTCTGTAACTGTTCTGATTGCAGTTAGCCTCCTAGGTAGTCCTATCATTGTAAAATAGGTGAACATATTGTTACTATATCATCAACGGCTGTCAGAAAATGGTTTATTATCTTCCAGTACATAAATTCCCTTGTTGAAAAAATTGCACATACTGACACTTAGCTAATGATTTCAAAATATTGAGGCTCAAAATTGTAGATAACTAAAATTGAGCTACTGTTGTATTGATTACTGTGCGAGAGGTGATATTCTTCTGGTTGCTATGTTTCCCAAGTGGATCTTATGTAAGAATTAGCATGCCTGTTCTTGTTAATAACTGCAGTGTTTGTTTTTACATCCACTAACTCAGTAAGCTTGCATGGTTACGAATGGTTCCTACAACCATTTACAGAATATTGTTGGCCATGCTAATCAAATTGCATATTCTTTTGGAACCTAATATGGAAGTGGTACGTGTACATTGCCTAGCAACGGGTTTTCAATTTCCACTGACTCGTATATGTATATGCCATTATCTTTATCATTAGATGTTACTTCACTGCGTTTCCATAGAATTTATATTAGAAATAACTGATTTTGTGGTTAATGTAACCACAGGTCAGTATAAATAAGGAATAAATGTTTTCCTTATTGAATAAAAGCCCTTATTAAGTATAAGTATAATGGTTACAGTGAATTCCTGTTTTCCTGGTATCATCGGACTAAGTGGAATAGTGGAAGTGATAGGCATTTTTAATAGCTAGCTATATATTGAAAGTATTTAAGTATTTTAATGGGAATATTGAAAATAGACAAATTAATGCATGATGTAATATTGGCATTATTCTGATAACATGATTCCAAGTAATTCTTGTTTTGTTAGCAAACCCTGGAGACTACATGCAGCCATTTGAGGATGAGCTAAAAGGAAATCCAACCATCGAGATGATGAAACAAGTTGTTATAGCTGGCAAGAAGCGACCCGAGTTTCCCATTGCCTTTAATGTCAATCCTGTAAGTTTTCTATATCAATGTTACTATGAAACTTAGCAACACATTTGAAAATCAGTGATTTTGACTTGTAGCTACATGTCTGGTTTAATGTAGCTGGCTAACTTGGCTAGTGTTTGTGTATTGCTGTGTGCACACTTACTTTGTATGCAAAGTTCATTATACCTAGTTAGCTAGTGAGCTAGTTGCTTCATAGTCAAATAGTTTCATTAGCAAACTACAAAGGTAGGCTAGCTAAGTAGCTATATTTTACAGTGCTATAGCTAAGTATTACTGTCCAATTTTCAAGGGAAGGCTGGGCTGATTTTTAAATTGATGTGTACCTAGCTAGCTACTGCTCGTGGTGACGAAGTATATCACATGATCTCTTATAATCCCTATGATCTCTGATATTAACAAGACATACAAGGATATTACATTATCTTCTAAGCTAACTAGCAAGCAGTATTAGTATTCTCTACCAATTTTCTCATAAACTGGTTTTAACTGCTTTTCCTCAGAACTGTGTTTAAGCTGTGGAGATGCATTGCTCTACCAACTTTTTGTGCCAGCCATGGCCAGCTAGCTAGCTAGCTTTTCATAGAAATGATGTCATCCGATGTCAAGTTTCCGTTTTGCAAATATAATTGACATACATGAGTAAACAAGTAAAATTATGCCTCTCTACAACCTGTCTCTTATTAATGTATAAATCCGTTGTCGTCATTAGCTAGCTATATTTTTAAGAGTTTTAATTGCGTTTTACCGGTATATATGCAAATTAAGGTAGCTAGCTATAATAGCTTAAGAAAGTTTCTAATTTGAGGGGAGAAGGATCCCAATCATGGTAGTTGTGAATATGGTTAGTTCTAAAGGTGTTTCCTCACTTATCATGGTTCCACTAACAGCTTACCCTACCTCACTAGCTATACGTCAGTATAATATTATGTAATGTTTACACTGTGCATCTAGTAAAGTAAGGGTTCCTAGTTATGATGTAACTAGTGAGGAAATTGAACATAGTATCTGACCTGTATGCTTACAGTTTACCTTAAGTTGTGATCATCTAATGGATAAAGATTATACAATGTTTGAGTAACTATCAAGAAGAGTCTGAATTCCTAGGATTAGATGCGTATAGGTTGGCCTCCTTGATTACAGAACATATGTAATATATGGTCATATTGTGTCACTGAATTCTATATCGTGTTTAGCAATTACAAACTATATATGCACAAATATAAGCCCTGCATTATAGTGTAAGTGGATACGCCCTTGGGTGGTTTTTGGTGCATGGTTAAAGAATCTTTACATGTTCACAATGTAGGGTTGCTTATGCTACAATAGGCCTTAATAGAATATTATTAATGGATTAAACTCTCTGCATCACCATTTGGTGGGCCTCGTGCTGAAACAAGAGAAATGGGCTGTGAATTGCTGGTGACTTTTCGTTCCTTATCCAGAGTGCATGAGATGCAGTAACTGGCTTTGCAGCCATTTCCATTGCAGTCATCTGTTACTTTGGTAGGCCAGAAGCCCGTGTGGTCCTATGTATGGCTGTCTAGTGGTTTGAAGCTTATATACTGTTTCCCATATTTGGTTAACATTGAATTAATCTCAATCATACAAACGGGAAGTTGAACTTTATATGTTATCTCGTCACTAATACCAGCACTGGAAATAACTTGCCATTCTACGTTGATTTCCTATTATCATTAACATATCTTTTTTGTTACTAAAGTTGTTACACTTGTACATTTATATGCCACACAGGATTTCCTATTTGCATCTTTTGAAAGCCTTTTTACTGAGCTTTAAACATATATCTGCATGTTAGCCTGCAGTTAACTATAGCTAGCTAGTTGTTGAAAGTTGTGTCGGGTTTTTGTGGCTCTTGGTTTTGTACAAACTTAATTGTTGGTTGTATCGGAGCTGATATTTTAATCTCTTTTGAAGTGCTTGTACCCAACACCTGGCCATCTTCACAAGACATGGTCTCTTTGTAGTACAGCTGACAGACCAATCATATGTAGTATGAGATCAGGAAGCTATTTGCTATCAATTACCTTCCACTATGCCATAGTTGAAGCACCATTTAGGGCAGTATCGATAATTGTAGTGATTCCCGATATGATGTATATGGAAATTTGATGATATTGTACAATTACCTATTGTTTCAATGGCTCACCACTTAAGAAGAATGGTTATGTGGTTATGCCTATCTTTCCTATGGTCCCATGCTTATAGTATGATTCTATAGGGTTCTTTGTATTGTAAAGTTTTCACTTGTCTTATATGTTAAAAGGCGGAAGTCAACAAGAGTTTTTGTTTACTATAATGTTTTCATTAGTTTATTAAATTTCTATGAGTTGTAATATATTATCTTGTTCTTTTTGTGTAGCAATTGGAATCGTTCGTGAATACTATTACTGAGTGTTGGGATGATGATGCTGAGGCTAGACTATCTGCCAAGACAGTTGAAGAACGTATTAAAGGCCTGCGTAGGGATATCTGTAAGCCGCCGATAATTGACAATGAGAAAGGCGTTGGCTTAATGGTCTCACTTACGCCTTCACAATCAATGCCGATCTTTCCTGGCAAAGAATTGAGCAGTGGAATAAGTTGCTCGCTACCCAATTCTTACAGCACTCTCACATCGCCACGCTCAACTGCCAGTCTCACGTTCTCACCAAAATCAACAGATCGCAATCAGAACAATGTGTTTGCCGAAACTTCATCGCCAACCCAACTAACAAATGGTTATATGAATATAGCAGATTGCTGTCCAATGCAGAATGGACACACGCCACATTCCCAGCTAATGAATTCAAATGGGAGCAGCAACAAGAATCACAAAACTATTGCTGTACACAATAAACTGGCAATTCGTGTAAACGGACGCATTCATAGTTTGTCAGAAACAACATTATAGCTGCTAACTTAAGAATTGTCCAGCAATCTCCTTTGTAATTAATAACTTAAGTATGAGTAGCTACATATCTCAGTTTAACTTTGTATATTCTCCCTGTCTGCATATTTTATTTTTTGTTGTCAAAAATTGCATTTTACATTAAAGTTTTCATGTGTCAGCTGGTTAAAGTTTCGGAAGTTGCGTAACGTGACAATATTTGGGGGAGCCATACAATGTCCAATGGTCTCGATCAGCCGGCTATAAAAGTAGCCGAGTCGAGTTAGTTGCCAAACCTTCTTGCTTTAGTGATAGCTGAAAGCAGAAAGTAGTTAAACAAGCCATTGACGGCGAACGCATTTAAAGCTCAGTTTTTTAGTTGCTAGATGTATAAAGACTTTAAGATGGTCAAATCCGGAGGACAAGGTGGCGTAAATCAACTCGGAGGCTTGTTTGTAAACGGTAGGCCTTTGCCAGAGCCGATCCGAAGGAAGATCGTGGAGCTTGCTCAAAATGGAGTGCGGCCTTGCGATATTAGCAGGCAGCTTCGAGTCTCGCACGGATGCGTGAGCAAAATACTTGGCAGGTAGGCAATTAGCTAATTTGCACCTTGAAGTGTAGCATTTTGATTGCACGCTCGATTTATTCTGTAGATTTTACGAGACCGGATCGATCAGACCTGGGATTATTGGAGGCAGCAAACCAAAGGTTGCTACTCCAAAGGTGGTTGTAAAGATTGAGGATTACAAACAGGAGAACCCCAGCATATTTGCCTGGGAGATCCGAGACAAGCTGTTGAGTGACGGAGTGTGTGACAAAAACAACGTTCCTTCAGTCAGCTCCATCAACAGGATAGTGAGAACCAGAGCACAGCAGAAGCAAAAAGCAATGGTCGAGCGACAAGCTGTGCTGCACCAAAGCTCCTTCAATGCTGCAATGCAGATGGACCAAATGAATGCCCTGTCATTCACCAACAACAGGGTAGATATGCCAGCTCAGAATATACACTCTACATCAAGCATGGGCTTGGTCACCCCTTACGGTGGTTTACCGACTACAGGGGTCATCCCTCCATCATCCTTAATGTCAACTATTCCAAGCAACACTCAGAGTGCAAGACTGCCACCATTCTCACCGAGCAGTGACAGTTTCTCATGTGGTTCCATGTACAATCAGTCGTGCTATTCTGGAATTGAGTCCTCAAAAGCTGGTCCGATAACTTACTCTGTTGACTTGAGTGTCTCTGGAAAGTTCCCATCCTACTCAGCCTCGTCTGCTGCAAACAACCAACCATTCCTGCCAGCTTCATCACCTAATTCAGTTCCAATGGCTGTCATCCAAAAGGGCTCATCCCACATCAACCAGAATAATAATAATATTGATATGCAGAATGGTAGCAGCCCACAAAGTATTGCCCCAGAGTCATGTCAGGCCAGCCCAGTGTCCCAGTCAGCTAGTCCAATGGCCAAGTACCAACAGATCAACGACCAAGAAGGTTAGATAATGCACCACAATCATACAAGTGTTACATATCTAGCTCTGTTATCACAAAACAAACACTTGGTATTTGTTGATGTATCAAGTGGTCTTGTGGACTATAATGGGATGCCTTTAACATGATTTTGCTGCTCTGCATGCACATTTTGTAGGCTACAACAAATTTTTTACGAAACTTAATGCTCATTAGCTGAAATAAAAGCTTATGTTTGTGGTCTTTTCTACAGATTCTTCTTCAGAGTGCAGCGAAGTGAGCGTGAAAAGTCCCTGCAGTCTACCTGAAGCGGCCATGAATGATTTGGAAATGTTGTACCCGGTGAATGGCACAGACTGCTTCAGTGAAATAGCACAGAACTACCAGATTAATGAAGCTAAACTCAAGGTGATCAGAAGTACCATCTCTAGCTGTTATTGTTTAGCTACACACACACAGAGATAGTAGACTAAAAAGGGCTGTGGGACTTGTAACAATCCTCTTATTTCATACCTAGTAATTAACAAGGTTGATCACTTTGTTTACATGTGATAATAAGCTTCTTTTCTTATCCCACTATGGGGTACCCAAAGACATACCAATGTAATGTCAACATACCACAGGTATAAATATATGGCTACCTAAAGAATTCAAAAATAATGTGTTACTAACATGTAAAATGATCTAGGCTATGCAGTTTTTAATAGGGTACTTCTGTTTATGGATAGTGGGTCAGCCCACATGATTTGTTGTCAACTTTTGGTTTTATGATGTAGGCTTGGTTTTCTAAAAAGCACCCCGTCCCATTGGCTGGCAGTGATAACTCAATGCTACAGGACAGACCACATAGTATGATGCCTGATCACAATGGCACTCCACCACCGCCTGGAAGCTGTACTTTGACATCACCTGTTAATCATATCACTGACTACTCAACGCCATCATTTCATCCCATGAGTTCTACTGCTGATGCAAACACCACTTATGATTCAACATCAATTGTAAGCAGCACATACTATTCTTCTAACATAACCAGCCACCACATGACTGAACCGTGTGCCAGTAGCCTTCCATATGGCTTACCGACTTCACATTCTGATACACAAACAGGTAACAATCATTTGTAGTTCAACAGATGGCAATATAGAATTCCGTGTTAGATTATTAGTAAATTGATGTATGTAATGTACTAACAATGCGCCTCCCTGATTTCATTTCATTCCTTTTCTGATTTAGGTTGCAGCCGATATCATCCATACTCAAACAATCTGCTGAGTGCTTATCCGTATGCACCACAACCTTCTTTGGCAGCGTTTATGTCGATGAACTCAGCTGATGTCACTGGACTAGCTGCCAGTATGTCTTATCCCATCTCTGATGCAGGCAGTGAAAATTGGCCACCCATAAGCACAGGTATGTATTAATTCTAGAGTTAGATAATTTAAATAGAGAGTAACTGTATCAGTGGTTATAGTGCAATGTGCTTTCTTTAGGAGCACCTTTGAATTCAGGACTCAACATGCCAACGATGCAAAATGACTTTTTAAAACAACAGAAAATTTTAGCATAAGTTCTAAAGTGGGGGTCACCTCTGCTGAATCAACCTTGTCAATCAATGCAAACATCTCATCAAGTCAGATATTGCAGGATTACATGAAATTTATTTTGATCGCCATTGGTAGTTTAGCTAGTTTAAATTTGACTGGTATAAATTTAACTAAATTTATATATATATATATATTTTGGAGTATATCTTTTTATTTCATCTTTAACATGCAATTTTTGTAATATAATGTAATTGTTAACAAAATTTTAACTCTTTTTTGTATTCATGACAAGTGCTGAATAGCTGCAGTTGGCTATAACGCATACTGAAGTTATGAAGAGTATTTTTGTAATATTTGTAGTCATTATTCATGACTGTTTGTCACTTAAACACTTAACTATGAATCCTAACTTGATTAATTATCCTTAAAATACGGAAGTTGGTGCTGCAGAGGCTTGGTTTGGGAAGTTATGCGTACGCGCGCCCTACAGCATGTTGGCGGAGCGCGCGGCCCTTTATTGGGAAGCGGGCGGCGCTATCTACCATGGAATTAATTCACAAGTAAGCTTTCAACATAACTTATAACCATGTGCTTTAAGAGACCGGATATAAACATCATAAGTATACATATCGCATATCAGTTATTTTATTCACAACCTAGCATTATTTTATAGCCGGGCGCCGCCAGATCTAATATCCTTTCAATATTTTTATCGACTATCCAGTATAATTGTGAAGCATTCAAGCTATTCAGCAATAAAGGTTGTGGTTTTAAAATGGCGGAAGGTAGCAAAGAAGGAAAATTCTGGAAGGGAGTCACTAGTAAAGCACAGAAATTTTCTGTGCGAGCTAAGCAAAAGGTGAGTTATTTAGCAGCCCTCCAAATTGTGCTATAAATTTTACTAAACGAGAGCTGCTAGGCGTTAATTAGAATCACTTTCCATTAACGACACGTGTACAATTGCTTGTATGCGCAAAAGGCCGTAATTCACCTCTACTTACAAATACCGTACAATACGCCTACAGAATAATTAGTTACTGCAATTGTGTGATGTCACCTTTTAACACTTTCGGTTGCTTGTTTGGAGAAACCTATTCATATGTGTCAACAAAGCATGATATGTACTGGTCCAGGGAAGCACTGCAAAGTCAATGCAGTCCATCTATCAAAACTATACCTATTAATAATGTTGTCAGTGTTTTGAGTGCTAGCCTTTGATATGTTGTTGAAATTGTTTGTTGGTATTTTACATTGTACTATCTCCTTGCTTTGGTATTTACCACCTAGGTACTGGAGAAAATGCAAAAGGCAGACAAGACACAAGATGATGTTTATGAAGAATTTGTTATGAACTTCAAGAAACAGGAGGTGCTTAAAATTGAATTTTACAATTTCAATTAATATATTAGTTATCTGTGGTTCTAAAACCTTTCGGTTACTTGCCTGTAGGCAGTTCAACTTCAATGTCAGGATAAGCATAAGTTATTTGCTTTACTCTTTTGTTTGTATTTTGAGAAATCAATTTTTGATTTCATTACATCCAAGATTAACAGCTTAATTTATGTAATACATATTTATTTGTGTGAAGTCTCCACTTGATCTGATTTATGCTTAGTAATTCTCTGGGGCTATGCAAGACCCAGGTTCTGCAGAGATGTTTGCAGAAGAAAAACCAACACAATTAATACCCAAGCACAATATTGCCAAATATAAATATATAGGAGTCTATTCCTTTATATTGTATCACTGTACTGCAACTAATTCACTGACAAAACTTTTTAAGAACCTTTTCTAACCTATCACATATTGGTTGGGTTGTAGAGAAAGATTGTGCATGTAATGTGACCTTGTTTGAAAACAACCATGTGTGTACTTAGGAATTATGCATTCATTTGGGTATCTTCAGTATATACCAATGGAGCAATTCTTGTACTAAATCCTCTTTATAATGCTAAGCTACAATTCCCTCAAAAATTGGTATGGCATCTCTTAAAAATTTTTATGCCCTCAACAATTTCCTATTGTTCATGTGGTATTGGTGGCCATCCAATTGAGCCTGGATGTCTCTTACTGTGTTTCTGCAGTAAGTCTCATTTTTAGATCAAGTTAATACAACTGTTTACAGAAAGTTCCCTCAGATATGATACAGAATCACTAAGAAGACACAATAAATACTTGTATTGTGAATTATTTGGTCTTTAACATTACATCTGGTTATATCCACACTTGAAAACATTTAACATCACTTCTTGGCACACTTTTAAGTTCCTCTATATAGCCAATGAAATTTATTACATAATAGTGCAGAATCATTACTTAATGCTAATGTTTCTTCTAATGTCTGATGATCAACTGAACTTATTTTGATGTGATTGAAATTCCGTATTATTGGCAACCTTGACCTTTAAAAAACAAAAATTTTCTGGGCCTTAGAGGATCATTATAGTTTATTATGTTGTATGTTTAAATATCAGCTGGAGTATGTAAAGATTAGATATGTTGCTTTACTAGCATAACAATGGATAACCTTTTTCTGACTAGCTTTACTATTTAACCAATCAGAATTTGTTGCTATAAATATCTTATTGGGTATTTAAATAAAGCACATCTCTCTATAGCATTTAACTCTTTATTTATAACATTAATTCTTTACTGTGTGCTCTGCTTACAAACAGACCAGTTGCTATATGAATCCAAATTTATTTTAAAAGTAATTTATTACAAAGGTAAATTGCATTGAATCTATAAAAGTGTCCAATATAAAATTTGGCGTGGTTGCCACCAGTGATACACAATGAAGGAACTGCCATTTGACCATTTTTAGTATATTTGCTTGTTCTATAGCCTACCTCATTCTGGTGGTGCAAAATTGAATTAAGCTTGAAGCTTGTTACAAAACATATTGCAGCATTTGGTTTTGTTATAAAGGACTATTACACATAGACAGTACATTGTGTAAGTTTTTGTGTTTATGCACTTCTTGATGTCACAAATGACACCTGGGCATTTGGCGTAATCGTTAAAGCTGAATTGAAGAAGTAAAAGTTCATTCTTAATATGCTACTGTGTGTAGAAATTTGCTGGCGTAAATGACAATCGGATAATTAAGCTTAAGGGAAACTATATTAGCAAGATGTAGTTTAGTAACGGTCTTCTGTCCATGCATGTAAATGTTCAACATTTCACAAGTTTGGCCAGAGCAATTATCAAAGAACATTGTTTTAAGTTTGGTTGTAACCAGTGTCCCATTCCCTTGTATACACAATACATCAGTTTAATACATCGTTTTTAGCATGTTAAGTCTCAAATTTGTAGAAGGAAATGTTGATGTATGGACCGTCTTGCATTTGGCATTTTGAATGAAGACTTTGGGCATACAAGATTGTTTGATATTTTTATATTATTTTTTTCCATCTGTACAATTATTAAATAACACATGAAGCATAGTTGTGATATGTGATACATATATATATTGACATTTTAGAAACAGTTCTTACCAGGAGCTTGGTGATTTTTGAGACTCGATGGCTCAATTATAATTGAGGCTAGACAGCAATTTGTGTAGTAGAATAATCTATAGTGAAAGAAAACCTAGCTCACATAACTTACTGGAATTTTTCGGTTATGTATCTTATAAGCAACTTTGTAAAGATTTTAAAGTTAAAGTTTGCGGTAGGGTTGAATGAATGGAGGGTTGAATGGATAATGATAGAATGTTCTGGTAACTTAATACATTGCATAGCAGAAAACCTGGTTTTATAGTTTATTGGGATTATGTCAGTTTTGTATGGTTGTCCATTGTGCTATATACTCAGTTATACTGTAAGCTTAGTAATTGAAATCAGGAAGTTAAATAATATCATTGTATGGGTTTATGTGTGTGTGTGTGCTTGCGTGCGCGTGTGCTTGCGTGCGCGTGTGTGTACATAAATGTAATAGGAAGACACCCATTTTTGTATCACAATGTTCTTTCATTTGATAGAATGGAGCAGTTAGGCTGAAGACGGAGCTGGTAAAGTACCTCAACAATCTAAAATGTAAGCGATTGATTTGTATGCTTTGTCTTGAGATGTGTTACAACTCTAAATCAAGTCTCCCTATAGGATACAGTGTAATAGTAGCTCTAACAGGTCTCCCTATAGGATACAATGTAATAGTAGCTCTAACAGGTCTCCCTATAGGATACAGTGTAATAGTAGCTCTAACAGGTCTTCCTATAGGATACAGTGTAATAGTTGCTCCAGTGTAATGGCAAGTCTCAGGTCCAGAAGGTCCATTAAGTAAATTCATTAGCATGTAACAATCTGTCTAGAAGACCCTCAACTCCACCGCTGGACAAGCTGTCCACTTTCCAACGTGTACTGTTGTAGCCGTAATTGAATTGTGATAATGACAACACTACTCCATGGCACACATTGTATATACACACAGCCACAGCTGTACCTACCAGCCACTATTGCCCAGGGCCAATAATGTGCGCAGAATGATATTCATGCTCCCCCTCAATGATGGTAGGGCTGCTGATGCCCAACATACCACAGAAATGGGATGTGGTGAGGTGTATGTATGCATTACACAGTGGAGTGGACCAAACAGTAACTGGACTTAGGAGTTAGGTTGCAGTACAGTAGTGATATTACGTTGCATAACAAGCTCTCTGATTTCAACAGAAACAGAACTCTCTATTGTTGGAGGGTATGGAATGAGGTGGAAAATACTGATTGTCAAAGGAACTATGCTATACAATATATTACAAATATTGCTACAGCTTGTGAGCATGAGGAATTGCATATGTGTGCGTACGTGATGTGTATGAGATGAGGCTCATTTCTTAGGATACATTTGCAAACAAGAAATTACTGAATGTATAATATTTCTTTGCTAAGGCAACCTCCTGTGGATAATAATAATAATAACACATTGTCATGCTTAAAATATGGCTTGGCCAATTGGGGTAATGTATACTTTGTCACTACTGATTGTTTTTGCGTGCATGTATATACGTAGTTTTTGCGTTCATGTATATACGTGGTTTTTGCGTGTGTGTACGTGCATTATGGAATGTATACTGTACAACTGCAGTGGTAACTGAAGATCCCTGGCTTATTGGCCTAATGTAATTGCAGCTCTGCGGCTTGCAATTGATAACGGTATTTATTTTAGCTGTGTAATATTATACACTGCTGATTGATAGATCAAAGGGTTTGTGTGCGGTTGTCAAGGTGAGTATTGCATAATCCTCCTTCTACTTACACCAAGTTTATGGGGCATCCACATGGGATGACAGGGCACGTATGCTCTTAATTGTGACATTCCATTGTGATGGCAGGTCATTAATTATAGTTTGTGCTAGGCAACGTATTGTGACATTGTCACTCTCATATATGCATGTTGAGCAAGAGATCGAGCCAGCTGTTTGTTCTGTATGAGAAAGCACTGACTTTCTCAATAGAACCATTGTAGGAATCGTGTGTTCTGTCATAGTTACGGTGTGTAGTACTCTCTGGCCATGAGGAAAGATGTGTTCGAGTTTACTAGTCAAGCTACAAAGTTTTCTTTACCAACAACAACAACAAATCTTGTGGTGTTAGTGTATGCAGTTGCATTAACATATGCTTGTATTGTTAGTGGTGGGAGGACTTCACCAGAATACAAGTCCATGTAGTTGCCTCAATGTTTGAAAGGACCTATATACAAACCTGTCTCTTGACAGTGTATGGCAGCTGTTAGACATTATTGCAACAATTAGGAAGCCTTATTGGTGTAGCATGAATACCTTCAAGTGTTCAATTTGTGTGTTAATGTCTTCATAAGAATTATTGGCAATTTCTTGTGAAGTTCTTCAAATTTCTGTGGTATTCATAAGAAACATGTTATCATCTTATCATTCTTGAGAATTTAATACCATTTCTCTTTAACTTTGTGTTATTATTGATATACGTATTTGCGTACCTGCGTACCTACATGCGTAGTATGCGTAAGTGTGTGTGTATGTGTGCGTGTGTGTGTGTGTGCGCGCGCACGTGTATATATATGTATGTATATATATGTGTGTGTTTATAGTGTGTGCGTGTGTGTGGCCTTGTCTCGCTTAAGTGGCTGAGGTCTTGGTGGGACTACAAGTACCCACACCATCATCCATGAGGCATGGCCAGTCCTCCTGCAGGACACTAGTTCCTCCCCCAGAAGAATTAGCCTGCATGACTCAAGAGTACCTGTGTTGTGTGCAAGGATCCCCACTTGCAAGCATGCACACACATACACAAGCGAACACTTACACTCCTTGTAACTATCACTTCACAGTCACACCTACCTTTGTGCATGTGTGCATGCGTGTGTGTGTGTGTGTGTGTGTGTGTGTGTGTGTGTGTGTGTGTGTGTGTGTGTGTGTGTGTGTGTGTGTGTGTGTGTGTGTGTGTGTGTGTGTGTGTGTGTGTGTGTGTGTGTGTGTGTGTGTGTGTGTGTGTGTGTGTGTGTGTGTGTGTGTGTGTGTGTGTGTGTGTGTGTGCTTATGTGTCCTTATGTGTCCATGCAATAATGTACATGCATGTACATCATGTACAATATATTGTTTCTGAGACAACTAAAATTATATAGCAGTGAAGAAGGCACTTGCAATGGCTCTCTCCACATAGCCTATACAGTTTTGTAAACTCAGGCATTGTGTTGAGGAACACCTGTGGTCATCATGGGAACGCTGTAGCCCCTTACAATGTGTGGCCCATTAGTACAACATTCAGTATCAATTCATTATGATGATTGATCCCTGTAGATAATCTGCTGATTGGAGGCATTAGGTTACACTGGCCACCTCTTATATAGCTGATTAGTTTATTATGTATATGATAAGTACATGTGTGTGTGTGTGTGTGTGGTGTACTTTCCTAATAAGACCACATCTCTCTTATTGCTACAGTCTGTTCGGCTTTGTAATGGCCACCCTGCTTTTGTGGCTAAGGTCATTAGTATATTATAAGGCTATTTTTGTCATAGACCTATGCGTCAGTATGACCATGTTGTGATTTTTTGTATGTATCTGTGAGGACATTACTGAGGCTGCTATGTAGCCAGCTTGTAGAGCATTATTGTCTATAGTCTTCATGTAGGCTTTTCCCCATATCTTGTTTCTAGTTGTATTTTTGTTTGAAGGCTTTTGTGTGTAATAATTACAATCTGTAAAACTTCTTAATGCTAGTATGTACTGGTAGTCTAGAGGCTGTTTTCTTTAATGGCAATGTTGTGTTAGTCACAGCTGTTCTGTGGGGCCGATGTAGGGTTTGCCCCTATGAGAAGGTTGTTTGTAGTGTGTAAATGCATTAGGAGGTTTTTAAAGAGAGTTTTGTGGTTGTTACTTTTGTGTAATTGTCGTTACAGTTATGGCACAATCAACGAAATCATTGTTGGAAACGTTCAGAGACCTTTACGAGCCGGAGTGGGCAGGTTATAAGGAATATGGCACAGCCATCAATGTGAGCTCTCCACATACACACACACACGCATGCACGCACAAACACACTACAGGCATACACACATAATTACATTACTGTACAGTTAGTTGCTACAGTGATGATTTCTAGTAAACTAATTAATGAAATTGTTTTTATACCTTACAGTAATGAAGCCTTACTTTTAGTTGTACTTCTATATGATTTTATTTTGAAATTTGCGTACACACATGGCTTGTGTTAATATGGTATATAATAAAATACATTACATACTTGTAGTAACATGATTCAAATGTTGTATCATAGTTTACTTCCACTGGTTTGTTTTGTGTATTCTAAGGTCATCAAAATAGGAAATATGGTGCTATACAACCTGCTATAGTTCTAATTAAGTGTTAGATTTTTACTCCTAGCGCATGTATATAAGCAATACAATAACAATGTAGATGCTGTGGTCCACCCCCAGACATTGCAGTACAGCTCCCATCCAGTACAGTTACACATATTGTATACAGCTTCTCTAAGCTGTTTGTTTTTACCAACCCTTCTACTTCATATGTCAAGCTATGCCAGCCTGATACAATCATTCGTACATATTGTAATGTATTCATATTATCGTCTGATCAAATGGTACAGGAGGAGGTGTATAGTGTTTATTTATGCAAAGCTACAATGTCTACACCACAGTTTAATGCTGGCTACCTAATTCTGATCCTTCCCATGTTGGGTTCCTAGGAATAAAAGTAAATATGCCTCCCCATCGCAAACGTGTTTTTTCCTTTAATTGAGGAATTCTTTCATTAATCATAGTGAACTGATAGAATGTCAGTATATTTTTGTGCACCTTGATATCCTGTGCTGTGGTGGAAGTTTACTTGTAAGCTGTACTTCCACTCTTGACGTCAATAAAGTACCAGAGTATCAAGTTTAGGCATATTTTTATGCTATTGATAGCCACAATGCTGAACTATGTAAATCTAACAAGTGCATTTACTTGATGATGCTACAAGATGTTAACATGCATGAGAAAGCTTTTTTACACAAGTGTTTTAGCAATGGTAATATCATGAATAAGTCAAATAGCTATTTGTAATTCTGGATATGGGATATGCAAAGATATACCTAAACACTGCTATTAACATTTGATAAACTTGACATCCTTGATTTTGTGCATATATGCAATAGAGCTGGGCGGTACACAAAATTTTAAGATGGTATGGTATTCTATAAAATATGATGGTATAAATGACTATCACGGTATTTAGCTAACACTTCTCCTGTGCTTCTATCAGCTCTGCATACTGCTTCAGGTGGTGTCTCTTGAGATGCATCAGGAGATTAGGCATGTTTCCCCTCTTTGCTAGCACTGACTTCTACCTACATCTGCTGCTCATGATACAACAGTTAGCTGCTTAGAATTAATCGACTTTACATCCACACAAACTTGTAGTTCAAAATAATTCCTCACCAGCAATGTTGGTTTCTCTTTCAAAACAAGCTCATGCACTGTAAAAACAAAATGGCAACTTAAGAGTACAAGTACCAATATGTGCACCATTATTTTAAGGTATACCGGTATTCTATGGTATGCCGGTTTCCCGGTATAAAAAATTTAGCTCGATATTGATACCGGTGTGAACAAAATATTGTCATATCGATATAATACCGGTATATCGCCCAGCTTTAGTATGCAAAAAATAATTGGAAACAATGGCTTGATCTCTGTAAGGAAGCAAAACAAATTGAAATTTGCCAATATTGGTTACTTTGTCTAGTAGTTGTACTCTCAAGACATTCCTACTGTGGCATAGCATGTATTACTTTATATTTTGCTACCAAAATAGGGAATGAATTTTGTAGATTTAAATTGTGTTAGCGTCTGTACTCTGTTTTGGTGGTAACCATTGGATACAGTAGCCAAATGCTTCCAAGTTCAATTTCTAGTCTTGTTTCCTTGCTCTCACACCTTTTATTGTTCTTGTGTATGCTCATGTTTTATTGTGTGGTTAGGTATTCCTAACTGTCTGTGTATACGAATGTGTGTGTGTGTGCGTGCGTGTGCGTGTGTGTGTGTGCATGCGTGCTTCTGTGTGTATGTGTGCATGCGTGTGCTTGTGTGTATACACGTCCTCTCTTAAGGCCATTTGCAACTAATGCTGTAAACCAAACCAGGTTAACTGAACAGATACTACTAAAGAAAATAAAGTTGTCTACTTTATGATGATAAGAAGTGTTAACAATAACAAGATGGAGCATACATCAATTACAAAGTGATTGCAGCACGCTGGGGCGAAGCATTTGAAACTATAAATTTCAGTTTAATAAACTTTGTTTGAGCTACTGCCACTGAACACAGTGGAGTATAAAGCCGGTTTGAGTTTTAACTTATTTTTCAAATTTTTGTACATTGCTATGTATTCCTTAGTGATAACTCTTTATTCATACTATTTCCTTATGCGTCACTGTACTTTCATAGCAATTTAACAGCAGATTTACCATAGTTCAGCTTATGTAATATCTGATTATATAGATGGTAAAAATTGAATGCGTCATTGTATATTCCTAACAGTATACTGTGGTTCAACTGATGTAGTGGTTGAAAAACCACATTAATGGTAGATTTGCAGTATTAAAAATCAGCTTGTTACATTGTAATGGCGCTATACCAGATGATGGAATACTTTTAGGTTCATCAACACAGCACCCAACTGTGGTTTAACTGATGTAGTGGTTGAAAAACCACATTCAAAACATTAATGGTAGATTTGCAGTATTAGAAATCAGTTTGTTACATTGTAAGGGCACTGTACCAGATGATGGAATACTTTTAGGTTCATCAACATGGCACCCAGTAATCTGCAATGTCACTCAGGCTTCTCTTTATGATCAACAAGATCTTACACTACAAATTTCATAAGAATTTTTGAGCATAAGTTTTCCTGTTATAACATTAATTGTTTCTGCTAAACTGCTACAAGATGGGATCGCTGATGGGGTGATATTGGCACTGTTGCTATAGAAATTTCTCGATAGTGTCGTCATCACATTACCTCACTGCAAGTGTATTTGTGATATCATTTCTTACCAGTATGATAATTGTCATGATAATCACTATTTGTTTTCACTTGTTGTGCCTGAATGTGTGGAGCTTCAGAGCACTAGAAATATCAGTTCAGGTATGTGGCATCTTATAGGTAACGTCCCTTTTCAGGCTGAGGACATTTGTACGGATATTTTACATTGCAAAGGTACTCGTTGCATTCCAATCAACTGTACTGCATACCTAGAGGAAAGCTAGAACCTTTTCTTTCTGCACATATCAAGCCACACACAAGCAACATAAAGAGTCTTAGCCTTGAAAGGTATCATTACAACAAAGGATGGATGCTAGAATAACTCGTGCTAACTGGTGCACGTGATCAACAGGCCAAACAATGAGTTTTACACAACACATTAACTCTGCTTAGCCAGGTGATATTAAATTATAATAATCTGGATGGGAAAATTACATTAAGTCCTTGAAACAACACGCTTCAGTGACCTAATGGTATAAATGAACCTATCACTTCACATTTAAAGTAATATGTACTTTCAGTAAGTGTGGAGAATTCCTTAATTATAAAGAAACTTTTAGCTGTTTTTTTCCCACTGAAATTTAGTGCTGATGGCACAATTACTGCAACCAAATACAAGTGTTCATTAAGTTATTGTGTGCATGTGTGTGTATGTATGTATGTGTGTATGTGTTTATGTATATGCACGTATGTGTGTGTACATGTGTGTGTGTGTTTATACGTGTACATGACTATGTGTGTATACGCATGTGTGAGGTTCACTTGAGTATGTAACATTAACCTCTACTTCACCACCAGTTGTGTATTTTCAATTTTCAAGACTGATGGCTAGATTTTAGAAGCCTTACAGGCAAATTATCAACACGCAGGATATTTTTGCTTACATTAGATAACGTTAGTGATGATTTTATACTACCTTGCGTGGACTAACCAGTGGCCCATTAAAGGTATTTTTGTAATATTTTTTCATGGTTGACAGTTGTTGGGATGGTATGTTTACAATTCCATGATCTTATCTTAGCGTATCAAAGACACCAACCTTTTATCATTCAAGGGGAAAGCAGATTTTAATTGGCTTTGGTAAGAAGGAAACTAATGTGATATTTAATGAGAAATAATTCAACCGGGTATTTCCTTGTGTGTTCAGCACTTCTGTCTTGTAATTCTTAAACGGAAGCATATTAGTAAGGTGTTTTAATACACCTTATTTGGGTTCTCTGTAAGGGCCTGTTTCCATTGCTGTGTTCATTTATCATCTTTTTGTTGCTCCCTTCTTTGGCTCCCTTTTGTGTCTGTGTCCCATGATGGGAAAAGGTTTGTTTCCCTTACTGGATGAAGTGCAGGAATGTTCTTTCCTCCTTTGTATCGGAGCTGTTTGTATTTCAGAGCTTGGAAAGGTTGAGAATTGTTAGTATTCTTACATGCAAATGTGTGAAGGCGCATTCTAATGTGATTGCTTTGTTAACTTTAGTTTTTCTCTGTGTGCATGTCCATCGCGTGCATGCGTGTGTATGCAAGCACGTACGTGTGTGCATGCACATGCATGTGTGTGCTTGTACGTGCATGTCTGTGCATACATACTTGTGTGGTGTCTGTTTGTGTGTGTTGGTTCATAAACGAATATAACCGAGTCTAATGAAACCTGGAAGGGTGAAATGTTATTTGTAACATTATGCAATGGACTACTGTACAGACGGGAGCTTTGGTGGATGTAAACTTTATAATGTTATTAGTATGGAACAAGGTATTTTGGTAGAAGAAACTTTGGCAAATTTATGGTCATTTGCCAAACTTGCCAGTGTTTCTCCCACCAAAGTATGGTAAATATTAAAGGTGTTATTTTATGAAATACTGGTTGCCCTATGTACAGTGCTTACCAGCCAAGAAACTTTGTATCCAGTATATTTATATGTGACACACATGAATATCAGTGTTATTGAAAACACTTGTGCAAGCATTAAAGGTTGTAAACAAGCCTTTTTGGAAGTTACGTATGTTATTTGTTTACACACATATATACTGGTACGCACTCGCGCACATTCACAAAGAGAACATGTGCACATAGATGTACACACGTACACACACACATATGCACTCACATGCACATTCATGCGCGTGCACACATGTGGATATACTTATATACTTACCTAATTTGATTGCAACATTGTGTCTTTCTACATGATATAACAGTTTTTATATCAATAAAAATTTTTGTTGCCCATTGAAACCCTTTACAATTGCAAGCTTTATTATTCTTTTTAATGAATTTTCCTATTGTTCCTTTAGGAAAAGATACTGTTATGGGAGGACCTGGTTTCTAAGCTTAACGGCAGTGTAGCAGAACCACTAGACACTTATATGGCAAAGTTTCCAG
This sequence comes from Phototrophicaceae bacterium, assembly GCA_965214085.1. Lineage (GTDB taxonomy): Bacteria > Chloroflexota > Anaerolineae > Aggregatilineales > Phototrophicaceae > UBA6055. The sequence goes on from CBDCAY010000003.1 coordinate 267,685, forward strand.
ACTTGAAGGTATGTAAATAATTAATGTATTAATTTATACTGCAGAATGTAACATTTTTATAACTTTTAGGACCTGCTAAGATTATTGTTCTGTTGTCATTATTTTAGCAACGGGTTGCTAAGCAGTCCCGGAAGCAAACTGATTATGATGCAGCAAGAAGAAAACTTGAGGCAAGCTTATTTGTAACACACACGTATATAAACTGCATATGCATGTACATGGTTTGCTCTTAAGGAAAACATTGGAAGTTATGAATATTATCTTGTCATTATATATGCAGAAGGCATTGAGGCTAGTATTACATATTTCCTTATCAGAGTGAATTAATTGGTCATATTTTTAAAAGAGGCTGCTGGTCTTGTAGAGGTGTTTTATTTTCTGAGGAAATTCAAACCTTGATGCCAGTGCTGTTACTGTTATTTCCTCGTATGCATGCATGCATGACTGGTATGTGTGTGTGACTTCTATTACTTGTTGTATCAACTCGTACAGGAGACTAGAGCACAAGGAAAAGAAGTCCGTAAGGTTAGCGATGATATCAGTGTTAATAGCAATTGTGAACTATAGCACACTTGAGGACTATAGGGGGATAAAATTTGTATGGAAGTTACCTTTTCAGAGTAAACCAGTTCAGTTTGTGTTTCTTTTAAGAGTAGTTCTGGAATGAGTGTGTGGCATTTGGGATGGGCGTTTGGTGTATTTGCACACAGAGAAATAATGATTGTAGTGATTGTAGAATTAATTGCTGATTTCTCTCTGCAGGCGGAGGAGTCGTACATTGAGGCTAAGCAGATCTATGATGAGCTAACCGACGAGCTGTATGATGAACTGCCTTCCTTCTACGATAGGTACGTATGTTACATTGTGTGTGGACTGTATTATATCACATGCATATGTATACACACACACACACACACACACACATAGACACACAGACAAATACTTATGCTTATATACACACACACACACACACACACAATTTGTATGTGTAAATATTTATAGATAATTATAAATATTTGTAGAATGATTGCAAGGTAAATTTGTAAGTGTATATAAATATTATTAGCAGATCAACTTAAACTCCTATATTTTCCTCTTTCAAACTTTTGCACTCAACAAGATCAATGTCAACAGTGCAATGCACATGTTAGTTATCCATTTTGCTCAATTCGATTTTGTACAAGGAAACCAATTGATTTTTCATTGACTCAATTTTTCTATTGCAGTTTATAGGCCATACAAAGACTTTTATTAACACTGGATGGTATGGCTTCTTTACAATTTCAATACTACAATTGTGTAGGACCACATGCAGTTCTGTATTGGAGCTCCAATATTGATCATTTGGCATAGTAGTTTTTGAATTACATCATGATTGTATTTAAGTAGTAGTTCTGGGTATTAGGTCATGTTAGATGATAAAACTTGCTGGCTACAATGATAGCAGCAGCAGCAATAGTGGAAGACAGAACTAAAGAAAGAGTATAGGCCCCATCACATCATCACAAACAACTAATTCTGTGTATTTTGTAAATTACATAGAAATGAAAAAATCCTCTTAAGTACAGACTAGATCGACACTGAAATAATATTGGATGAGTTATAAAAACAAGAATTTAAGACACAGAGATTTTGGGTTATGTAGTGATACACAGAAATAATCATATTTTGTGGAATTATTTCACAAAGCATAGGGTGGAAGCATCTACAGTGTACAAATAAAGGGTCCTTTTATGTAATATAACATTTTGTACTTTTGTTTCTTATTGCAGCCGCATCAACTTTTATGCAACGGTCTTCCATGCAATAGCATCCAATGCAGTACATTTTCACGAGGAGATAGCAAAGGTAACTTAATGCTTGTTGTACTGTAGATGTACACAATGCCATTATATTACCTGTATGTGTGTGACAGGTGTAGTTAAAAGAATCTACAGGGATTTTTAGTAATTTCCTGTATATTTATTGTGTTATTATGTGCTTTTCTACCACACAAAAATTGGGGCATCACTTTTAAGGAAGCCAGATGCATTCCTATGGTCCATTGTCTTGCTGCCTTGAAATTCAGACTTTGTCATTTTGCTGGCAACAGATGAAATAGACTCGTGCAGTAGCAAGAAGTAAGAAAGCAAAATTCTGAGCACAGTAGGACTCAAAAGTTGACAGAACATAAATATCCTTACAGTCAAGATCTGTATTTTACTGATAGTTATCATGGTTAAACCATTTGAGATATTATTCTAATAGAGTGCACAGGTTCCATCTTGTCTTCAGTGCTGTAGAGTAAGATGTATTACCATGCCATCATAGGTACGATCTTAAGTGGCCTCATCTTTCCCATCATTTGTTGGGCTTTGACGTGGATTAGGGAGAGCACCATGGTATGTGCCTTGTAGGCTTTCTTTGGTCCACCATATGATAATTGAAATATAATTGTTGTTTTATCATCCAGCAACCTTGTCATTGACCACACTGCTTTGCAGAAACTGGATGCATTTTTGAATGTAGTTTGTTGGCATTAATAATATTCCCCAGCCTCATTAATGTCCATGTCAAGAAATTGACACTTTACAAATCAGTGGATGTGTTACTAATAATATCACAGTGTTTTGTCTTTTACACCGGATTGGCTAATTTTCAATACCGCCCTTTGCCTAATATAGATGATTTTCAGTTTGCATATAGCGTGCATGTCATGTATGCAACCCTCTCTTTTGTGCAGACCGATTACGCCCAGCTCCTTTGTCATTGGTGGTTTTCACCTTAATGACCATATTTATGTTATGAATAGAATGAGTTGTAGCAACACAGAAGGGTTTGGCAGAAGCATCTGAATTGTCCTGTAATTAAGCACAAATTTATTATACTGTGTCTTATTTTATTTTTTGAAGTTGATAACTTGTAATGGGATTTTACTAGCAATCATACTAGGTTTTTGTGGTTGCCTCGCCCTTAAAATAATGCCTATTGTCCACCTTGTGGTGTTGTTTCAATTTCAAGCAGGGCTAAACCCACTGTCTGGTTTCCCATTAAAGGTGAGGTAACTCGATCAGGGCAGCTAAGCAACCTGTATCCCATTTTATGTGAAGCAATAATTCAATAAGAGTATTGTTAAGGAGTCTCCTTGCTGTTGGCTGTTCCAGGTCCAAGGTTTAACATAGTTTATGCCACGTTAGGTAGCAGTAACAGCTGGGAATTTTGGATCAGACATGCTGATTGTGTGCCTGGTTTGTTTCAATAATTTGTCAACAGTGTCTGACTATCTATGTATAGACACATAGTGTTATCTATACCGTCTTGTTACCGTCTTGTTAGGATGGTTATACAACCATTGCGAATTCGATTATTTTATTTTTATTATCTAGTCACTGTGAGAATAATCCAGCATTTGTACTCGGTGTTCCATTTATGGTGGGGGGCTTTTGCCCCTCCCGGGCAAACTCTTGTCCTCCATAGAATTTTAGGAAGTGAGTGTAATTTCATCAATGCCCCTCCTCTACAGTAGTACTTTAATATCACCCCTACATTTTGAGAATATGAGCCTAAGGATTTTTCAGGGTTCAGCTCTGTTAGTACACATGAGCATGCAAGATGGGCATGCCATGTTCCACAGGAAAGACTGGGATGCAGTAGTATTGGGTCACTAGTGCAGAGGAATACAGTTCAAACTTCAGACTCAACTTTGTCTTGAGTAGCTACCTCACAATGTTTAAGGTTTAAGTTCTTAGATGCAAAAATGTTTAGTATTCATTGTAGTAGAAGTGAAACATTGCTTACAATTCTGCACAAGTCTGTAGTTACTTGTTTAAGAGATCTGCATATTGCATTATGTAGCTATATTCATGATCACTGTCGTTGGCCATTTATGGTGCTATCCGGCAAAGCAACTGCTAATGCAGTCTCCTGTTTGAAGGGATATAAAAGGATTTATTGGTAAACTGCAAAACAAAGACATTGCTTTTTTAGAAGTTTGGTTCATAGAGCAGTGTTTTTGATAAGGTCATATGCACACCAAATGGTGCAGGAAGGTGCTCTGTGGCCAAGATGCTATGATAAGACTTGGGCCACGTTGGTGCAAAGTAAAATGGGCTTATTTTGTCAATAGTGGTACTGGAAATTGGTGGCTACAAAACACATTACCGTATATGGCAAAACATTCGAGGGGGAAAACTTGCGGTTTTCATGGATTTTTAGCCTTACCGCGAAAGTTTTCCCATGCATGTTTTCCACACTAGAGGTGCTTATTCATTAAATGATACTAGAGGTGCTTATTCATTAAATGATGGCAATTAACAGTTAGTCCACAAAACTTTTCCAGCGAAAGGTGTTTTCCTTGTAACCGTGAAAGTTCCCCCTCGAATGTTTTGCCGTATACGGTATTACACTATTACACATAGTGAGACTTAAGTTTTATGGCACAATTAATAATATATTGGCTCAGCTTTAGTTTGAACTGAGCTAATTTGGCACAAGCTAAAAATCTTGTCAAAAATCCTATCATAGAAATATGCAGCTTAGGAGGCAAAGTAGCCGTACCTGTTTCATTATTTGTCTAATTAAGACAGAAATCCTACTACCACTGTTAAACTGATATTCTTGTGTCTGGCTTAGGACAATTCAAGCATTGTAAAATGAAGTTAGTCAATACTAGGCCACTTCATTATTCTATTGTACGATTTTAATTTTTTCTGAAATTGAAGAGTAGTACGGTAACAAGCGTAACCAGATTATGGTACTTGGATTACATAATCACATTCTACGATAAGTATGTTTAGTCTGTGCATTAGTTGGCTGGTTTTCTTTAATTGTCAATCTTGCTGTCTGTAGGATTGGCATAAGGTTTTTTTGTCTGCCAAGATAGCGAAAGCTTAACAAGATCCCAGAAGACTTAGCAAGAGTCCGGAAGACTTACGTAATGTAATTACAAAAACATTTTTTATGTCTGAATCGTCTGAATTAGTTCGGCAGAATTACTATTGCTTCCCACGAAAACAAAGCTTCCACAATTGTATTAAAACGGTGGTTTTGCCTGAAGACGTAACTGCACCATACAAATGGCTTACTTCAGTCTTGGTTTCCTGGAAGCCATAGATCTTGGTGTCTACAACACTCTCTCTATGCTCATAAATGGAAGAAAGCAGAAAGAAGTTTTTCTGCTATAACTTTGTTGCCATAGTTTATGAATTTAAAGTCTGGCAATGGTGTTGTCAGAATGACACTCAGTGTTGTTGTAAAATTGTTTGGTTTGTCCCAACTGATTAAGACTTGTGTTAATGGAAGTCATAATCTTTCATATACTCCATGTAGTAGTGAATGATTGTTGTATGTTTGCAAAATTTTTGCCTATTATTTTATTATTTTTAGGGTTTTAACATCAAGTTTCTTAAATACGTACACGTGCATTTATGTTACGCAGTCTATCTAATCACTGCATCTGTACATTTTAAGAGATAAGGATTTGATGGAAACAGATTTTATCATGGCTGCATAAATTAGGGATATATCAGAAATGCATCGTCCTTTTGAGCTAGCATTTTTTGAGTGTACCAAGCTAAGCCTTAAAAGCTTGTGTCACTACTAAGGATGCTTTATAAGGTGTGTTGCACTGTCAAAACAATTAGCACTGGAATTTGCACCACAGAGTTTGTACAGCAGGCTATCTAATAACCACTAACTCACTTGCAGTTCAGACAATTAAAATCAGTATAATATTACACTCTATAATTGTGTGTGATTTGTGTACAGAAACATAAACAAAAGTGATGTATTGTTAAACAATAGTTATGTGTACATGCTATTCTTTTAGTTTTAGTCTAGATTGAACCTCTCTAATAAGGATTGGCCAGTAATATCATGAAACCATGATATTGAACCCCACGATAATCGTACCATGGAACTCTTTTTAATAGTCGTAATGAAAACATCTTCAATACTATCATTGTTATTCAAGGTTCAAATGAATAGGGAATTTTAGTGTTCAATTATTCTTTAGTGACAACTACTAAATATTTGAATACTGTTTAAAATACTATAATGAACCAGTCAAGTTGCTATGGTGTTTATAATACATGATATGATAATACAATGGAGAAAGTAAAATGACTCGACCACCATTGATGTAGGATCAAGCTTTGAAAGTGATGTTATACACTTCCTTTGAAACGAATATTCGAATCTTCAAATATTTTCTGAATAATTGGGTGTTGATTGGAGCCCTATAATCACAAGCATATATTGCTCATAATGTTCAAATTTCAAAGACTTAATGTTTATTCACACAACTTTTGCACTTGTAGTACTTTTACAGTGACTCACATTAAATTCTGATCATAATCTCATTTTCTATTATCATACCACGTAATACTGCGATATATTCATGTTGAATTTTATACCATAATTGTGAGAGGAAATGTTAATACTGACCAATACTACCTCAGATTATGGATATTAATTGCTTATATAATCTGTTAGGAAAGGCATAGAGATAGCAAATTTGCAGGGATTATAAACATCGCTTTGTTATTTCTGCTGATTTAAAATCCTTGTGCATTTACTGATAGATTTATAAACTAATAAAATGATGGAGTTGTAAACTCTGCTACATGTGTGTACTCTCCAAAAACCTTAATCATCTAGGCTGTTTATGATTGGGCCTGCAAAAATCAACCATATGAGTACAAATTACACTGAGTTATATTTTTACTACAATCTTTAGTTGTGATTGTAGTATCCTGTTTCTGTAAATTGCAGAAAAAAGCCCAGTAAATTATGCATTAGCAGTCAACATTTGGTTCTGTTAGTATAAATAGCTATTAAGTTATGTTAGTCCAAAAGTGGCAATTTTTTGTGCTCACATGGTTGATTTTTCAGGCCCGATCACATTTTATCTCTTTAAATTGGATCATTGCAATAGATTATTGATACAATTTAAACTTCTGTTGCCCAGATCACAGTGATTTTCAATGTCCTTTATACTGATTCAATCTGTATTCATGATAATAAATTGGATCTATTGTTCATCAACATTCTTGCAGACCACCAGTGTAATGTTTATATGGCAACTATATTAGAATGACTAGACACAACCCATAGACTTGCATCTGGTATAATCACTATAGGCATAATATATAAAGCCAGTATCCAAGCTGTTTCTTAGATACCATAGAATAAAATTACAATGCATAATGTAAAGTTTAAAGGTTGGGCAACTGCACGGTTTCTCTTTTACCATGCTTGCCTCATTGTCTTTTCTGGTATGGCTTTTTGTTCTTAGCACAGGTGGCCCGGCATGTCCGTGTGTATGGTACTGGCATCCTGTGAAGCCTTCGCAATCCGACGCTCTGGTGATTATGAAACCACACGTCATTCAGAACTTCAATGGACCATTTCACGCAAGATCTCCTCTGTAATCTGACGGTGTCGTGCAATATCAGTGGGTTGAGATTATGGAGAAGCCAGCGTGCATTATGAGATGTCCCCATCCCATTAATGCAACATAGTGCTATTATTAGTAGTATCATTATACTGCATGTTAGAGCTTCAAAAGGCAAAAACATAGCCAAATCCACTCAATGATATATAATTATATATGTAGTGGGAAATTTGTTGTGTTAAATTTTGTGCAGTGAATGTTTTAATGGAGTAGTTTCCAGAGTGGTATTGAAGCAGTGCACTATTTTGTTCTCCATGAAATCATTAGAATTCCTATGTTGACACTGCTGCAATAGCACACATCTGCAAGTAGAAATTATTTGTTTTAGTATTACTGTGAGTAGGCCAAAATTTTTGGTGCGGTAATTGTAATTTTGGTTCACTGAAGGGTGAAATTTTAATAGCAACACCATCTCCATGTCTTACATAAGATACAAACTATCCAAACATCTGTTCGGTTACTGATAGACACTCTGCAAGTGGAAAGAATTCACAATGCTCATTCATCCCAGCCACTTGTCGTGAAAACACAAGAGACATACAACCTAAGGCTAATTTTATTACATAAGGAGCCATTAATAGGCAAATACAGAAGCCATTGCTTGTTTGCTAAACAAAGAAAACTCTATTGGCAATCATCTGTTGGGATGTAAGCAAATTGTATCTCAAGTAGTAGTAACTTTGTGATTAATACTTGTCCACATATCTGCCCTGGACTTGTATTGTATTACAGCCTCATAACTGGATATTACTGAATTTATACTTACTCCAGATTTTCTGTTTTACTGTGTTCTGATTTAATCTATTTTCTGAATCTTTGTTTTATAAATTAATTGAAACCTATGTTTATATTGTAGTAACTATGGTTACGGAGGCTTGGTGAAGCATAACATTTATTAAAGTTAATTTGACAAATGTCGAATTTTCAACTATTCTATTTATGCAGTATATATAATGCAAATCGTTAACTTTTGCGGTTGCAACGTCTTGTTGAAATTTGCAGGAAAACTTTGGCGGTTGTGTCGTTCATGCAATACCTTTACCTTTTGACTAGCTTTATGAAACTTTTGCTGGGAAACTTTTGCGGTAGCTAGCTAATCCACGAAAAACGCGAAAGTTTTACACCACAAACGACTTGCATTATGCGGTATATATTAATTTATGTTTAGATGGTTTAAACCATGGAATACGTGGCTTCAATGGGATATAATACAATATTCTAGTTTGGCATCTGTGTTCTGTATTTCATGATATTGATGGTAAACTTAATTTGTACCAATGTCAACATTATTGCTACCAATATCTGTAAATGATATTTATAGTATACCAAATTATCTAATCACATTATGATAAATGACCAAAACCAGATATTGATATCAATTAATTAATTAAGAGCAGTGGCATACATGTGTTACTGTAGTGGTGCATATTCACTCTGTTATTGTTGTTTGCGATGCTGGGGATTGTAACTGATAACTTGTGGTAGGTGTACTAGAGATCAGTTGGTAGGGGGTACAGTTAAGTCTCTCTAAACTGACACCTTGATAATCCATATAATCAGACTATTGTATAGTGGGAATTTATTGCAAGAATTATTTGTGAATCACGATTTTCCCTCAGAAGAAATATTCATGATTTTGATTACAACAGGAGATACGTATATGTGGATCCAAAAATTGTATGCTACCAACTTTAATTTTTTAAATGCATTTGAGATCACAACTTTTGCGAAATTAAGACTCATAAAAAATTCCTGCTATATATGGTATCATTCTTAGATTCCTTACTGTCTACTTCTTGTGTTGACAATCCAACTACCTCATTAACCTGACATAAGATTGTTGCCAAAATGAGTGTCGGATGGAGAAATTTCAGTGTTTCATATTAGAGAAATTTTGGCTCCTGAAATAATTGTAATTTTTTCACTGATCTTCCATTATGTCATACCATACATATAATTGATCTGACATCATGGTCACTCTCATCATATACGTTAGGCTCCCTCCTTATTCTTTGATCTGACAATTTGTTAGACCATACCCTGAAAAACATGATACTTGACCTGACATGTCCAATGACAGAATGTTATAATTGTCTGTTAGTAGGCTGTACTAACTGCAATGATGTGTTCTTATTTGATTTAATTTTGATTATTTTGATTTGTTTTATAATCAAAAACAAGTTGATATTACAATATCTAAAAACCAGGCGCTGCAAATACAGCTAAACCTTGTTCATAGTGTATAATGATACAGTGTTACAGTGTTAAATAGAAACATACCTCAACTGAGCCCGGTTCGTGAGACTGGAAACCTCACAGTAGAAACTATCTCGAAATAATAAGAATACGTCACTAAGGACCACATAGCAACGTATGCAATATTGTTTTAAGTTTAAAATGGCTTTATTCTTTAGCTCCTTAGTACTCTTACTGTATTTTAAATACCATTATAATACTAATAATCCGAAGCCGTTTATCTACAGCCCAAGCCAGCTCTTCTTTTAAATGGCTCGATACGAGTACGTCTACATCAACCACACCCACCTTTATAACTGAAGCGCTCCGTCGTGTTACTTAACTACAGCTGTTTTAAATGATTGTTACAGTGAAGTAACGGCTTATACAGTGCTAGCTTACTCTTATTCGGCTAGTTTCCACGACGCGTATACATGCTACGTCACGTCCACTAACAATACCGACTACAGCTGCCATATAAAAGCCATAGAACTTATTTAACCAATTGTATGGGGTCTATATCACACCATATCACGCCACTAGTTATTAATAGCCTCGGGGGGACACACACACACACAAGCATACAGACATTTGTGGACAGAAGCAATTCTAAGAAACCAGGCGCGCTATACAGGCCGGTGTGCGCCTGGTTTAACAAATCAAAATTAATTTATAATCAAAATCAAATTAATTTCATTGACAGGTTGATGTAACATGGAGTGGTGTGATGGAGAAGCTACTGGTGGAGGCCAAGTCTAATGTCCACACTTCCAAGAGGGAGCGGCCTGTTGATAGCAGCGGGTACCCTAACCATGTTATATAACCAGGCCTGTGAAAATCAACCATGTGAGCACAAATTACACTGAGTTGTATTTTCGCCAATATCTTTAGCTCTGAATGTGGTATTCCATTTCTGTAAATTTTAGAAGAAAGCCCATTAAATTCTGCAGTAGTGACAGATTTTATCATGTTAGTATAAATAGTTTTTAAGTTATGATAGTGCAAATACGAAAAAATTGGCAATTTTTTGTACTCACATGGTTGATTTTTGCAGGCCCGGTCACGCATGGATTTATAACTTGCTAGTATCATGAGCCACAAGAGTGTTTCATAATAGGGATTGCCTGAAAATTTTTTAAATCACTTAAGTTACAAAGGGTGGTGTACTGAGTGCTTCTCATATATTTTGATAAAGTAATGATTACGATTTTGCAACCAGTTTCCCCTTTATTGCACATACAGTATAGATGCATAGAACACAACATGGTATACTAATATTGTATGGGTTATTTTAGTTGCACAATAAGATCTCGACCGGTTGATGAAGGGCACCGGGGAGACATGTCAGAGAGTTTCAGCAGTAACAGTTTTAAGTTAAGCAACAGCAGCGATCACACACCCACTAAACCATTCTCCACCAGCACAGAGAATGAAGAAGGTGAGGAGTTGTGTGCAAACCTCTCATGATGGATATAGATTATACCTCACCCTATCTCCCTACTTACTTTGCATAGCTAGATACTTGATTAATTGTGCTGTCTGTGAATTATAAGCTACTAGAACCCACAATTAATTCTCTTGCTTTTAATTCAGTACAGTGCACAGTTACAATGATGACTGAAAGTAATCTGATATTGCTAGACTGGTTTTTTCGTTTTGTCTTTGGGTCAGTAAAACCCAAAGACAAAAAGAAAAGAAGTGGTCTAGCAGTACCAGGCTGAAAGCCAGTTGTTATGAAAACTTCAGATAGAAATTAGTCGGCAACTAAATGATTATGACATGTGTTGCCTCTGAAAGGGGGTTTGCAGTTGTTGTGCTACGTTCCGCAACAACTCATAGAAAAGCAATGTTTTGTCTCTTAAAGTAAGCAAAAATAAGGGAGTTGTGTTGAGGTAGAAACTAGAAAAAATTCTATACAACCTTGAATATTCTGCCTCTTAAAATTTTTATCCATTTACAGGATTCTTCTATTCACTGAAAGATATCAGTTAGTTTATTCAGTCTAATTAATTGAATAATGCCCTTCTTTGAACTATTGGTTGATAACTGGGCAATCACTTAACTATTGTTATGAAGTCGCCCAAGTGGTCGGTGTGCTTGACAGTTTCCTATAAACAAGACACTTGCATCATATGACACAAGAACGTAATAAGGTTTTGTATCCTTGGCTTACTTGCAACAACCATATATGCCGAAATCATCCAAGTTTTTCACAGATGGTGGTACAATAGAGTATAGACAATTTTGCCGTAGGCCCACACTTCTAGGAGCTCCCCCATAACCCTACCAATAGTCGAGTAAGCAGTGATGTCAGCTGTGTATCGTGGATACCGTCAATGGGAAGGCCTACAATGGTTTGGCTGTTGGGGGTTTGCCGTCGAGACAGAGGAGTAAATTGAGAAATTGCATGTACGTAGTCAAATTAATATATTCACTGTTACTACATCATGCGATAATCCGCTTAGCTGTTGCCAAGTACCAAATTTGTGTGGTTTGTGTTGCGCTGTTGCCCATGGCACTGTGAGATCAATATTAATTTTATAGCCCATGATATTATGCAACGATATTGTATAAGCATCAGGCTTTATTAGGTGCTGTGTAAACTGCATATGTTAAAAAATCAGTAAGACTTTGAACTCATTATTGCCATTATCAAATTAGCATCCCACACCCTGAAGTAATAAGAACGCTGTAACAAGAAGGAGCCCACAAGTATTCATATTACACATGTGCTCCACAAAAAATACTCATCTAACAAGCATGGTGATTGGGTTATACATAGCTAGGATCGTGTATCAGGTGTACTACTCAAAGGAAACATCAAAGTTAGGTAAAGGACATTAGGCATGTATGAAGCCACATTAAATATTTTGAACACAATCCAGTGTAGCCCACTGGTATATTATGCAATTACTACTAACTGGAGTTACTCCATAGTGTGAAAGGTCTGGCAGCAGGTCTGATATCATTATGTAATGTGTTCCTTATTTCATTGGCTGTTGACATATCTAATGATACCACCTACAGCTGGTCATTAAATTAATCATAACAAATTGAGATGTGAAATGCCAGGCTTGAAAATTGATGCTGGCCTTTCACGATGCTACTGACATTGATACATAAGCTTAAGGTTGCATTGATACATAGGATATGAATATGTTGACAATTACGTCATGACTTAATGTAATAGAGTATGGTTGATGAAACATCCCTATTACTAGTATTATAGAATCATTGTTATTTCACCATGTATTAATCAATGTGATCACCTGTGCCATCAGGCTAGTTAGGTCAAGTTGTATTTATTTTTATTCACAGATGACATGGTCACTCCACCAGCTACCCCGGGCACTACATCCACAGCAGATTTGAAGGTAAATGTTTTAGTTAACAGCAGATGAAACAAGACTTATTCTTAAGTGAATTCCCATACCAAGGATGGAGCAGAGAAACTATCTTATTAAATTGATTTGCCTTATAAAATAGACTGGAACCAATTGTACTCTTTATATAGTTTTTACCTTTAAAGTATACTGGAACTAAAGCAGTTTATCTATGGTAGCTTATGAGTACCATTCTCTTCTGCTGCATTCCTTTGTGACTACTAAGCAAACTTGTAGTGTTAGCTTTAAATTCATTTTACAGGACTTGCTGCAAGTTTTTAAAGAATGATCCATTAAAATTATGAAAGGTGTTCCCATTAGAAGTGAAATTTTGTACTAACCCCATAGGGCTGGCATGCTTAGCTTTTGTGACAGTAACAGCTTACAGCTCAAGTTGGTATTCTTATGTATCTAGGAGAATACATTTGCCAGAAAATTTTGAGCTTTGCGTAGAAATTAGCAGTAGAAAGTACAACAAACTTACATTTTTCATTCTGACAATGACAGATAAAAATATATAAACTGCAGAGCTGTTCAAGAATTGAAACATTATTCATATGGTAATATTGTAAATTAAATTGCTTCATGAATATCTTAGTGCAGTCCATCCCAATCCATCCCTGTGGCAAGAGTTTACACAGTAAATTAGCTGTAATGATTGTTTATTAATGGCAAGTGCAGGTGGGCATTATTTAGCATTGTTTTATGGTTACAAGCAACCACTTTAACCACAAAACTATAAACCTTGTATCCCATAATGGTTTTCCAACCCTAGATGCAAAAAAGCTCATTTATTGCATTGGTACAATAAAATATGAATTTTGCAGGGTAAAGGTTCTTAGCCAGTTTGCCAACCGTAACACTTATTCTCCTTTGGCATTCCAGAGAGATGCACTGCACACTAGATTGTTTAACTTAATAGCTAACAAGTTTACTCAGTTCCAGTTTCATAAAGTAATTACTTGCTAACTTGTGGGTTTTAAGCTGGTATACATTTTTCAACTAAACAAAACTCTTTTGTACAGGAAAACTTGCCATACAATCTCAATAATGTATAATTATTAACAAACAGCTACGTACCAATGCACGAATTATTACTGACCCACAAACTCATAAAAGAAATGTACTCTGTGCTTGCTTTCTTATCTTCTATGCCATGCTTTGTGGAATTAAATTTTTTGATCAAGATTATAAACTAGATTTTGCCTTAAACAGAATTTAATGTAGGGCTGTTTATAAAGACTTGACCAAAATTGTTGGTTGTTTAAAGACTTGACCAAAATTGTTGGTTGTCATGAAAACAATGTCTTTGGTGGTCTTGAGACAATAGATCACCAATAATTTGAAATATGTTGGGTTGTCAAGTTAATAAAGCTTTATTTAATATATTGGGCTTTACTCATGTGGAATCCTTAATAATGGGACTGTAATGTAATTAACCTTATTATGTGTACATCTTGCTACTGAAATCACATTTGCACCAGCACAAGCAAGTATATTGTGGTATGTGTGCAGCAGGTGAAAATTGAATTTTGAAATTATATAGTAGACAACTGTTTCTGAGCTTGGTGTTCAATATGGGGTATATCAATATAGGATAGGGTATGGCACATGTGTAGTCAATATGGGGTATATCAATATAGGATAGGGTATGGCACATGTGTAGTATATTGAATTATGGTCCTCATGTGTTTTGTAGTCTCCAGGTGATGAGAAGTCAAGTAGTCTACCACGATCATTGCCGTGAGTGCTGTTGTGTTTTGCATGTTTGTTCTTCTGTGTGTTTGTCCATACAGTCTGTCCTTCTGTGTCTTTTTCTATATGTCTGTCCTTCTGTGTGCTTGTATGTGGTTTTGTCCTTCTGTGTGTTTGTCTATACCTCCATCCTTCTGTGTGCTTGTCTGTGTTTCTGTCCTTCTGTGTCTGTCTTTATGTCTGTCTTTCCGTGTGTTTGTCTGTATGTCTGTGTTTCTGTGTGTTTGTCTTGATGTCTGTCTTTCTGTGTGTTCGTCTGTATGTCTGTCCTTCTGTGTCTTTGTCTTTATGTCTGTTCTTCTGTGTGTTTGTCTTTATGTCTGTCCTTCTGTGTCTTTGTCTTGCACTTTATAGCGTCTATCAAACTGAACAACTTTACGGTTGAGAGCAGAGGTGTTGCCTCATAACTCACCCTGGTAATTATTTTACTATTAGCCAATCACATGCTTGGCAACCAGTGTTGCCATGCATTCCCTAATTACAAGCCGCCACCTATGTGTTGTACACAACTTTGTTTTGAACTGGTTACCATGGTGCTAATTTGTTTTTCAGTGCTGTGGAAGAGAATACACCTGAAATCATCATCAAACCTGTGGAACCGGAGCCCACCGATCAGGTGAGCTCAATTGGCCTCATTCCTTACTCATTTGTTTTGATTTTTGATAACAGATCAACAATTAATTGAAATAATTGAATAGTTTGTTGTTAAAATTGAAAAAGTAGCTGTAGCTGATTAGTTGAAAATTTACAATAAAGGCTGCTTTACTGAATAGTGTGTAGTGAAACATATGACGCAAATAATTTGCCTACTTTACGACATCAACAGCAAGTTAACTGGAAACAAACTGAAGGGCTTTCAAGGGACCATAAGCAACGCTAATGGATGTTTAATATGAAATAAAACACTGTCATACAAGTTTGTTGATCCCTGATCATTCATATGTATTGTGGCAAGTTCCCTACAAATAAATGGGGGCATGAAACCCACCCTTCACATAACACTACAACAAACTTTAAGTTTGTGGTACATCAATTACTGTATTATTAACCTGATTGGTTGGCTACAATGCACTAAAATATGAGAAGTTAAAAAATGTCTATACCCCCAGTACCATTTGCTAATGATAAATATTACGGAAGTAAATCGAACATGTACAGAACAAGAAATAAACTGAGCACGAACGAGAAGGAATAGGGTCCATTGTTCAGCACACACCACTTGTTAGGTGCATACACACACATAATGATTGTCCCTGTAAACACCCTTCCCTCTGTGCTTGTATTTTACACACAAAATGGATAATTGCTTTACCTATATGTGACCAGGCCTAAGAAAACAGGTCTTATCTACACAAAATACACCCATCCGTATTATGGTATCTATCTCTTCTTCTGTGTATGCTATCCAAATTCTGTAAGTTTTATTGAAATCCTTAGGATTTTCTGCATATATGGTGAGATTTTTGGTAAAATTGTATGTTGACAAAATGAGTTATTGCATTTTGAAGACTACAATTTAGGTCAAATTTTACATGTAGATAAGACCTGTTTTCTCAGGCCCAGTCACATATATCTTAATACCTATATATCTTAATTCTCTTTACATCTGCCTTTACACATTAAACATCATGGCATTTAGTTATGTAGTTACTAGATTTCAAATTTTGAAGGATAAGCAAAAATTTACATGCAAACATAGAGGGTTTTGCAGACAGCTAACCATAAACAGAACGTTGCTAAATGGTAGTGTTAGGAGAAAACATTAAGCCGTGTTTATGAAGGACAAAGTAGAAGTATTATAGCTGATGAGTGAGAATCTCTATGATATTCTTTTTAATACATTGTACCTTCCTACAACTTGATTACTGGTGTCCATGGATACATAGAATTTGATTACTGGTGATTAGGAACAATAACATTACTTTTTTTCATTTAGTTACCGTGTTATATATATACACACGTGAGATGCATTATCTTTAGTGTGTGAACAGCTGGAGTTTATAGAATTGTAATTCACAATTTTATAATTAATTTAGTAGTTGGCAATCATGACTGTTGGTACAACAAGGTTTGTTATTACATGTATCCCATAGTCGGCAGCCAGTGATAATCCACCAGTTGAGCAGGAGTCCAGCCCAAAGACTGTTCAGAAAGTTCCACCACCAAAACCTCCCCCACTGGGTGAGTAGTCATTGTTAGTGACACAGTTTGTTTCTATATGTAATTCAAACTGCACTCAAGACATTTTGTTGTCATCCAGTGATTAATTTTGGAATGCCAGGGAAGATCTGTTGAGCTGACTCCGTACACAAGAGCTATTTTTTATCACCTGCTACCATAATTTTCCAGTATATAGTAGTGTCAAGAGTAAATAATGTAATCTATATTATTTACTTTTGGTACTGTATACGTGGTTTTAATTTGGCAGTTTGGCAAATCAAGTTAATATCGCCAAATTAAATGTACACTATTTAGGCTGTAAGCATGGGTTTCTTTCCATACAGTACTCAAAACAGCCAATTAAAAGTCTCACCAATAGATTTTTTAGAGCAATCACCAAATATTCGACTCACCAATAATTCCCAGTATACAGTATTTCTAATACAACATTCACTACCTGTTGAAGCTCACAGCTTGTAGAAATCCCATATAATATATAGTGGGCACAAGAGGCAGTATATACTTGTGTGTTTCATACTTGTTACCATGGTGTTCTTTGTATCTTGTGATAAGATGATAGATCGGTAGTTGGCACAGAATGGTATGTAACACGTACTTAGTGATTGTGGGATCGTAAAAAATTGACTTGAGTTATTAATTGCTGAATTTGCATGTTTATTTTATGGAATTAATTATGGACCACAGTACACTACATTTACAAAGCACTCCATTTGCCATCATTGTTCTCCCATTGCAATATGGGCTACTATATTTGTATGCTCCTTGTATTGTGTGAGCAATGAATTGTAATCCTGTGTGTTAATCCACAGATGAGGATGAAATGGAAGGAGTGCTGTACAAGGTTAGTTGTCCATATTTCTAATAATGCATACAGGAACATTTGTATACCATTACTGTATTACTCTGTGTTGTGTGTACTAGGCCATTGCCACGCATAACTATGAGGGGCAGGATGACGATGAACTGTCATTTGAGAAAGGACAAGTTGTTTTGGTCATACCGTATGAGGACCCTGATGATCAGGTAACTGATGGTTATCTAGTTGGGATTTGCCAGGGAGGGAAGGATACCAGATATAATTGTTGTTGTTTATGTTAATGCCACTCAAGATTTTTTTGAGAAGGCAAGACAATATTAGCTAGGTATAAGCTAGGCTGAAACAAAGCCATTGAATGCTTTGAAGGTTGAGCAACCTTTGAAGAGTAAAACTGTTTGTAATGCACTCACGCATAGCACACTGATAATTATAAGGATGTATGGGCAAGTACTGTTTTTTTGTGGAAGCCTATTCTTCCTTTAAATGCATTGTGCAATCAATGTTTGTGTACCACGCCCACTTTTAAACCGAAACAGTCAAGCTTGCTACCACAGCACAAGCCTAAAATGCCTTTTAAAATGATAGGTGATACAAATAAAATGTCCCAATATTTACTCTTGATTAAATTTAACCACTGCACATCAATAAGTACTTATTATATGTAACGCTGATTGTTATGTAAGAGTGTTTGCAACTTTCTTTGACTCTATTATTATTGGCACACATCTTGTCTACAGTACAGAGCTTGAAATAATAGTCGGCCGGCCATTGGCCATATTCCAACCATTTTCAGGGATTTGGCCAAGCAAATCCAAATTGCTAGGACACATTTACAATTAATAGTTTTTCTGCTTTTAATGAGTGGTCAACCAATTTCTAATCTTTTTTTAAGCTCTGTTGTGTGGTGGAAATTTTTGATCTTGGCCATTTTGTGGTCTTAGAGATTTGCTATGGCACTTCACCAACTATTGTTATTAGTGTAATTCATCACTGAGAACTTACTCCCATTTAATTGTCCACCCTATGGTTTATGATTGTATTCTTTTGTCTCCCTCACTCAGGATGAAGGATGGCAGATGGGCAAGATCCAGGGTACTGAGAAAGTTGGTGTGTTCCCCGAAAACTTCACCAAACGATTGTAGCACGTCTACTGATGCAAATAATGAAATTTTAGTGACCTATTTTCCTCTGTTCAGGAAATTTTAGTAAATCGTATCTAAATGTGATATTTTCTTGGTAATGACAGATGTAAGAATTTCAATTGTATACCATTTGTAATATTGTAAATAATGTCACGTGCACACTGCTGTACAGATAGCTGTTATTTTATTATTGTTTTTAAATTTTTGTTTCACTGTGTATCTCATTCCAACCTTGTTTTCGTGACACCATTTGTGGCGGAATGTGTCCACACGTTTGTAAGTATCCAGCATGAACAGTCATGCATATGTTATTTTTTTAGTCAGGTATTTTTGCATTTGTTGGCAGTTCCAACAAAACGTCTTGTTAGAAATTATCAAATGTTATATTTAATTAGTTGGTTATGAATGTTAAAGTGATTAGAAAACTGGAGTTGACTATCATTCAAATATTTTGTTAATTCATTAATAGTAAGTTCATTGTAAAATCAAGTTATATATAGTCTACATTTTGTTTTCAACTGAAATTTGTTTTTCTTAGTTGTGTTATCAAGTACTCTATTGTGTTGTCTAAATAAATTCATCTTCTGCAATCATTCCTTCAAACAGTTTACCTTCACATTCTCCAGCTGTTCTGAAGTGAGAATATGGGTTGTATTTGAATAAGGTTTTACCGCACAGCCAACAGAAGTGATCACCACAATGTTGACAAGTCATTTTATTGCAGCCAGTTGTTTTCTCAATTCGCGCACCACAAGATGGACACATTTTTGAATTTGATGCCAAATATTCTGCAGAGTCATGCTCCTCCAATGCCTTCCGCAAAGTGGTTTTGCCATATCTTATTTCCAACTGTCTCTTCTCTTCCGCTGTAGCAGCAAGATACTTCTCCTTCAGCTCGGCAACATTGGACGGTATGATCAAACAAGGTGAAGGCCCGTGCCATGACCGCAGGCACATAACGCAAAATGCAAACCTGCATCGAGTACATAATGCCATATTAGTTTCACTATCCTTTGATGATGCACTGCCACAACTTGGTCTCGGGCAGTAAAAGATGTCCGACATTTCATTTAAACTGTACTTCAATAGCAGTTCATCGTACCTTGCAAATAATTCACTGCTAACAGCAGCCTTGACTTGATGTGGTTGTATTGACTCCTTGCAGTCAAAACTTGGGCACTTTAAGTCAATCACATTTCCATCGCCGATAGCAACCTCGATATGCTTTCTGATGCATGCCAAGCAGTAGACGTGTCCACACGGAGCCAACTGAAGACATTCTAGGCCAGTTTTAGTGGAAAAACAGATTTCACAGTCAAACACACTCTCCAGGAACTCACGATCTGATTCAACCTTGTCGTAAGACACTAGAGCAGCCATTGCCTCAATGGGGTTACCAATATCTTGAATTGCTCGGTTGTCAAATGATAGGGAAGGAAATTCGATCACTAAAGAATATGGTGATTTGGAATCTATCTTCAAGTATTCCATCGAGTCTTGAAGGAATTGCCACCAGGTGAACAAGATAACACTCCTCGTTTCTTCCCACAACTGATCCAGTCTCTCACACAAGTTACTAAGCTGCATCAATGCCATCATGTAATGTGCAATATTATTTATTTACAAGAAATACTACATATTTAGCATTCTGCAAAGTAACATTGAACAACTTGAAATATATTATTATTATTAGCTACAACAGTTAACTGGTATTAGCATTAATTTCTATAAAATTCATAAGGCTCTCTACTTTAGGAGCGACAGCGCTCACCTGGGTGAAATTGAGCCAGCAACTCGATAGTGTAAATAGTGGTGCTTGCTCAGCCGGATATAGCGCGGGTAATTCAAAATGTAAAGTCAGAGGGGGTAGGTGGTTGATCCTACTGGATCCTGATATTAACTTGTGCCCGGAGTCTTTGTCCACCTTCCCGCTGGCGCCACGTTCCCTAAGGCGGCAGCTGACCTCCAACGCGGAGTCCAGTTTACAAGTTATCTTAAGGTAACCGCTTGCCTTGGCGGGGTCCCAAGCAAATTCATTATCGCTACATATGCTATTCATTGTCTCTATTTCTTCTTTCTGCTCTGTCGAACAGCGCGACAGTACATCAGAATTCAAAGGGAAGTTGTCCATGTTGAATTTATCGCGCACTATACGATGGTGGGCGAGATCCTTGTCACGTGAAATTATTGTATTAGGGTGGGGCATGTGATTGCAATGAAGCTGTTCTTGGTTCTAGCTTACGTGATAAGTTACAGCTGTGTTAATGGACAACAGTCGTGTACGAACCTACCATCTTTGTCGATCATTGAGAATGATTTTCATTCAGCTGTGAACGAAAGCGACCAAGCTGGAAATACTTTTGATTTGAGGGAGATCTTTTACAATTGCATAGAGTATACATCACCTGATGGAAGCACTATTGGAGAGACAACAATTACCGCTAGATATGAGGTAGAAGATAGAGTGTTTCTAGGACAGTCTTTATACGCTTGTGTAAACATGAGCGGAGCTATGATATGGGTATCCGGTGATGTAATGCTGAAGACAGGATTAGCGGAGAACGGCACGGAAAGATGCAGGGATTGTCGGTCACGTACACAAACCACTTGTACAGGTGATTGACACACACTACCTATACGTTAGCATTAGATTGTGCGTGTACATATTTTCGCGAATTATAATGTTTTGCTGCTATATAGTTTGCGATGATGATTGTGGTCAGGGTGAATTCAACCACGACTGCTCTGCCTGTACATGTAATAGTGGATATACTGGGCTTACCTGTGATACAGATATCAATGAATGTGAAAGTGTTCCACCTGTCTGTGAGGGAGGGGGCACATGCAATAACACTGATGGAAGCTTCACATGTGCATGTCCAACACCATGCACTGATGACTGTAATGCTTGTTGCAGCAGCCCCTGTACTAGGGGAGGCACCTGTAGTAGCAATAGTCCAGATGAGTTCACCTGTGATTGTCCACCTGGGTATACTGGTGAACGCTGTCAAGAATTCCAAGGCAAGTAAAAATAGCTAATAACTTTAACTTTATAACAGTGTGCTGGTGTAACTTAAGTCTAGCTTATACTACTTTTATTCCTATTAGGAAGAACAGCTTAGCCAATTGTAAATCAATATAATTTATACTGAACCGGCATTGATAAAATGATACAGGATGAATTTTATCACTGGTCAACCAATAGCTATGTCACTGCCGGTCACTATATATAGCTACTACATTAAATTAAAAAGGTTTTGCATACATGCAGATCTATTAAAATATGTGACTAGATTTGAGAAAAGCCACCTTCCACGCACAATTATAAATCTTTAGAAATACCGATTTTAATTATTTGAGGTGTTGTATCTCGAGAAGGAAAATAGGTGCTTGCATGAAATTCGCCACGATTCTATAGCTATTTATACTCTACCTATGCACCAACTGTTGAATGAATAGCTAGCTGAATAGCCCGCCATTTTAGATAGTTTTTTACTGGGATAGTCAATACCACTAGCATTCCTGCAGGGTGGGGGGAGGGCGGGTAGCCACGAAGTGGCAGGCAACAGCTACGTCTTCACTAAAAACAGCCAAATGGCATCCACTGGTGTCATTTGCACCTCCACATATCACACAAAGTAGCTAAATCCATGGGCAAACTCACCAGCCAGTCGTGTGGCGATTTATAGCCGGCTGGCTGCATGCTTGTCCACTGGAGACGGAGCCATTTAAAGATCACCCCAGCACTCGTGGACGTCTGACAGGACTCAGAAACAAGCCACAGCAAAAGCAGCTTGGGTAACTTTCAGCACTGGTACCTGGCTGATATGTTAGCTAGTGTGTACAGCTATCGTGTGATGGTGAAAAGTATATCTTATTGTTGTGTGCATGGAAGGTGGGTTCTCTCAAATCCAGTCACATATAACTTGAAGTCAGCATTGTTTGCTATATATCGATATAGGATAGGCACTCATGAATGTAACTAACTAGCTATCACAGTTAACTAGTTACACGTTGTATCTTTATGACTAGGTGGATGTCTCAGTAATCCCTGTATGAATGGTGGAATATGCAACACTGTTGGTTTAAGTGTTGACCAGTATTGGTGTGCTTGTTCCGTGGTGTTTACTGGAGTGAACTGCGAAGTAGAAATCGATCACTGTGAAAATGAACCCTGCAAAAATGAAGGCTGGTGCACTAGTAGTCCATCTGGACCCTCTTGTGTATGTTTACAAGGCTTTACTGGTATGCTAGTAGCCTAACTATTAAGAGGGACAATGTTGTAATAAAATTGTACTGCAGGGAGTGATTGTGGTCAGCCATTATTTACCTGTAGAGGTAATCCCACGGTTTGTGGTGCCAATGGAGAATGTGTTAGTAAGACTGTGGGCACTGCAACCAGTGAATTCTGTTCATGTCACCCCGGATATGCTGGAGAGCTTTGCAACACTGTTGTCAACAATTGTACCAATGACCCTTGCTTCCATAACAGGTAGCTAATTTGTAGCTAGCAATTTTACACACAGCACTGGTCCAATTCCCTTTAGTATGTGTGTCCCAAGCAGCGGAGGCAATTCAAATTTCTCTTTCAGCTGTGTCTGTGCTGATAAATGGACAGGTTTTTATTGCACAGGTATAGAGCTATATAGCTACATAGCTAGCTTGTCTTATAATATGTGACAGTTAGTGCCTGCAAAAATCAACCATGTGAGCATAAAAATTGCCATTTGTTCATCTTTGCTCTATCATACCTTAATAGCTATTTTAATGCTACAACATGATTTAATTGGCTTTCTTTTGCAAGTTACAGAAATGGGATATTGCAATCATAACTAAAGATATTAGCTAGTAAAAATATAACTTAGTGTAATTTTGATTTTTACAGGCCTAGTCACGTATAGCTAACACACATGCTAGCTATTTGCTGCAACCACAAATTATTTCATCTAATTTAGTGTGTGAATGTGAAGAGGGCCAGCAGCCTGACGCTCAGTGCACAAGTTGTAGCAGTAAGTCACAATCATACAATCTAATGCTGCCAATTGTAAGTTATATGTATACACATAATTTAGGTCCAACAACTAATCCAAACCCTCAAGATCCAAATCCCAGTGACGATAGCTCAGGCGATGATGGTATTGTGCACTGTTCCCTGTATAATATTACATCTTATACATTTTACAGCTACTGCAACAATTGCAGGAGCCGTTGTGGGAGGTGTGGCGGTTATTGGAGTTGCTGTTATTATGGTGATCATTGCGGTATACTTCATTAAGAAATCATCACAACGGCCCACTGGCATATTGGCAACGACATGGACGGACAGCCAATTAGATAATGATCAGTTTACTGTTGGCAGAGACTCATCAATGCCAAGATTTAGTGGATCGATTTTGTAAGGACCACCCACTCATTGTTCTGTGGCTACACCTATAGTTTTCTATGCCTACCAATTAAGTCTATAATTATTATGTAACTAGGTAGCTACCGTGCCCATAACTACATAGCTAGCTAGATTTGTATCATAATTGTATTGCTAAGCACAGAGAACTATAAAAATACACTTCGCCTGCTACCTAGCTAGTTAGGCATAAGAAGCTACAAACCTTATTGTGAATTAACTTATTATGAATATGACATTTCATTTCTTAAATTCCAAATCATACAGCTATACAAGCCACTAATTTACTATAGCCAATACTTAGATAGCTAGCTAGTCAGTGAAAGCGTGAGGATAAACTAAACTCAGATCATTGGATAATTAACTAGCAAGTAGCTAGCTATAGCTCTAGTTAGCTAATATCAAAATTTTAGTGAAATACTGCAAATCACAAAATATAAATAATGTAGAGACATATATATGTGCATCAGTGTAGCTACATGGCTGAAACTGATTGTATGACTAACTAGTTGATTTTGCTGGCAAAATTATTGGAATAAAAAATAGGAATGCAAAAGCAACAAGAAAATGTTAGCATAATAGGAGCTTATTTAACTACAATAGGTCTAGCTACCTAAAATACTTTTAAAGGAAGGCAGCCCCTCCCAAACATTTGTTTTATGTTGTCACTGAGATTAAAGTTGATATATTCTAATAGAGCAGTCAACACATTGTGTCTTGTTTATATAATAAGACAGCATAGAGCTAGCTGTATAGCTAGCTAATGATCAGTCTAGCTATAGCTATGCATGATGCAGTTGAGGTACACATATGTGCATGATGTCATGTCAAATAGCTATAGCTAAACTTTAGAGCAATTCGTGATGAACAAAATATTAAGCATAATAGCTAGCTAGCTAGCTAGAAAAAGAATTGCTAGAAAGAAAAAACATAAGGCATAATATATAGACTGATCCCTAATTGTATCTATAGCTAACTAGCTACTGTCCACCTAAAAATTTATTAGCTAGCTATATAATAGCTATATAAGGATAACCAGTAACAGTAGCTAGAAGGGATCAGTTAAGCTACCAAATATGAATAAATTGCTATAATTGACAGATAGATACATTGATGAGTTAAACATTGATATCATCTATGTATAGCTGTATGCACTAGCAGTGTCTATAATTTCATATATTGCTAGGGGGCCTACAGCAGCATTCAGCTCAAAAAGAAACAGCTCTTTGAGAGACTCAAGAAATAGCCACAGTAAGTTATGCATGAAGTAATACTGCAATAATAATCATTTAGCTATCAGCTACAGCTAACTAGCTAGCTATCAATTTAATTAGCTACGTAAGAATTCTCTTATTGATTTTCACATTGTGTATTTGGATGCAGGCTGAGTTCTCTGCTTATGAAGCCACCAAAGACAACTAACGCAAAATAATAATTACATAGCTGTAATGTAATGTATGTGAATAGTTAATTGTTGTAAATGTAGCTAACTTTTTAGCTACATAACTAATTAATTATCAAAGCTATATACATAGCTATATATTAATTATATTGTCATGTAGCTAGCCATAGATAGCAATATGTACTTCTTATTTATCTACTTGTAGTTGTATCGATGATACAGTGTAGTCAATGGTTATTGTACAAAATATAGCTAGCTAGTCGCTGCTGAGCCTGTGATGTAGCTATAACTAGCTAGCTACGTATTGTATAGATCCATGAAGTATATGACTCATACATATAGGTGCATCCATCAGATACATTTGTATGTATACAAAGAGTTTCTTGGCTAACAGTACTGAGTCTACTGACTGACCATATAGCTATAGCTAGCTAGCTAACTACACAGAGCTGGCTAGCCAACTAATACCGATAGGCAAAGATCGCAGCATTATCTGATCATGGTATAGCTATATACTAGCTAGCTATGTAGCTACTAAAATTCCATCCATTGCGTAGAATTTAATTCATGAATGTTGTATAATTGTAGGCTAGTTAAGTTCCAGGTCATAATGTGCACATTTTAATCCCATTAATCTTTAATTTGGTGTTAACATTTATCTAATATCAAATGATATCACATGCATACATATAAAGTTAATGTGTGCTTTTCTGTACACCAACAAGCGACTACCTTTGTTGGAAATAAATCAGTTCCTTTTTGAAAGGTAGCTATACACTCCACACAATAAACAAAGCATTTCATTGTGAATGTCTCATTATTCTAGCTAATAGCTACAAAGCTAGCTAGCTACGTAGCTATGTAGGCAAGGAACCTGTAAATCTATCCAATGAACCTGAATGGATGCAACGGTTACTATATAGCTACAGAGCTCAATTTGTTGTTGAAACAGAATATGCTTGATCAACAAATTAAAGTGTAGCTATATAGCTAGTACTAGTCACTGCTTTGACAAGCAATTGCTGATAGAACAGACTGTTTGTTATAATAGCAATTTGTGTAGCTATTAGCTATAGCTACCAAATTTGTCAAATCAACTAAGGTATTATTCCTTTGACAGATAAGTGTTGTAGCAACAATGCATTTGTCAAATCAACTAAGGTATTATTCCTTTGACAGATAAGTGTTGTAATAACAATGCATTTGTCAAATCAACTTGGGTATTATTCCTTTGACAGATAAGTGTTGTAATAACAATGCATTTGTCAAATCAACTTGGGTATTATTCCTTTGACAGATAAGTGTTGTAATAACAATGCATTTGTCAAATCAACCATTTTAAATCAACAAAGTTGTTTTTTCAATGCATGCAGTGTGATACCCTATACATCTACATGCTGTAGCTAGCTATATATAGCAAGGTTTATGTACCACAAGTATATGTAGTGCATCCTTATTTTGGTAGCTATATGTAGCTAACAGTCAAAACAAGTTCATTATTACCATGACAACAGGGTTATCATGATCATGGAAACAAGTCCTATAACATACCTATAGCTTAGGGATCAGAAGTAACTATAGCTACATAGCTATATACTATAGCTAGCTACTTATAAACTGATCTGAATGTGGCTAGCTAACTAGTTACATATAGCTATAGCTATATCTTTTATATAACTATAACCTGTACATGTGTTATTTATCTTTAGTATAATTACATGCATAGCTAGCTAACTATACAAGGCCTCAGCTGGATAGCTATTTGTCTACATGACGCTGTTGAATGGCACTGTGGATGGTCTGTATTAGGATAATTAGTAATCTTACAAGGGGCATAAATCATATAGTCTCTCATCTGGCAAGGGAGACTACATAATCGCACCACCTTCGGGTGACTATTTTTAAACGCAACCGTGAATTTTTGCTGACCACTATACCTAATAAAGCAGTCATTATTGTTGAGGTAGATCAGGCTTAATGATGACTATGCTACTGGGATGTGATGCCTGTTTAGCTAAGATGTTGATGACTTTAGTAGGTATACAGCTATGGCATTAATATTATTGACTTATTTTACACTAAGAAAATGGTGCCAATTGCTAGCTTAGTGAAACCAAGCATTTTGTTTATACTCCCTTCACACTATCCCACTATAGGGACCCACAAGAAGGCTATAAGCCTTTAGAGCAGAAGTCACAATCTTCCTTCATCAATTTCCTAACTTCTTAAGATAATGTAGCTAGTGTTTTATGGGTTGTAGCTATATTTCTAAATGATCCTTTCCTGAGGTATAACCACCACTTTTGTTTAAGAAAAGATTATTCATTTTTTGGCAAAGGCATAGCTATAGAGCTATCAAGTAAATTTAAGAGTAAAATTGTGTATTCATTCTACATCACTGAAAATCTAATTGGGATTGGCTTAATTACCATATAGCTCCAAATTTCCGTGGTCTTAAATTTTCGTGATCTTAGTTGATTTTCGTGATTAATGATTATTGTGTGATTTCAAAGTGTCAAGCCCTGTACTTAAGGGTGCTGTAAGGAAATTTTCCTGGCAAAACTTTTTGTGATTTCTGTGTAATTCATGAAAATCACAAAAACATTTGACCACAAAAATTTGGAGTTATACGGTATGCATTTTGTGGCAACAATCTACAGCTGAGCTAGGAGTTAAAGTGTCATTACAACTAGCTATTGATTTGTTTTCAAAGTTTACTGCTTCATTTCCATAACCTTCACAGATCTTGGTTCTGTTGGTTAGCTACAGGGACTGATTCAAAACATTAACAGAAAGTTGTACAAAAGATATTAACTATCTAGCTTAGCTGTGTAGCTAGCTATTACTAGCTAGTAAAGGACAATGTGCTTTATTGGTGCAATTACTGAAGTTATTTCATATATACATACCTAGCTAGCTATGTCTTACATCTTGTCTATAGAAAAGCAACAGTAGCTCAAATTCAGAAAAGCAATATAGCTAGCAAGCTATAGCTACTAACATATGTCGTACATGTATAGTTATCAATCATATGTAGCTAGCTAGCTATGAATTAGTGACAAAAATTTTTATGATTAAAGTACAGATTAACAGTTTGCTACATAGCTAGCTATGTAGGTATATAGCTAAGTATTACACATGTGCATTTTTAGCTATAATTGTGTTATCTGTAATAGCTACATTAGTCATGCCTGGCTCGTTTGCAGTGTTCCAGTATTCTTCATCACTCTACCTGCAATACAATTACATATACAGCTATATTTATATACGTATAGTATTATTTGCTTACTCATAGCCCTTTTCTCGAACCTTTAGCTACTGACAATGCATTTTCTATGTAAATGTTTCTTAAATGTCACGGCTTGCAAACCATTTATTGCTATTTCTATGGTATGTCTTCTTACAATTATCATTGTTCTTCTCTGTTGCTATAATATATAGATTCATGCATTCATACATCATAATATGGTGTACTGTTACATAATTACCCTGACAGCAAAACTGCTTGATGTTGTTGTAGCTACTTTCTCATCAAGTATGGCACATGGGAAACCATAATGTGCATGTAGGGTGTGACATCTTTTTGTCATACCCATCACAGAGCTTACCGATGTCTCAAAATGCTGTTAGCTATCCATTCTTTGGCCTATAGAATGCGTGATATGTCAAAGTTACATAGAAGTATGTAACGCTACATAGCTATAGCTACAAGTTACCTTTATTTCAATGGACTCTGGCTATAGCTGGAGGATTCAATGAATATATAAACTAAAAGTCTTTAAAATCCTGCAAAACGTAGCTATACAAGGAAACTAGCTAGCTGTATAGCTGTATAACTAGCTACCTCCCATAGCTTTTTCACATCATCACAAAATTCCTGTAGTTGACATTTAGTCAACTTTGGTGGTAAAAACCACAAAAGGGTTCCTGTCATTTTCATTTAAGAAAGTAAACTGATATTGATTTTTTCATACACTTCATAATGGACTCCACAGCTTCAGACCTCTGTAATTGATGATTTTACCATTGGCCCATATAATGGTTTAACAGAATGATCTGCATGGAACTACTGCAGCTATAGCTAATCAAGTTCCATATTGGTCTATCAGTGATTCTCGCTAGAAGATGAAGTTCATTCCGAATTATGCAATTCAGATTCATTAACAACAATTGTGATTTATGGTTCCCATTTTATCTGTGTTATCTTGTAAATCTTCTATTGTTCTTCATCCATGCATGTTGCCTGGCTGTTTTTGATACCTTAAACCTATTACATATACATACATAAACACACAAATCATAATTTATATAATATCTTAGTACCAACAGTAAGTCTGATCCTTACTATGATGCCATGCACTTGACATACATACGTACGCATAAGTATCCAAACTATTGTCGTAATAAGAACTACTGAGGATTACAAAACGATTTCAGAACGATTTCGAGATTGGTTATTAGAATGTGGTCAACCTTAATTAGCATACTGAATACATAAATACTACACTGTACACACTATAGCTATAGCTATATTGTCTTCTAAGTTTAATTGGACTCATTTGCTTTCAGCCATATTATTAATAGCTTTATTGTTACAAATTCATATTTTAAAGATTAACAAGAGAACATGCATGAGATATCATCACTTTATAACTGTTACAAATAACAAATTAATACTAATAGCTGGGAAAGAATCCCAAACATTGTTGTTGTATTACTCCAAACACACAAACACATAGGAAACAAAATGGCAATTTGTATAACTTAATATAGCTAGCTATAGACAATACAAAAACATGCTAGCTAACCTTACTGGCCAGCATTACCAGATGTATCGTATACTTGGTATATTTGGCAGTGGTTTTAATTTGGCGGTTTGGCAAATCATGTAAATATCACCACATCAAATGTACGCCATTTAGGCTGTAAGTATGGGGTTCTTTCCATATAGTACTCAAAACTGCCAATTAAAAATCTCGCCAATTGCATTTTTAGAGTGAATTGCCAAATATTCGACTCACCAATAATTCTACTCATATGGTATGTTGCCAATTAGCGTACTTTGCACTAATGACAATCTGGAAGGACCAGACAAGTACGCTGGAGGATAAATAATACATGAAACTCACCCAGCAGTTGAAAATCCACAGTCCATTCTCGTCCAGTATGTCCTTTAAGGCATGTGACACTTTCATTTGAAAATACAAATCATTTTAACCTTACAAAGGTCTTTTAGAGGATAGCTAAGGCTATCATGAAAAGTAGCTATATACAGGCATATGGTGATATTTATCCATAAAATATCAAGCAATACCATATAGCTCCAAATTTTTGCAGTAGAAAATTTATTTTCGTAATTTTTGTGATTACACAATCATTATGAAAATATTATTTACAAAATTTTCATCTCAATTGATAATTCTAGATGCTAGCTATAGGCACAAGGTAATTTTAGCATCAAATAACAAGTTAACTAAGTATTTCAGGCCATAGTCACTGCTCTCCATAGCCTTCATCAATTACGCGGCGTAGCTATAGCTATATATTGCCTATAGCTAGGTCGTGACTTTGTGAGTGCACATGCCAGTTGTAGTCCAATGAGCAATCATCCTGACACATTTGATAGCCAGCATATTATAAACCTTGCTTTGGATGTTTTTTCTATAGCTGCAATACTTCTTTCGAGGTATTAGTTACTTGACGCTTTGCATTTATTTAGCGGCACACCATTATGGTCACGTGGCAGCTATACGTATATTAATTTTAACGAATTGCTATGGAATTACGAATTTATTATTACGAAAAATTTACTTTCACTGAAAATCACCTTTTTACGAAATTTATACTATGAAAATTTGGACCCATACGGTAGTACATTTTGTTTAAAATGAGCAAACAACATAGAGTAATTGATGCTAGTTTTCAAGTACACTTCATGGTGAATTCTAGGCTCAAAAATACTCGATAGAATTTCTGTGGAATCTATAGAATGTCTTAACAAGGATGCATAGAAGAAAAAGGACACTTACTGTACATCGGGAGTAGGGATGTTCAAGCCACTGCTATAGTACAGTTGTGCAGATGTTAGTGTATTATGTGCATTCTTGTCTTTACGCCTAAAGACAAGATTTTACGCTGTTCATGTCTTAATAGCTACCTAAAGGTAGCTAAGATTTTATGTCACACTTGTCATTAAGTACTTGCAAGCTTTGCACCACTGCCAGTAGCGTAAAATGTGTGCAATCTATGAATGCATGTAAGCTGAAGAGCTAGACAGAACAATTCACCACCAACAAATGAAGTACTTACTATATAACTAATTGAAGGAAGAATGCAAAAATGTGGAAAGTACAGATGTCTTGTGTGTTACTGTTAAGTCGTAATAGGGTGCATGATATGGTGGTATACAGAGAAATAATTTGTTATCTAAAGTGCTTGTTAAATGCAACTCACATGTCAACACACATGTAATATTAGTGTATTTGCAGTGGATAAACAGAGGTGGCTATATAGAGCTACTGAATAAGCAAAATGTAATCTATAAGGCTAAAATTATGCAACAGATATCTGAGTCACTATTAAATTGATCTAGTGTTATGCTGAAACATGCAAGGTGATATCAAGATCACGTGAATAAAGTTGATCACGTGAGTTTCCATTTGCAAGGAAGCTAAAAGCATGTTAGTATCACATAGTAAGGGTCATTTACATCACATGATCACCAAAGCCCCTAATTAATCACAGGTTAATTGATTGGCATAAACCTTTCTTTCATTTAGAGCACTGAGTTTACTGATCATAATGCATTTTATGGGTGCAAAAGCTTGCCATCAAGCACCTCATGACAAGCGTGGCATCAAATCTCCCCTTTCGGGTAAAATGTTGTCTTTAAGCATAAAGACAGTTTGCACATAGCTAATATGCCAACATATATATGTACGACCACTAGTACCGTACCAAATACTCAATATTAAGTACGAGTTGTATGGATTTGGTGGTGATCTTACAGAGACCATTAGGTCAATGAAACTTGGTTTGCTGTTTCTTGTCACCGCCTGCATGCTCTGTTGTTAAGTGTATATATCCTCACGGTAGTCATGTTTTTATGATTGTACGCATTAATTTTACTTTACTTGGGTGCATGACTCCCTACTGTGTGTCTTGATACCTGTGGGTTTTCTGATCTTGCAAAAAGAGGAAATAACTTCTTTCAGTAAAATCATATTTGTAGATAGCTTCTGCAGCTTCCTTTGCTTTGCTCCACCATTTTTTTGGTGATTTACCCAACAAGAATTGTACTTGTCAGTCTTTCCATTAATGTTGTAGAAGTTACATTTAAGGTTATAAAGTTGTCGGGCATGCTTTAGGCTGTAAGCTTTAGCTAACTACTAGTGGAGTTTCAGGGACTCCTAGTTTATTTTCTATCTACTTCCTTTTGCTCCACAATACAAGTTGGCTATTAGGAATATCTAAAAAAGAATCGGTTGTCCTTTTGCCAACAGCTTCTTGTAACTTGGATTACTAGCTACCGCACTATCCGTAATATATACTTATCTCTTTCGACTGCTTCCTGACCAGATTTGCCCTCACTTTCTTCTTCGAGGATAATTCTGATTCGTGATCGGTCAATTTATCCATAAAGTCTGCTTGTGTTGCAACTTCTGACACCGCTTTAGTTGAGGTAGCTACGACCAATAGCTCACGTGATTTGAAAACAGACGGAATCATGGTTAATTAATACAATATGAAAGATGATAGATCGATAAACAAATCAATCATAAACATTCACTAAAATCGCTCCATATACATAGAATCAATACCATGCACAGTTTCTGAGACGATAATAACATTATGCACCATATATAAAATAAAATTAATATGGATGGCGCATTTGTTAAACACGCGCCTATATATAAATATATAATTTTAGGTGGCGCGTTAAATAGACTAGACTCTACCATAACCGACAGAAAACGAAGTTTTAATGATTACTAATTGCGGAAATCGCTCTCTATATATGTGAATGATTTATACTGAGTTATAGCTAGCTAATAACTACTGAGTCCAGGCAACGCCCCGTCAGTAGCTCCAGTAATTCCAGAGATTGCCCGGCGGACTAGGCTAAATCTCGGACCTCTCGCCGGCGCACAGTAAGGTAGCTATTATATAGCTGGAGCACTCTGTTTTATCATTAAGCACGTCGTTCATATAATGAGTGGCTAGATATGGGTAGCTAGATATGACTGCATGCTCTTTATTTTGTAGCTAGTTAGCTAACTAGCTAGCTATATCAATTGTAAGGCTGACATATCAAGACTCACGGTAGTGAGTCGCGAGGCCAAGAAGAAGCAGCATGCACGCGCGTCTTCTGGCCCACGCGACCACTACAGTGAGTTATTTACACGGATGGCAGCTCTAAAATTTTAAAATGTTATAACTCAGCCACTATAGCAGTTACACTTACTTAATTACAGACCTAGCACGTTCTAACTGTGTAGAATCAACAACCCAAAGATGGAGTAAATCGGCCCACCCGTTCTTAAGAACCAGCCAACTGAACCCGCGATTATCGACGCTCGTTTCCGTGACTACAGCCAAAACTCCGCTAAAATAAACGCAATTACTTACTTATCACAGTACTAATACCTTTATGCTATGAAGAATCCATGTAGCGAAAATCATCGCAATCCGTTGAGTCATTGTTCTTCTACAGGCTTCCAAACTCGATCTTTTAACCGCAAAATATTTTAACCGGCTGTCGTTTTTTTTTCTTCTAATTCTTTTTTATTTTCTTCGCACACCCCTTGCGGTTTGTGGTTTAATTTATTGGGTCTAATTGTTTTCCTTATATCTCAGCTATACCCAACTAGATTTCAGTGAAACTTGAGTTAACCTTTACATTATGCATGCTCTACAAGTACAGCAATTGTCAGACTTATCCTATCATTTGAAATTACTCCACAGCGTACTTTACACAGCAGAGTAAAAGATTTCATAACTCATAGCTCAACTGTCATTTTGTCTTCAAATTTTAATGGAAGACTTGCATGTTAATGTGAATTTTGCTTCTAACTGTCTATGAAAAAGTATTGTTTTGTTTATGAGTTACGTTGAAATTTTCAGCACTTGAATTTAAATGGTCTGTTCATGCTATTAATGTATTAAATCAACTACATGCTACCCATACTTGATTTCCTTACTGTTTACAATGATTTATTTCTATCATGGTTCTGAGAAGTGTGAAAAAAGCTAGCCACGCTACCACAAATATGGCTATATGCATACTGAAATAAGTATTACATTGCACAAATGAAACTATATAGGGCCGCTATAATATAGCACAATGCAAGGAATTATGTTATAGCATTATATGCTAATCAAATATCAGGCAAACAGCTGAAAATCTATACAGCAAACATTCCTATTTTTAAGAGTCCATCAATATTCTCTAATAGAGCAGTCAGCTAAATGTAGGTTAGATGTGTCCTCCTTCCTCCTAGTGTCAGGTAGTTACAGCTGACAGGACATGTACTGAGAAGCTCAAACAACTATATCCTGTAGAGTGAAGGCATATGCCCACTCCTAATCAATATTAATTACATTTATTTATTATTAAATTTGCATACACGTGTACAACAATACTCATATCTGACTGTATAGCTACATTACTGGAATACATAAATCAGGACACTTGAAAATCAAGGACACCTGTATAATCCACACACTAAATTATAGTTCCAAATGTTGCTTTTTATCAGGACACCTTGATAATCAGCTCAGGACACTTTTACTTTTGTTGGTCTCCATAATACACATGTTCCACTGTAGAGCATAAGAAGCGTGTCACTTATTACAGACATGAGAAATCCAAGGTGAAGTCAGTGGTTTTGATCACAACTGCACACAGTCTGTGAAATTATTCCAGTTCCTGTAATAAAAGAGCAAACATACTGTTATAATAAAAATTGACTATATACCAGTTAAAACTTAATACACTCTAATAGAGCATTCAAAATATCATTATTTTGAATGTAAGGATGAAATGTGTGTGTGATTATACTGAAATTTTCATAGCAGCATTGTATAATACAGGGATATAATAATGCCCAGGCACGAGCTAGCTAAAGCTAGCAATATCCAATACAATTCACTGCATATACACAAGAGTAATGTAAAGTAACCTGAACTTGATGTATTCAGTCAGCATATAGTAGTTATATACTTACCTATGTAAGTCTTTCCTAGCTATATACAGTAGTTATGCATGTTCTGTATAGCTTAATTTTTACAAAAAGTAGTGATATGCTAAACAAAAGCACCTAGGGTGCAAAAAAAGGCGAGGCCAATCAGAAGCAGCAGTAATCTGACTATGTACGTAGCTATACTTGCGACTAAAAACTTTGATATCAAGTTACGGCCAAGAATTAGCTAGCTAGCTAGCTATTCAGGGGATGCCATGCATCTAAATACTTTATAATTTAATGATAGCTGCTTAACAGTGTACTTCTAGGTAAGTCTCAAAATTTTCTTTGAATTTGTCACTTGGCCACCTTTTTGTAGCATCATACATCTCAGTAAAAAGGTGGCCAAGTGACAAATTCAAAGAAAATTTTGAGACTTACCTAGAAGTACACTGTTAAGCAGCTATCATTAAATTATAAAGTATTTAAATGCATGGTATCCCCTGAATAGCTAGCTAGCTAGCTAATTCTTGGCCGTAACTTGATATCAAAGTTTTTAGTCGCAAGTATAGCTACGTACATAGTCAGATTACTGCTGCTTCTGATTGGCCTCGCCTTTTTTTGCACCCTAGGTGCTTTTGTTTAGCATATAGCTATATATGTATAGCTATTGACTGTATGGTTAATGTTATCATGGATTAATTTAACCGGCTATATATGGCGTGATTAACGGTTTTAGCTATATTATGTTCACGGCCCAATTTAAAATTTTCCGGGCCCCGCTGCATTTTAAAACCGCGTCTGTCTGTTTTAAAATGGGCCAGCCCATTTGAAATTGGTTGGCTGCATGGCCCATTTTATAGCAGTTCTGATTTAGCTATTAGCTATATAGCTAGCTAGCTAACTATTAGCTATATAATTGCAAATAAATTTATTGAAATTTAGCTTTATGCATAAATATAGCTAGTATATATACAAATGAAACCCATATAGCTATATAGCTATATAGCTATACACTGTAAAACTAGTGGTGTTATAGTGACACTTTTTTGAGGTGTCATTCATCTATGCATAGTGGACACTATATTTTGAGTGTCAAATATTGACACCAGTTAACTAATGCTAGGGCTACACTATTCCATGTGTTCAGGAAACACCTTATTTAGCATGCCTGCAGTTACAGCCTCGCTATATACCCATATAGCTATAGCTATAGCTGAATTAATTGCTATATGTAGCTAGTTAGCCAGCTCGCTAAGATGTTGAATATGAGCAATAAAGCCACTGCATTTGTTACAAAGCTAGCTATAATTTTACACATCTATTTATGTATTTGTTAATCAGATAGCTATAGCTATAGCTACAAAAAAGTTTCCGTTTACTCATG
>CBDCAY010000003.1:310000-330000 GCA_965214085.1 Phototrophicaceae bacterium
GATCGTGGGGGACCCACTATTGATCCTGATTTATGGTACTTGTGTCAGGGACATGATGATGGCCGTCTGATGATTTGTTGTGATCGACAGGGTGAGAATTGCAATGTCTGGTATCATTATGATTGTGTAGGGCTTACATTGGAAGAAGGTCGGAGGATTGGAGCTTCTGGCAAAGATTTTGTTTGTCCCTCCTGCCGCTTTATACCGGATGATTCACCCGATGCATTATTTATTGTGGATACCCCCCACTTGCTTACTCCATGTACCGATTTTCAATGGGGGGACATTAGTGGACAAACATTTTGTAACTTTACACTATCTGCATACGAGGAAGTTGTTCATTGGAGGATTATTGTTCTTTTGGTTCCATTTGGAAAGGTTGGAAAGTGTTTTGTGCTTGAACTTGCTAGACTGTATCAAGCCTTTGTAGGAAATTCAGCTCTCCACTCCATTGCTCTGATGGCCTGTTCTGTTATGCAGCCACTATTGTTGCAGAAGCCATGTAAGCGAAGTAAGGCCAAGGATCATTCTCACCACTTCAGTAGAAGATTGGATTTATGGAAGAAGGGGTCATTTGATGAACTAATAACTGAGTGTCGCTGTATTCAGAATCATTTTAAGTCTACCCATCCTGGAAGTGATAAATCTCGGGATGTTGCTCGCCTTTTTGACCATCTGCTGTCTGAAGGAAAAGTTGGTGCTGCTCTGCGTCTTCTGACTGTGACTCATAAAGGAGGTGTACTGCCTCTTGATTCTTTAGTACCATCTGGTTCTGATTCTTCCGGCAACCCATTGTTTAAAACCACCAAGGAGATTTTGCAGGAAAAACATCCTCAGGGAAGGGTTGCCACTCAGAACTATCTTCTTGATCCAAGCTCAGGGGATCCTTGTTTTGATCCAATTCTTTTTGATCAATTGGATGGCTGTGTAATTAGGCAGGCTGCATTCCATACTCATGATGCTGCAGGTCCATCAGGTGTTGATGCTTTTGCTTGGCAGCGTTTATGTTCCTCCTTTGGCAATGCTTCGGTTAGCTTGTGTAATGCTTTGACATCTGTTGCTCGTTACCTTGCTACTTCTGGGGTTGATCCTGCAATTCTTGCTCCCTTCGTGGCTTGTAGATTGATTCCTTTAGATAAAAATCCTGGTATACGTCCAATCGGCATTGGTGATGTTCCCCAAAGAATTCTTGCAAAGGCAATACTTTTTTGCATTGGCGATGATATTGCTGTGGCTGCAGGTCCCCTGCAGGTTTGTGCTGGGCAGGTTGCTGGTTGCGAAGCAGCTATTCACGTCATGAGAAATCTTTACTGTGATGATAGGTCAGAGGTAGTTCATTTGGTTGACACATCCAATGCGTTTAATTCTGTAAATCGTCAGGCAGCCCTCCATAACATCTCTATTTTATGTCCTGCTTTATCTATGATACTCCACAACACATATGGTGCTCCAATTCGTCTTTTTGTTACTGGTCAGGGGGAGATTTCTTCATGTGAAGGTACAACTCAGGGTGATCCCCTTGCAATGTCCATGTATGCACTTGCCACAGTGCCCTTAATCAGACAGCTACATTCAACTGTTCCAGATGCTTCTCAGGTATGGTTTGCAGATGATGCCACTGCTGTTGGAACTGCTTCTGCACTGTTAGACTGGTGGCACCATCTGGCTTCTGCTGGCCCTGCCTTGGATATTTTCTGAATTCTTTAAAGACTTTCCTGATTGTTAAACCTGAACACCTTTCACAAGCTGAGTCACTTTTTACTGATACTAATATCATTGTTACAGTGGAGGGCCAACGACATCTGGGTGCAGCTCTTTACTCACGAGCTTTTGCCAAGGAGTATGTTTCAAAAAAAGTAACTGACTGGGTTAGTGAGATTACACTACTGTCTGAAATTGCACAGACCCGTCCACATTCTGCATACTGTGCTCTGACTCATGGCTTAATTGGTCATCGGACATATGTTATGAGAACCATTCCCGATATAGCTTCATTACTAGCACCACTTGAGGATGCTATTTGTTTGCACCTCATTCCTGCTCTCACTGGTTTTGATGCTTGCTCCCCCATTCTAAGGGATTTGCTTGCTCTTCCCTGTCGCCTTGGTGGGATGGGGATTGCTAATCCCATTGACATTGCTGATTCTCAGTTTGATGCTTCAGTCAAGGTCACTGCCCCCCTAAAAGAGTTGATAATGGACCAATCATTGACTGCCTCTCCACCAGATGTTCACTCTATCAAAGCTGATGTTCACAGCCACCATCGTTCTGTTGTCAAAGCTAGGGCCCAAGAGGTGTATGCCAAACTTTCTCAGCCTCTTCAGAGGGCCATGGATTTAAATAGTGAGAAGGGCTCCTCATCATGGTTGATGGTTCTCCCTTTTCGTGATCAGGGTTTTCATCTGACTAAACTTGAATTCTGGGATGCTGTACATCTTTGATATGGTTGGACTTTGCCCAACATCCCTGATCATTGTGTGTGTGGTCAGTGTTTTTCTCCTGATCATGCTATGATTTGCCGCCATGGGGGACTCACATTTGTGCGTCATAATGCGCGTGAGATCAGGGATATTACAGCTGAATGGCTTGAACATGTATGTCATGATGTTGTTATTGAGCCCCCACTGCAGCCACTTACAGGAGAGAATGTTGTTCCAGCCACTGCTAACAGGCAAGATGATGCTAGAGCTGATATACATGCTCGTGGGTTCTGGGGTCGCTGGCAGAGTGCCTTTTTTGATGTAAGGGTTTTTCACCCAAATGCATGAAGCTACCGTAACTCCAGTATCTCTGCTGTATATAGGCGTCATGAAATGATGAAGAAAAGGGAGTTAGTATGGTGACAGAGTTCGGGAAGTAGAGCTGGCCTCGTTTACTCCCCTGGTGTTTTCAACCACTGGAGGTATGGGTAGAGAGGGAACCGTGTTTATCGGCGGCTGGCAAATCTTTTGGCCGAGGGGTCCGACACCTTTGGAAATCTCGTACGCTTGCTCAGAAATCACTGGAAATCACTACAGAAATCATTGGAAATCAGGAAATCAGGCTTCACGCCAGAAATCTTGAACGAAATAAAATCTTGAAAATGTATTATAAATCCGTATATTTCTCGTAAAACTTTGTAAATTCTACAATTTGTTATGGGTGCTTATCGATTGAATATTATAAGCGCCTCCAATCGGTAAGCGCCTCCAATCACAGGGGTCTGGGGAACGAGACTAGCTACTCGCGGTAGTTGTTAAACTCATTGCTAAGGTGCTACCGTGGGATTGACTCTCCTATATTCACTTTTGCATGCTGTAAAGTCAAAAAATTCTGGACTGAAAACTTGGTTTGGAATCTTGGCGGCTTGGAATCCGAAATCTTTATTGAAAAACGGTGGGATTTCGAATCTTACACACGATTTCAACTTGGTGTCGGGCCCCTCGCTCGTGGCAATACATGATCTCTGGCAACGCCGTGCGTGAAGCACTTGACAGGTCACCGTAGCTAATCTTAAATCTTTTTTTTAATATCATCACATCAGACCAAATCAATGACTAAATAGACAGTCCAGAATTAACAGATCATCATTTGTGACAAAAGCCAATTGTAAACAAATTAAATGGTAAAATCAATGTGGCTCTCCACCAAGCACAGCTCAGTGGAGATGGAGGGGCGCTCAGTAAAAGTCAATGCTCTACTCCCCCGGATGGCTAAGATGGCAGATCGAAGTAGGGAGAAAGAGATGGCACAGCGCATCCAGGACAACATTTGACTGTACTGAATGTTATGTCGTACAGCAAGCAAGTTGGCAAGGCGACTATAAAAAATAGTGGCCTCCCTACCAAGACCACCGAAGGTAGCGGAAAACACCAAAGGTGTGAAAGAGGCCGACTCTACACTTCGAAGGTACCTACTATTCTACGGAACGGAACGCCTGTTCCGTAAAATACCTATTCTACGGAACGACCAGTTAAGATGCTAATATCAGTATCCTTCATACTCCCATACGTTTTCTAGGTAGACTAAGCATTTCTCAGGAAGGAAAGAGCTTATATACAGCCCTGCATGGCACAGCTGGAAAATCTACGTAACGGAATGCCATATGCATGTTCCGTTGTGTGTATATTGCTGTAGGCCTTTACTGTCGATTAGCTCGGTCACCAGCTGCAGGAGTATTGATACCACAACCAAGTTAAATTTCAATTAATAGCTAGCTATATATACAGGTAGCTATACCATGCAGATTATTATTTTATAAGCCTCACGTTTTCGTCTAGTAACCAGCTGCATGAGCTCTCTGAATGCTTGATGAGTATAGCTAGCTATAGCTGTATACATGACCCATGCACACTGTTAAAATGATCCTGTAGTTTTAACAAGGTTATACTTGTAGTTGCATTGTTCTTTATTTAACAAGTCCTGTGCCTGTCAAATCTACAAGTTGTCATTGGTTTGTTTTAACTGGTATTATGATGTTACTTCAGCAGTATTATATTACTGTTTTAATAACAGGGCTTTTTTAGTTATTTAATATTTTAACCAATATAGTAAAATGAAAATATTTATCATAAAGTTTTTAAAAAGGTGTACAAGCATGCGTACAATGATGATACACATACAGCGAGAGCACCCAGTCAATTAGTTGTCAGCTTAGCAATGATGCTGAATCCTTCAGTTTACGGCCATTGTATGTTCCTAGCTCTCAATCTCTCATTCAGGGCTGGCCTGTCCGTGCAAGTTATCCTGTAGAAACATGAATATGTCAAATATAACTCTACACAGTATATAGCCAGCTTGCCATTACCTCAATATATCATAGTTTTACTTTTATCGATTATTGCATATACTTGTTCAACAGTCTTAGCTACTGGAGCTTCTTACCTACAAAATAAATATCATGTGCTCAGCTTGTATTGTCAAAAACCTACCATTCATTGTGTTGTCATACTTGAAAGATGAACTTCCGTGGGAGAATCTTCAAGCTAAATAAAAAATATTAGTAAAATTCTCAGCAGCCACACCTCCATTCCTACCTTGTGTGGATCTCTAAGTCTCCAAACTGATTTGCTGAATCGATTACCTGTCAATTTACAAAGTTAAACATATATGACTTGACGGCATGCATATGTTTTTACAGTGGCAAGAAAATCATTAATTTTACTGATCACCAAATCCACTTTTGTTGTAACGGCATGCAATGTTGCATCACATTAAATTTGAGCTACATACCTGTTGTGGTCATATTATGTTGTTCGTTCTATGATATCCCATCACTTTGCTCCTCATGACATGTTATTTCCACTCAATTTCAACTGCTTTGATCCTGTTAACTCCAAGACATAATGTACACTGTCACTATTATAGATTACTTACTTTGGTTTACATTAGGGATGGTACTCTACTTGAAATGGGTCAGTCATCTCCACTGTCTTCACATCCTCTACGAATACATAAGTAACGACCACAGATATGTCTGTAGGCATCAGACTTATACTATACTCCATATTTTAATCTAATAAGTAGTGGATCAAATTCAAATATCCTATGTCTCCATTGTAGTTGTGTAAAATCATGTCCACAACAAGGGTAATCAGAAAAAGAATCCCAGCTGTACTGAAACTGATATCATGCTGTTGGAAAGAAGACCAGTGATTACATACATGCAGAGGTTTAAAATTACAGTAATCATTAATGTATTGTACGTTAATACAGGTTCACTGCCTACATGGTGTTGGTAAATATATCCTAATACAGCATACACCACCATGCACAAAGAGACAAAACGTCATAGTTACATAAAACGCTCTAAAAGGAAAGCTCATAAGCTTTTCCGTCACCTGAGCTATAAGCTGCAGTACGTTGGATATACCTTAACATCCTTGTTTATCGAAGAACTTGTTTCCCTTGAAGAATGTTTGAGAGAAATATCAAAAAGCAGATTCAAATTTTACAACAGTTAATATTTTCCAGATGAAAACACGCCACCCATCACGCGCGCACCTTGCAGCACCAATTCACCGCTCTGAAAGAGTTTCGACAGCAGCTGCAGTTAACCAGCGGTCTCCAATTGTATGTCAGCTCAGCACTCTGCCTAGCAGCCTCACTAACTATGCACATTGACAATAACTGTGTTATGGCAAGTAACAACTCTACAACACTTTCCTTTATCCAGCAAACTCGACGTTAACTACCAACCGTTTGGGTTACTTTTATCCCGTTGCTAACGTACGAAAATAAACGGAAGTCTCCCACCTGCGCAAAAGTGTCTAATTGGATAAAACTCCCCGACCGGCATCGTGCGCGTCCGTATACTTACAGCGTGCAATCAGCAGCAATAGTGTTACACACGTAATTAATATAAACACAGCATATAAATACATATCACTCATTTTTATAATGAATTCCTGTAAGGTATGTACGTAGCTATACATAAAGCATTAGTCTGGAAGCTGAAATAGAAAATATGCATGGTCTAAAAATTGATACGAATTTTTTTCTAAAAATGCTCAATGGTGAATGGCTAATAAAACACAAACCACTTAAAGATAAGGAGGTAACCAAGATTTCAGGACACCAAGGGTTGTCAATACAGGAAGGGTAGGTGTATTGAAGGTAAAAAAGAATCGCCTCAATGGCTGCCATGAACTGGCCTAGCCAATTTCTGAATAATGGGTCTAATGATGTTGAGTTGGTTACTCTGTAAAGCATCGACAACATGCCAAACTTCGTTAAACAAACCACAATGACAAATCTAACACTGGCACTGTGTTATCATGAGCTACTTCTTGTTCCTGAGGTGTTTTGTGAGTAAGTCTGATAGCTGTTTTACCATTGAGCAAATTTTTGGTTTTTTAGAAAAAATTTGCCTCGTTTTTAGACCACGCATATCCTTTATTGCTGTAATACTCCACTTTGGCAGATCTGATGTTGGGAGTGACAGCCTGCATAAAAAAGACAGGAGCATAATAAAATGTACACCAAGAAAAGAATGACACATAATAACATCCCTTAGGAGCCTTTAAAAGACATTCAATACAAATATGTACACAGATACTACACAGATAAGGCATGGTCTACATTACGATACAAACAAGAATATTCTTCTGTAGGGAATTTACAGCATGGCTAATAATACATTGAGGGTACTTTTTAGTTAATAATAAAGTAACATTGTAGTAACACATTTACAAATGTGTACTTCGTATATAAATTATCATAAGATACCAGTTATGATATGCTGGCCAGTTCCACAGCTCTACTTCTATCAAGCAATATTGATTCATTACTTTGACCAGGACTAGACACCATCATGATTCAATGAACAATGTGGGTCATACCCAGATAAATGTAACCCAATCTGGTTTCAACCATGCTTGATAACTATAGGGTATGTAGATCATTGAAGATGTTTACCTAAATTTTAAAACAGACCATTTGAGATAGATTATCCACCCTATATCCCACCTAAAAGAGCATAGAAGCTTATGACATTAATTATGACTGTAACTGGCATTTATTCAAGACCTGGCATTTAAATTGGTTGTAGTGCTCCCTACTCCCCAACCACTAAATGACACTGGGCAATTATAC
Source organism: Phototrophicaceae bacterium (assembly GCA_965214085.1). Taxonomy (GTDB): domain Bacteria; phylum Chloroflexota; class Anaerolineae; order Aggregatilineales; family Phototrophicaceae; genus UBA6055. The sequence continues at coordinate 317,573 of CBDCAY010000003.1, forward strand.
AGCCCCACCCACGGTAACACAATATGTTGTTTATGTCATGACAGGAAACTCTAAAAAATGCAAATATATACAACAAGTACAATATCACTTTGTTAACACAAAAGAAGCATATTTACCAACCATTTCATGTGTGAATATATTAGAATCAGGCTAACTGGTTATGGGGAAAATCATTGATTACCGAAATATTTGGAATATCTATTAGGTTACACATATGCACATGTATACATACACATACACACTTACACATACATTTACACGTACACATGTACACGTATACAGACACTAGACACACACACACAGACACACACAGACACACACACACACACACACACACATGCATACACACATCATTACACTATATACATAATGATGTACTATAAATGATACATGGTATAACACACGCATGTACACACGCACGCACACACACACGCACACACACACACACACACACACACACACACACACACACACACACACACACACACACACACACACACACACACACACACACACACACACACACTTGCACATGTACAATGTAGACATTGACATTAACAGCGTGAAAGCAATAACACTATAATAAAAACTTTCTTTATCCTTACTCAGTATTCTTTTATCTAGCCATTAATTTCATGCATCAATGTGCATTATTTAGAGTTTCCTGTCACTATTTATCATTATCGTATAGCAGGAAAGTTTGGCGGTAATAAAGTTTGGTGAATGTACTCTTTGAAGTATTTGGCAGAAAAAAGTTTGGCAAATGAATACATCAGCCAAACGTTTATTAATCGTAACGACTACTTTGGATGATTTTTAGTTTGGCGAAATGCAGATGATTCGCCAAATTCGCCAAAGTTTTACTTTCCTGCTATGCAGTATTCATTACTCATTAATATATTTACCCAGGAAAATTATTCAGCAGAATGGCTGCTGATTTTCAGTAGTGTCCTGCTAACATACAATATACCAACAAGCACATATACAAAACACAGGTATGTACACAAATAAACATCTAGATAGAGAATTAACAATTATAATTAAGGTTACGGGATACCCATTAAATAATTTTGTAGGCGCTAAAAGTTAATGACCTTAAGAGTAGCCTTGATACATTTTTGTGTTAAATAGACTTGTAAACATGTTCTAAGCTCTTTAATAGGAACCTGTATTGCTGTTGATTATCCATCAATTGATCTTCTAACAAGCAAAGGTGACGACAGTGGCTTCCACTTGTGTGCAAAAACTTCCAGCCAAAAATTTCAATAATCGCTAAGGTTAGCGTAGCATTAGGAATTCCAGCTTAGTAAGAGAGGTATGTATTAGTGTTTAAGAAGAGATTTTATCCGTGCAATTCCCACAAACGATTTTGTGTAAGTTTGATTACAAAATCTAGGCTTGAATCAAGGACTGTTGCTGTTATTTATTGGTAAAACTACTCATCAAAGCAACTCAGCGATAAAATCTCTTCTCAAACACTAATACATACCTCTCTTACTAAGCTGGAATTCCTAACGCTACGCTAACCTTAGCGATTATTGAAATTTTTGGCTAGAAGTTTTTGCACGCAAGTGGAAGCCATTGTCGTCACTTTCGCTTTGTTAGAAGATCGATTGATGGATAATCAACAGCAATACAGGTTCCTATTAAAGAGCTTAGAACGTATTTACAAGTCTATTTCACACAAAACCTATCAAGGCAGCTTTTAAGGTCATTAAAAGTTAGTGCCTACAAAATTATTTAATGGGTATCCCGTAACCTTAAGAATTAATATTTGAGGCAACTCCTCCTAAATTGAGCTATGCTGTCAGCAGAGTATAACAATGGGGGTAAATTATTCCATAACATATAGCGTAAGCTCGCAATTATCGAACGTACTCAATTATCGGAAATACGTATTTCAATTACCGGACGTGTGTTACACTGATAAAAACGACACCTTTCCGTAATTTATTATTCAATATGGCTGACTTTAATTTGTTTTGTGTTATTGATTATGCTTGATTATACAGGTATAGTAAGAAAACATGGTGTTCTTTCAGTTTACTTTCTTTTATTTTATTGTAGATAATTGTCGTTAGAAGAAAATCGATAAGTTAACCTCAACTTTGGCAGTCATGTCGTCGTGTCAGTCGACGCCTGTATCGAAAGCCTCATTACAAACTGCGAACCTCAACTCCCGCTCTAGATTTCCGCTTAGGCCTTTACCACCAAAGGGTCAAAAGAAGCAAGACAGACCCCGATCAAAGTCAGCACCTGCCGCCATAACTGTAGAGAAGTGTGTTAAGAAGCGAAAGCAATGGTGGCAGCGATGAAATCTGTAATTGACGAGAATACACCTGTTTCACGAGCTGCCAAGATGCATGGTGTACCGTAATCCACACTGCACGACCGTATTTCTGGGAATGTAATCCATGGTGATAAACCAGGACCTGATCAGCTGTTGACACCAGTTGAGGAAGAGGAGCTGTCAATTTTTTTGATGGAAGTAGCACAAGCTGGCTACGGAAAAAACTAGGAAAGAAGTAAGACATATTGCCGGTAGAGTTGCTGTTGATAAGGAGAGGAGAAAGACATCTGATGTATCACCTGGGTGGTATCAAAGGTTCATGCAAAGGCACCCACATTTGTCATATCGGAAGGGTGATCCAACAGCTAATGTTAGAATGAACTGCTTGAGTAAAGAAGTGATATCAGACTATTTTCATTTATTGAAAAAGGTTCTTACTGAAAACCAACTTCTCAATTCACCCAGTAGAATTTACAATGTTGACGAGACGGGAATAGCTCTAGATGGTCATGCTCCACGTGTCATTGCTAAGCGAGGATAAAAAAAGTAAGGTACAGAACCACTGGAAATAAAAAACTGTGATTGGCTGTGTGAGTGCCAGTGGTCAGTGCATTCCACCATTCGTAATTTTTGATGCCAAAAGATTGAATATGGAGTGGAGAAATGATGAAGTTGTTGGAACTGCATATGGTTTTGAGTGCAAACGGTTGGGTAGATTCAGAGCTTTTCAAAGGCTGGCTATCTGAGCATTTCATTGCCCATGCTGTTGGAGCTCGTTCACTTCTTTTACTTTTAGATGGCCATAGCCATCTAGAATGTATGTTGTGTTTGTTTTCAGTTGTACCAGGGTGACGAAGAGGATACTGATTGGATTCAGTGTGCTTGTGATAGGTGGCTGCATGAGGATTGCATTGACGAAGATGACATTATACAAGACATCTATGATAGAGAACTATTCTGCCCTTGCTGTGCTGTGTAAACTGACTTTCAGTTTGTTAATTTCATTCATTTTGTAAGCAGCCTTATTGTGCTGTAACTGTTGATTGACTTACATAGTAAACAAGTGTATTAAATTTATTTAATTACAAGTGCATTAAAATCATTTTATGCATGCGTTTTGTTTTAAAATCATATCTCTTATAGAACACACTATTTTGCTATAAAAATTTACCCGACTCCCGGTTAGACATTCAAAAGTATGTAGGAATTTTGTCAGATTTTTGTCGGGTTCGAGTGCGGCTATTGGTAGAGTTTTTTGAGCACTTTCCGATAACTGAAAACATGGAATATATGGAAGATTAGTGAGATTCCGATTATTGAATATTGGTTCCGGTAAACGATTACTTGCAAGGAACAATCTATTAACCGTCGCTCGTTGAAGACAACCTGAATCGACAAGCGACTTGATATAATGCTAGAAGGCACCAAGAGAAACACTGGTGCTGAAAATCTTGGATAAGGACCGATTGCGCGCGGAGGTAGGTCTTGTGGTAGTAAGCGTCTCGATAATTGCGAGCTTACGCTATAGTCCCTCAAAAATATAAGGATTATCTCCTGTAATTATTCATACTTGTGGAACACACAAATGACTTGGATTATGACCGTGATGACCAGTGACAGCAGCAAAATATTGAAACAACCCCCATAAGTATAGAGGGGCCATCCTGTGTAATAACTTGTACAAGTGTATGAAATTTGTGACATTCCACCAATGAATGAAAGAAGCATGAAGATAAGTTTCTCTCTCAAGTGCTGCACAATAGAAGAAACTTTAGAGTGCATATGTTCTGCACGGATGCATTACTGGTGTCCAGTTACATAACCGGATGTCCCGATAAATAACTGGGCGTCCAATTACGCAACCGGTAACTAACAAAACAAACGCTTTTTCACTACTTTAGTATACACTGAGGTAGACACTAAATGCTGTAACATTTAATATTATAGCAGCTACCAGTCTGTTTCCCGTCCATGCATCGCTAGCTATAAGCCTTGGCCTATTATATGCTCCGGATTCTATATACGCGGCATCACTGACTGCATGTGGTAGTCGAAAGACTCAAGTTTTCTGTTGCCTACAACTTTTTTCGTTAAAAATATAAGTGGGACTCTGCAAATACTATTCACTTCATAGCGTTTCGTTCATATTAACTGAATTGTAAAGAAGATAGCTAGTTTTTTGCCTCTTTTGAACTACAATTATTACACTTGCATGGATTCCTCAAAAAATGTTTGATTAATGCTGTGATCATGGTGCATGGCTTGCATTCCTTTAGAGATTAATGCTGGGATCATAGCGACCTGCATTCCTTTATTTGACCCACTGACCCACAGAACAATTCGGACTGATGTAACTCACCATAGCTATGACCCACTTGTGACCCACATGTTGCATGAAAGTAATGTAACATGCATGACATGACATGGAACAATGTAATAGATTTCTTCATCCTTGCATGGCAGCTAGGATACAGAACCAGTCCCTTGCACCTAGCTATGGTGTAGCCACACCAGGGCTTTAGCCCAGGCAACTGGAATTTTTTGCCCAGGCAAAAGAAATTTTGTGTATTATAGCAGCTGCTACAGTTATGACTCTGGCAAAAATGCACTTAGGTAGGTATAGCTGTTATTGTTTACCATTCTAGGTAATGAGATAAACTATTATCACTTTGTGAATATAATTTAAAGCACGTTATTGGTACTAAGAGGTAAGTTTTAATTATAGTCATATAGGGAATAATATTAAATTTTATAGGACATGCACTCCTCTACTTTCTCCCATACACTCCTTAGCTTGTATAAACTTTTACAACACCATCTATAGATATGTATATAGCTATAGCATTTATTTCTAAAGATGATTCATTACAATAGCAAGTTCTCAACTAGCGTTTAAGACAGATGATCTTAAATGCTAAAAAGAACTATTCACATGCACTGTGCTGTGTTTACTACATGCAGTTGTAGCTACGTAGCTATAATCTTGTATTGAAAAGTTGAGCTAACTTGAACATGCATGCTTGCATAGTAATGTTAATAATAATGTAGCTAGCTACATAATGTATAGTTAACACAGTAACCTAGTTTGCCATTATTAAAATAATTATGTAGCTATAGCCAAACACTAAGAATCCTCTTTCTAAAGCCAATTACCTAGCTAGCTCACAGCTATAGCTATGTGAGTTAGATAGACTCATATAGGTACTCTAGTTATAGCTCAGTAAAATTATAAGCATAGAGCTAATGGTCAAAGCTGTACATAAGGTTTTACGTGAAGCATCTAAACATGATGCATCTAAACATGATGCATCTCAGATTATAATATTACTGATGCACAAATATTATATGAACTGTTAGCTAGTGCATGGCTGTGATCAAGAATTGAACTTTTTCTGTGATTACATTCAGCTACCCAAACTTCCTATATGAGGTCATGAGCCTATAAGATGTGTTTTAAATACCCCCACTTCAATGTAGATATGCATGTAACTATGTAATTTGAATTTATCATGGCTTTCTGAGGCATTTCCCAGCTTTTAAGAGTGCTTATTTTGCATTGCTAGCTACTGATTGCATGTGTTACACAAAATACGTAAGTTAGCCCAGACATGCACTTTTGTAGATAGCCCAGTCAATTGTGGTAGCCTGGCTATGCATGCCATTGCCTTGCAAAGACTTCTTGAAGATGAAATCTTTGGACACCACACGTATCAAACAGTTTGAGATAATACTGGTTTCACACCAATGATATTTCAGTGCATTCAACAGACCCAAATTAAATTCACTCATGCATTTACCACAAACGCCAACACTGTTTTCTAAAGAACATGTGCATAATATCCGAGATCCGATCACATCCAGAAAATTTATTTTGTGGATGAAACCCACTTGACCCACAGAAAAGTGACCTAAGTGGCCCAGATTGTCCAGGTCATCCCATGGCGGCCCATCTATCCATCGCCCATGCAAATGCAGACATAGCTACCCGCATACATGTTCTTACAGTAGCTGGCTGCATATCTGAAGTTTCATTGTATTATTCACTGTAGTTCAGTTTGCATTTAACATTTAGTTAGCCGATTAAGCAACCGGACAGGTGAAGATTCAGGTATTCCATCCGGATGGCCGATTGCGTAACCGGGTATCCCGTTATGCAACCGAAACCCGGTTACGCAACCAGCCAAGTTACCTAACCGTGCGGAACATATATGCTCCTTAGCTTTAAACTGTTTATCTAAACAAGGGATCCACACTACATCGCAATAGTCAAACAAAGGAACAATGAGAGCTTGATAAATTAAACCAAATATATAAGTAGGCAACTGTAGATGCCATATACGATACAGCCGAGCTCTAGCTGCTGACACAATATAGTCAGTATGCTGTTGCTAAGTGAGATGTTGATCAATATAATATTATAATGCAAGATATTTAGCAACAGAAACATGGCAAAGGGAATTACCAGCAATATTAACAGCCAAATATTGATGTCCTATACATTGATGTGAACCAATTAACATAGTTTCAGTCTTTCACACGTTTATCCACAACTTGTTGGAAACTAGGCAGCAAACAACAGAATCTGTATCATAATCATACTGAAGCTTCTTCTCTAACAGGAAGATTTGAGTTACATACTGGTAAACATCACTAGATACCATCACTAATGAATAATGAATAATCATATTTTTAATTATCAAATTGGTATTGAAAAGTTCAACTTCCAAAACCAAAACTATCATATCTTAGGTTTCTAAACTTGATTACACGCTAGCCCTCCATTAGTTAAAGCTTTTTTCCACCAGATTGGCCTTACACTCACTTTAGGTGGCGATAAATAGAATCAAGATATTCATACAAAGTAGACAGCATAAAATTATACACCCAGATAGCCTACGCAACATGTCATACATTCAATACGGACCTTTCCTTAGTGGAATCGGCAGCACAGGATCCGTTATTGACTGATCGATTATGAAAGCACTCCGCGCCTTTATTCCGTAAATACAATAGCTTCCGTAAAATTTCCCTTATCAAACATGACCTCGAACACTGTTTAACTACGTACGCGTATGCTATAGGAGCTTTCGTCACGTTTGTATGCGTGCTGTATTCGTTCATTAAAGAGAGTGCTTAGTTAAATAAATTTGTTATATTAACAAGCCTAATGTTGTAGCGGCGATTTTACAAGTCACCCTTGCATGCAGATTTAGCAACCATTTACCTTGTTATTGTGACAAAGTCTTGTTGAAACTACAGGGGTGTTTTAACAGTGCATGCATAGCTATATAGCCAGCTATATAGCAGTGAACATGTAGAAGACATAGCTATTCAAGCATCACATTCATCAGTTCTAACTGCATGTATGCATATATATATAGCTACATGCCATAGCTATTTAATATCAGCTGCTCTAAAGATGGCTATATATAAATTTACATTGCTAGCTAGCTAGCTATATGGTTGTATTATTGTTGTTGTTATAGTAAGAAGGCACCCAGGCCAGTGTGCATACAACTGCCTAACATTATAATAATATTATGTATAGTCATATAGCTAACTCTATTTTATAGTTATATGTAATAGTCATGCGTGCATCCATCATCCATGCATGCATGCATATATCATTATAGTTAAAATCATTCAACATGCAAGGTTAGTTAGGAAGTACTAAGCTGTTCTAGAAACTCAGAACCGATGAATGTGATGCTTGAATATGAATAGCTATATGTCTTCTACATGTTCACTGCTATATAGCTGGCTATATAGCTATGCATGCATGGGTCATGTATATATAGCTATATGTGCATGCATGGGTCATGTATATATAGCTAGCTATACTGAGCTACATCATGTCATGCAGGCTTTTAGAGAGCCCATGCAGCTGATAAACGAAAACGTGCCGAGGCTTATTAAATAATAGTCTGCATGGCATAGCTACCTATTTAGCTATATATACCTATTCATTGAAATTCAACCTGGTTGTGGTATCAATACTCCTGCAGCTGGTGACCGAGCTAGTCGACAGTAAACATAGCTATAGATGGCTATAGCTACAGCCTAGAGCAATATATACACAACAGAACGTGCATATGGCGTTCCGTTAGGTAAGATTTTCCAGCTGTGCTAGAGCTGTATATAAGCTCTTTCCTTCCTGAGAAATACTTCATATACCTAGAAAATGTGTGGGGGTATGAAGGAGACTGATATTAGCATCTTAACTGGTCGTTCCGTAGAATAGGTATTTTACGGAACAGGCGTTCCGTTCCGTTCCGTTCCGTAGAATAGTAGGTACCACTTCGAACACGGTCTGCGTATGCTCGTTTCTTATCAAGTTCATGTCTACGAAACAAAGATCCTACCTGAGTCCTGCGATAGCTAGGTGCGTTGGGATGAAACACCCTAATATCAAAAAATGCACCCTGTCGTCTACCCCAAAACCCTCTGGCATGGATATCTGCTCTAGCATCATCTCTGCAATTAGCAGATGTTGGAACAATGGCCTCACCAGTGAGTGGCTGTAAGGGAGGCTCAACAGCCACATCATGGCACACTTCATGAAGCCAGCTCGCAGTCAAATCTCTTAGTTCATTATGGCGGATGAAAGTTAAACCACCATCATCTTAAACCACCATCTTAAATCTTTATAGATAATTAGCTAATCTAGTGCATTATACTCGTACATGCGAGGTTTGCAATTATAATAATAATAATAATAATAATAATAATAATCTATGGCGGCAATATAGCTACTGGTTAGCAACCTAAAATAGGAGTCAGGCCAGGGCTTACCTTGTGATAAATAAATGGCATTATCGCTTGTACAAGGTCGAGTACAGGTATAAGCTAATATAAGGTATTATCATGCAGAATAAGAAACCAATTTGGAAATCAGAAATCAAAGTTAGAAATCAGAAATCAAGTCAGAAATCACAGTGATTTGAAATCTCGTACGCAATTTTGAAGGTGTCGGACCCCTCGCTTTTGGCCGATAAGCAGGATTGGGCATATGGCACCACTATTTCTTGGGTTTTCTGTGTTCTCACCTTTTCTCTGCTACGATCTGCCATTATGTGCATATGGGGAAGTAGATCCATCTCTTGTAGGTCCTCTTTTGCTTCGGCTGAGATGGGCATGGCCATGAGTCCCCCTGATGTATAACATTATTACATTTCATAATTGCAAAATCATTTTAAAAAAAAATTAGCTGGATCATAGGTAATAACTTTTACTTTGTGATGATCATGTTTAATGATTTATTTCCCTAATTGGTCTGATACGATCCAATAAAAAATTTCACTGTGTTACAAAGATTTGGAAATCCTCAGTAACTAGCTTCATATAATCGCACTATTACGCTTTGAATTTTACGCAATTTTTGCTAGCTAGTTAGACTGGTCTTGCGTTGCCAGACTACTGATTTTACAGGGCGTAATCGGCGTTTTTAGCATAAGCGTCCATAAAAATTCGTACGGGATATTGCAAGCGATAAACGCCCTGCATGAATTAGGGTCTGGTCACGCGAGACAACTCAGACTATGCTCTTTAATAAAGCAGTTACTAATATGAGTCAGTACATGTAGCCAGACCAATTTACGCGCCAGTAGCCCAGATTGTAAGCGCCAGCGCTTCTTGGATGTATGCACCTAGACACTGAAGCACATTAAATTTCATTTGTACAGTCACTGTCTGCATCGGTTGGACTCTGTTGGACTCACTTTGTGCACAGTTAGTAATATATTCTTAATGGCATAACTCACTCCAAGATTCTCTTAAGAAATGTTTGCTCCTTGACAGCTACTTGAAACATTAGCTATATAGCTCCCATGCATAGGAACGTTAGACTATATACTTGGAGGTGTTCCGTAGATGCAATATTTGTATAGCTAGGTTCTATCCCGCGCGAGTATTAAATTACATATAGCTATATGCCTACGTACATGTTTGCTGGAATAAGATATACACTGTAAAAAATGAAGTGTGCATACCACACTAATGGTGTGTTATATGACACTGTGGGAGTGCCAACCACAGTTTTATTATGGTGATTAGCACTCCTACAGTGTCATATAACACACCATTAGTGTGGTATGCACATTTTATTTTTTACAGTGTATAGCTACTACGTGTTCCATTCCCTAGAATAGTATAGGTATCATAGCCGGCTAAGCTAAGGTCTAGAGTAGTATATAGCTAGCTAGTCTATATAGCTAGATAATTATGTGGATTAACTATCTACCCTTATTTCTCGTACTGCAGCAACAGTTTTCGTTGCATTATTTTGTTGAGTCTCAGCAAGTGTTTCAACAGGACCCCGTGCCTGATCCCTTCGTATTGGGTAACCGATATCCCAACCGCGACGAGTTTGAAGAGTGCAGGCCCATCAAGCTGCAACTGGAGCGCACCTCTAGTAGATTTAGCGCAGCAATTACACAAAATACCAACCCTGAACTCAACTTTGCCAATGCGGATGCATCGCTGATGACGTCAAGGCTCAAGTCACGTTTGGATATACTGGCCGACTTGTACACAGCAGAGTTCGGAGGGAAACTGAATGTTCTGTTGACTTATGCAGAAGCAGGGAATCCTCTAGTTACTACAAATGATTCGCTTCACTATGAAGGTATAGGCTACATAGTCTGGTAAACGCATACATCAGTATACTATATAGCTAGCTATAGCTATAGCTAGCCAATTTTTAATTTGTGTAAATTAAAGGCTAAATGTACATATGTTATGTCTATAGCTATATATAGCTACAGTTGGGTTTTAAAATTTTGCATTGTTAGGTCGCACTTCCAGGATTGCTGGAAGTGCTCCAAGCGAGTTACCAGAAATACTGCGGTTAGCAGTTCAAGCTGGATTTGACTGGGTAATCTATGATGATGAGGATTATGCCAGAGTCAGTGTCATTCCAGATGGTGAGTCAATAGCTTATAGCTACGCTGTACTTATAACGTCTATGTATTTTTAGTGTGTCAGACAAATTTGGATCTTTTGTTTTTACTTGATGAATCTGGGAGTGTTGGGAGTACAAATCATCAACTGGGACTACGATTTATGGAATCTGTTGTCAGCTTCTATGATATTTCACTGGATGGCACTCGAGTTGCTGTGATCTCATTTTCAATTGGTGCTAATGTAGAATTTGATTTTGATGATCATTCTACATTGCAGCAAGTCCAGAATGCCATCAGAGAAATGCGTTACAGTGGAGGTTATACTTACACTGGTCTTGCTTTGCAATCAGCAGCAGAACTCTTTAACGACCCGAGTAGTAGTGGAGCCAGACCAGCATCTGCTGGTATACCTCGTGTGGTAGTGCTAATCACTGATGGCCGCTCCAACGTATACAGCATCACACAACCAGCTATAGATTTACGAGCAGCGGGTGTTACTGTGTATAGCATTGGGATTGGCAACTACAATCTTGATGAGCTTCTTTTCATCGCTTCTGATCCAGACTCAGACCATGTGTTTCTACTTCAGTCATACACAGATGCTGCCTTTTTCACTCAGCTACTCCGAGGCACAACATGTGATAGTAAGTATTAACACTAGAGCTTCTGCTGGGAAGCTGTAATGGTATGTACACACACTTTAATGGAAGTTCTAATGTAACACTTAACATGATTGCACATAGCTAGCTATGTATACTGTTGCATTGAAAGTGATAGCTACCAGTTATGTATATATTAAGTGAATGGTTGTCCAATCTTCTGACTTGAAATTTTAGTTTGCAATAAACGGTTTTGAGGAAGGTAGTCAACTCAGGGGGGCTAATTAGCTAACAAGAAAAATTTTCTATGGCAAAAATTAAATCCTATGAAAGACTTTTAAAATGAGGGGGCTTCAGCCCCCTAGCCCCCTAGCCCCCCTTTTCACTGCCTATGCTTTTATTCACTGAAGCATGCTAGCAAATGTGCTATAAAACTTAACTTTCTGATAGCCATTAGCTATAGCTGTGTGTTGTAGTTATTTGGGGCGAAATTCTTTAAGTTTCATCACTTCAGTATCTAAGGTAACCATATCTTATATTTGCAGCTCCTGCCATCATATCTGCTTGTGATGAAAGTGAGACCGAGGCACCTCAAGATGATTTCAAATACTTCCTGGTGGAATGCTCATTGTTTACTGA
>CBDCAY010000003.1:335000-348352 GCA_965214085.1 Phototrophicaceae bacterium
AAATTACTCAACAGCCTCTAAATCTGTTCATGATTAATGATAGCAATTTTAATGTTGTACATATACTTACTACTTCCATACTTGATAGAGAGGCACTAGTTCAAATGAGTTACTTTTTACCACCAAATTCTCAAGCAGATGTTACCATAGTAGTCTCTGATGGTGGAAACCCAAGTTTAACTTCTATTGTAACTGTGGCAATCAGACTAGAGGATATTAATGATAATGCTCCTACTCTAATTAATCCTGCAACTGAAGTGAACATTCCAGAAAGTTCTAATATTGGCACACCAGCAACTCAAATAGCAGCAAATGATAGTGATATCGGTGCTAATGCTCGTATCTTATACTCGCTGATGAGCAGCTCTACATTTACCATTGATAGTTCTACTGGTGATATTACTCTTGCCAGTAGTTTAGACTATGAGAATAGCACAGAACACATAATAACAGTGACTGCTTCAAATCCTGACGGTTTAACTTCTACAGCACACAATATAACAATTCTTGTGATAGATGAGAATGACAATTCTCCAGTGTTCATGATGAACCCATACACAGCATCAGTGGCTGAAAACAGCAGCGTGGGTACTCCAGTTATCACTGTACAAGCTGATGATGCTGATTCTGGTATATTGGGAGAAGTGGAGTACTCTATCACATCTGGTAACATCAATGATGTATTCAGCATTAATTCAACTAGTGGTGAGATCACAGTGGGTGGAGATCTTGATAGAGAACTGTTTAATGAGTATACACTGACCATCACTGCCAGTAATCCTGGGATGTTATCACGAATGAGCACAACTAGGGTGGAGATCACCATCACAGATATTAATGACAATGCTCCATTGTTTGGGCAGTTTCGTTACACACTTAGCATTCGTGAAGATGCTTCACTTACTAGCATATTAGCAGTTGTAGTGACTGACGCTGATGAGCCTGGAAATGTCAACTCTCAATTTGATATAACCATCTCTTCAGGCAATGAAAACAATTTATTTGCTATTTCTTCACCAAACGGCGTTCTGAGCCTGTCATCATCACTGGATTTTGAGATACAATCCAGCCATGAACTCACTCTAACAGCAACTGATCATGGCAATCCATCACTGTCATCTACAAGTATTGTGGATATAGCAGTTATTAATGTCAATGATGAAATCCCTCAGATATCTGGCAACCAGACCGTACCACTTAATGAATCTGCTTCCATAGGTTCATATATAACTCAATTTACTGCTACTATGGAAGAAGGGGAGACATTAGTTTTCTCGCTGGTTCCAGCAAATTGCTTTGCTATTGACTCAGCCAGTGGGGTGGTCACATTAGTCCAGTCTCTGGACTATGAAACACAGCAATCATTTACAGCTCAAGTGTCAGTCAGCGATGGATTATTTTCCAGCAGTGCTTATCTCACTGTTAATGTGGTAGATGAAAATGACAATGCTCCACAGATTGCCCCGGCTGGTCCTTTTACAGTTACAGAAGAAATGCCAGCTGGTATACTAGTCGGTACTGTATCAGCCAGTGATGCTGATTCAGTGAGTGCTGCACTGATATATTCTTTCAATGGTGATGATATTCTTGACTATTTCAACATCACTTCTTCAAATGGAGAAATTCGTACTTTTATTGTCTTGGATAGAGAAGCTTTTACTAATGTATTCTCTCCACCAAGCTCCTCACAAGTTTATACAGTCAATGTATCAGATGGAACCTTCTCAACAACAACTGATATCACATTTCAATTGCTAGATATTAATGACAATGCACCAATGTTCACTAATCTCCTGCTTTCATATGATATTGATGAAAATTCACCAATAGGAACGGAGGTGTTCATTGCAACAGCTACAGATGCTGATTTAGGATCAAATGCAATAGTTTCATATAGCATATCTTCCTCTCCATTTACAATCAATGAAAACACAGGCAGTGTCACTGTTTCTGCTTCATTAAATTATGAAGATGTCACTGAATATTCAGTTACAATTACTGCTTCAGATGGAACACTATCATCCAATGAATCAGTAACAATTCAAGTGAACGACGTCAATGATAATCCTCCAATATTCTCAATGAATAGTTATACAGCTCAAGCAGTTGAACATAGTGGCATTAATACATCAGTAGTAAACATATCAGCAACCGATGCTGACTCTGGAGTATTTGCATTGATTAGTTATGCATTGGAAGGTGACAATGGAGCTTTCAGAATAGACTCAACTACAGGAGAAGTAGTGATTAATCGAGATATTGATCGAGAGGTAATTACACGATTCACTTTCACTGTTGTCGCTTCAGATGGTGGATCTCCTGCAATGTCAGCTAGTTCAAGTGTGATCATCACTATTACTGACATTAATGATAATGCTCCTATATTCCAACAGTCCAGTTACCTTATTAGGGTTCGTGAAGATGCTGCTGTTTCAACTGAAATAATTACAGTAATGGCAAGAGATGCTGATGAAATGGACAATCCTAATTCACAGATAGATTATGCACTTTTAACAAACTCTATGGAGTTTTCAATGTCGCCAAGTGGTGTTATCAACCTGACAGCTCCCCTAAATTTTGAGGCCACACAATCATACTTGTTAACAGCCATAGCAACAGATCGTGGAACTCCGATGATGAATGGTACCGCAACTATTAACATAATTGTGATTAATATCAATGACGAACCCCCAACATTAAGTGGGAATCAATACTTGACATTATCTGAACTAAATCCAGTACCTGATCAGATAGCAATTTTTAATGCAACTAGTGACACTGGTGAAGCAGTTACATATCAGTTGATTGGCACACAAAATGGTGAATTTGAAATCAACTCAACAACAGGTGTTGTGACTTTGGTTCAATCACTTGATTATGAAACAACACAATTTTATGCCCTTATGGTTAATATAAGTGATAATGTATCTTCAACTCTTTCAGACTTTAATGTCACAGTGACAGATGAAAATGATAATGCTCCTGAATTTCAGCCAGTCAGTATTCTGACTATCATAGAAGAGCAGCCCCCTGGAACTCTGGTGGGTCAAGTGACTGCATCTGATGTTGACTCTGGGGAAAATGCAATATTGGCATATTCAATTGTTGACTCCAGCATCCTTAATTTGTTTTCAATCAATTCTAGTACAGGAGAACTGTTTACCACCATAATGTTGGACAAAGAGACATTAGTAAGAGGAAATCTCTTTTTACCACCTCAATCACAGTTGAATTTCTCAGTCCAGGTAACAGACATGGGCAGTCCATCGCTCTTCTCACAAATGGATATTACAGTTCGACTGAATGATATAAATGATAACCAGCCAGTGTTAGTTAATTTAGTAACATTGGTCAGTGTCCTGGAAAGTGCTAATCTGGGAACAGTGATTACAAATATTTCAGCAGTTGATATTGATTTGGGTGTTAACGCTGAGATAACTTATTCACTAACTGGAGCAGTGCAATTTCTTATTGACAGTACTACTGGTGCAGTAACACTTGCCAGTAGTTTAGACTATGAGATGAGCACAGAACACACAATAACAGTAACTGCTTCAAATCCTGATGGTTTAAATTCTACAGGACATGATATAATAATTAATGTTATCAATGAGAATGATAATGCTCCAGTATTCACAATGGACCCCTATAATGCATTAGTGACTGAACACAGTGATCCTGGTACATCAGTTGTGACTGTAGAAGCTACTGATGATGATTTAGGCTTGCTAGGACAAGTACGATATTTCATTAATGATGATAACATCACAAGCACATTCTCTATAAATGTGACAAGTGGTGAGATATCCATCATCGGTGATACAGACAGAGAAAATATTGACTTTTATAGCTTTGAGGTGATAGCTTTAGACTCTGGTAGTAGCACAACAGTACAGACTGACATCGTTACAGTAAATGTTGTCATCACAGATATAAATGATAACACTCCTGTCTTTTTTCAGTCCCTCTATGAACTGGATGTATTAGAAAACACTACCATTCCAGTTATGCTACTTGTAGTCAATGCCTTAGATGCTGATCTACCCAATTCTCCTAACTCTGTGATATCTTATTCTCTGAATGATCCAATTGATTTATTTGAAGTTGATGCTGCCACTGGTTCATTCAGTGTCACAGGTTCATTAGACTTTGAAACACGATCCTCGTACTCCTTACAAGTGATGGCTACTGATAGTGGACAGCCTTCATTGACTGGTACAGCACAAATAATGATCAATGTTATTAATGTCAATGATCAGGTGCCGCAGCTTAGTGGAAATCAAATGATTGAACTGTCAGAATTGACCACAACTATGAGCAGGGTCACACAATTTACTGCCACTGGAGAAGAAGGAGAAAACTTAGTATTTTCACTTGACGGTGTAGGATCAGGTACTGTCTTTGACATTGACTCCACAACTGGCATTGTCACTTTGTTAACTTCACTTGATTATGAAACTATAACATTCTATAGTTACATGGTCACTGTTAGTGATGGAACATTTACATCTTCTGCCTCTTCACTGGACATTACCATCCTGAATGAGAATGATAATGCACCTCAATTTACTTCAAATAATGTAATAGTGTTTGATGAAGAGCAAATGATGAAAACAGTAATCGGACAAATCAATGCAACAGATATTGACTCTGGTGTTAATGGACAATTGAGCTATTCATTTGTGCTACCAAGAGCAAGCACATTCTTTACCATCAATAATAGCACTGGTGAAATTAGTACAGCAGTTATGGTGGATAGAGAAGGACTGGCAGCAATGAATGTTCTAATTATGCAGTCTCGGATCATGTTTGATGTACAAGTATCTGATAATGGAAACCCAGCTCGATTTTCTACACAGACAGTAACTTTTGAGATCACAGATATAAATGATAATGCTCCAGAATTTGTCAATCCTCCTACAATGATATCTGTATCAGAAGCTGCAATGACAGGATATGAGATCACAGAACTTGAAGCTGGTGATCTTGATCTTGGGGAAAATGCTGTCATTTCATATTCACTAACTGGAGCAACACAATTTACTATCAACAGTACTACTGGTGTAGTAATACTTGCCAGTAGTTTAGACTATGAGATGAGCACAGAACACATAATAACAGTGACTGCTTCAAATCCTGATGGTTTAAATTCTACAGCACACATATAACAATTAATGTGATAGATGAGAATGACAATTCTCCAGTGTTCACGATGAATCCTTATACAGCATCAGTAGCTGAACATAGTGATCCTGATACATTAGTTGTGACTGTACGAGCAGATGATGCCGATTCTGGTGTACTGGGACAAGTCAGGTACTCCATTACTAGTGGCAATACACAGGGTGCTTTCATTATTGATAGTATTAACGGAATGATCTCCACTGTTGATGATATAGATAGAGAAATGTTAGATGCTTACACTCTTGGAGTTACAGCCACTGATGGAGGAAGCCGAGTCAGCACAAAGTACAGTGGAGATTAGCATAACTGATATCAATGATAACACTCCAGTATTTGATCCATCATCTTATCCAATCACAGTTTATGAAAATGCTTCTGTAAATTCTGCATTAATTTCAGTCACAGCAACAGATGCTGATGCAGCCGGACCTAATTCAGATATTAGCTATTCCATTCAATCAGGAAATGATGATAACTTATTCCATATTTCATCAACAGGTGAAATATCAATTATTTCTGAATTAGATTTTGAAGCAGCAACATCACACTCTCTGATTGTACAGGCCATGGACAATGGCACACCATCAAGATCATCTACAGCTGTTGTCAGTGTGACTGTACTGGACATTAATGATGTAGCAATCAGTCTGGGTGATGACCAAGTTGTAAATATTACAGAATATGCAACTGTTAATAGCAGAATTACACAATTTGGAGTGTTTAATGTTGAACAAAGTGACAATATGAGTGATTTTATGTTGTCTGGTGATCAAGTAGAAGACTTTATGATAGATCCGGCAACTGGTGTTGTGACATTGGCACAATCATTAGACTATGAAGTAACAAGATCCTATGCCCTCACTGTAACTGTCAGTGATGGAATATTTAGTAGTAGTGCTCAGTTGACTGTCAATGTGCTGGACGAGAATGATAACCAACCAATCATCAATGCAACAGATCTCTTTATGATTGAGGAAGAAATGGGTGAGAATACTACAGTTGGACAAGTAGTAGCCACTGATGAAGATTCTGGACTAAATGGAGAAATACAGTTTAACATTGTCAATAACATTGGTGGTGGCCTTTTCACCATCGATGCATCAACTGGTATGATACGTACTACTGCTGTATTGGACAGAGAAGCACTTGTCAATATAAACCTGTTTACACCACCACAATCACAACAGGTACTTGTAGTACAAGCTGAAGACAGAGGGATGCCATCTTTATTCTCACAAGCTGATGTGACCATACAACTATTAGACATCAATGACAATTCCCCACAGTTTGTAAACGAACCTCCTTCTTCCATTAGCTTAGCAGAGAACATTCCCATTGGTACATTCATGCTGGATGCTTCTGCTACAGATGCTGATTTGGGTACAAATGGAGAAGTCAGTTATTCATTGATCAGTGATACATCGCCATTACCATTCTCTATTGATCCTTCAACTGGAGCTGTGATCACTATATCAACATTAGACCGTGAGACAATCGATTTTTATACTCTTCATGTTACAGCTACTGATAATGGTACACTAAACCAGTTGATGTCCTCTGTTGTTGTTAATGTAACAGTAACTGATGTTAATGATAATGCTCCAATGTTCCTGGGTGAACCATATCAAGAATCTATACCTGAAGATACTACCACTGATGGTGGAGGTTCTATAGATTTGGTAACAGTGACTGCAACTGATTCAGACATTGGTTTGAATGCACTGATTACTTATTCACTTGCTCCCAACACTAACAGTAGGTTTAGTCTTCGCAATGGCACTGGCCAGTTGAGGGTGAGTGGTGGAATAAATTTTGAAGAAGAAACAGAATTTTTCATAACTGTCATTGCCAGAGACATGGGTGACCCATCCCTTGCATTAACAACTGTTGTGAAAATTACTATTATAAATGTTGATGAGTTTGCTCCAATGTTTCTTGGTTCCTGTGACACTAGCATCTCTGAAGTAAGAGAAGTTAATCGCAACAGCAATCCAGTGACACAGTGCATTGCAGTGGATCAAGATTCTGGGATGATTTCTTACAGTATTCAAATTGAAGCAGGTAATCCAGCCCTACACACTTTCTTACTAGACCAAAGCACCGGTGAAGTATATCTAACACAGTCATTGGACAGGGAGATGATAGACAGTTACCAGTTCACATTGGAGGCTACCAGTGGATTCCTTATTACTAGGATGCTTGTAACCATTACCATAGAAGATGTCAATGATAATGCTCCAGTTTTCACTCCTAGTCAAATTGCTGTAACATACAGTGACCCTCAGGCTCGGACTATTAGAACACTGACTGTATCTGATGGTGATATTAATGAGAATGGCAAGTTCTCTGTTGCCATCACTAATGTAGATCGCACTAACCGACCAGATGGACTGGACACACATGAGATTATCATCACAGCTGAGGATATGGGAACACCTTCAATGTCAGGAAGTGCTACAGTAATGGTCACCAATGGCTTCCCCTGTCAGATCATGAAGTTTAGCTTAGACACACTAGATCTGAATGTGGACACACTCTGTTCACTATCTAATCCACCAGTGTCTCAAAATTATCTAATTGGTACTGAAGTGATTTTAGACTGTAGTGCAGTGAGTAATCTTCCAGTGACATACCAGTGGCAACTAAATGGTTCATTCATCACTACCCAATTACCTGATCCAACACTGGACCTTGGTGCTGTAGATTTTAGCGTCGTTGGCTCATATTCTTGTATTGCACGGAATAGCATTGGCAGCATCCAATCGGTCACAGCATTCATAGGGGTTCATGGTATGTTTCTAATATTTTAGAGCAGTTTAAGTAGCTACTAAACACATATACAAAATTACTGAATTTTTGAGGGAAGTAAATTCCTAGAATTACAGTTCTCAACAGTTTTCATGGTTTTATTTTTAAGTCTAATATTTCATGAAGCTGCTTTTATTCATAAAATCTACATCCCTCAAAAGTTGCACAGATGGGTAGCTAGATAGCTAGTTAGTTGCAATGCATATTTAGCTGCTTATTTTGTTGCTTGTTTCAGTACTGCCAGAAATAGTTAGGTCTCCAGAAAGCACTACAGTGCAGGCTGATGATTCTTTCACATTGACTTGTGTGTCTGAAGGCGTCCCTCCACCTACGATAACCTTTTACTTTAATGATGAAGAGATTAAAGAAGATGATCTGGTAATAATAAATGCCACTAGCCACACACTGACCATCACAAAAGTTGATACAAGTCATGAAGGAGAGTATGGATGCAGTGCTAGTAATGTTGCTGGCTCTGTGGAATCTAACTCAGTCACAATAACAGTGTTTGGTAAGTACTTATACATATCATTCTATGCTCATCAAACACATGATATAAGACTCTAGATCTTTCACTTGTATATAGCTACCTGTACTATCCATGGGATTTAGCTTAGCTACCATTCAGTTATTACAAAGATAACTAAACTGGTGGAAAATTTTGCTGAATTTGCTAGCAAAAGGGTGCCTTCAAAACATTTTTACCTCTGATCCACAAAACTGTTTATCCTCTTGAAATTAACCTGCCAGCTACGCAAGATGCTTTTAATTAGCAGGAATATTGTTGGTACATCAGAAGGCTGTAAGGGACTCTACATCATAGATATGTATTGTGTGTATATATTAAAATAGCCATAGTGTTAGCGGTTGGTTTACACAGTGATTCTTTACAGATGTTGTAAACGTAGTCAATACTACAGTGACTGTAGATAACCCCAGTGAAGATGGTACATGTCACAACTTTGATCCTACTATGTTTACAGTGAGTTTATATTCTGTTATATGTAGGCTAGCTAGCTAACTAGCTATAGCTATAGCTATTAAGTGAACACTAGAATGGTGTGTGTCATTGTTTTGTTTTCATGCAGCAAATAATAAAATCTTCAACTGGGCATAATGCAGAAGTGAATGTTGTACCAACTGGCAGACTGTGTGATGTAGGTGCATGCTATCCGAACCCCTGCTCGAACAAAGGACGGTGTGGTCTCAGCATTAACAGTGCTGGCGGTTACCAGTGTGTCTGCCCAGACACTTCTTACACAGGAAGAAACTGTAGTGAAGATGTTGATGAGTGTGTTGTAAATGGTAAGTCATGTGCAATCTAGAGTCCCATCCATGCATTGGCTACACAAAAGGCCTCATGTTGCAAATATTAGAGGTATACTTTTGTAAAACACAAGCTCTTTTGGTGGCATTTAACATTTACAGATTTACCTGTAGTTACCTCAAGGAAATGGAATGATTAATTAAGCTGGTATGATATACATTGATTTGATCTTCTTATAGCACCATGCCTGTTCGGAGGGACCTGTACAAACACTCCAGGCTTCTTTAGTTGTTTATGTCCTTCTGGCAGAAGAGGCCACAGGTGTCAATATGAAATATTGTGTGACAACAGTAGTCGCTGTGCTGATGGTGAAACATGTGTTGAAACACTGGCCAATGTCAATGGCTTTGTGTGTGACTCAACTCCAACCAATGCAACACTGACCATTCAGTCGAATAATGGGATTACGTCTGAAATTCTTGAAGAACAACTTTATAACTTTGTAAGTTGAGGATAATAATGTCATAAAATTGTTTAAACATGATTTAAACAGATCAACTTACTGCAACAAATGAACTCAAATAATAATGCACGCAAGCGGCGCCAGTCTTCAAGTGACCTTTGTGAACCTCGTTTCATATTAGACAATCAATCATACAAGCTTGTGTGGGCTTGTCCTAATGGAACTTCTCCAGATTTATCATCCGTCATGTTGCTATGTCAAATACTACTGGACAATGATATAGTCACCACCTGTACTTATCCTAATGGTACGACAACTTCAGAGCCCACTCCCGACCCATTAGAACCAATCAAGTGAGTTGTATTACAGTAGCCATGTAAACAACCACTATACATGTCTCATTGTTGTGCTGCATGTTTAGGGTTGAAATGACTTTAGTTTTAATTGGTGAAAGCAACACAGTGCTGACTGGCGATGAAGCAGTTGTTGTACTTAGTGATAGTGGGACACAAGAAGACTTGATGACAGAAGGCTTTGTGACAAATGGATTTGTAGCTGGTATGAGAATTATTAATGCAGTTTTTGCAGTTTAATGTTAATGTATATGCTTTAAATTTCAAGTCTAAACTGCACGGCTTAGCCGGTCAACTATATCTGCTTGCCTAGGCAAGATTGAATCATTAAGAATGCCTGAGCATTCAAGAGTAGCTATCTACTGCAGAGATAATTAAACTAGACCAATTAACTGCTAGTAGACAATAGCAGTAGCTATGACTTTTGAATGGTTAGCTAGTTCATGGGTTTACCATTTATGTTAAAAGTGTATAAACAACTAACTATAGGTGTAGCTATATGTTATAGCTATATCACAGTAGGAGTAGGATATCTTTTTTAATAACAAAGATATCCTACTCCTACTGTGATATAACTATAACATATAATAGTCAGCTAAAATATGTATGCATAATGAAATCTGCTGGTAATACTAACATGTCTCATTGTGCAGTGATGCCAAATCACACTGGCGATACGTCAATGCCGAATACCAGTGACAGCAGTTCAGACACTAGTGCTAATATTATTATTAGCGGAGTTGTAGGAGGAGTTATATTACTGTTGATAATCACCATGGTGCTGTGTACTGTGGTACTGTGTGTAAGAAGGTCTTGTAGAAAGAAAAAATTTCATGTGTATGACCAAGTATTGTACAGCAGAACCATACTAAATACAAATGTTGTTATTAACCAAAATCCATTATATGATGTCAGTAACGCTAATAAAGTGGACACGTTTCATGAAGCTAGAGATTCAAATATTAATAGTCCATCTTCCCATAGTGCAATATATGAAGAGGCACACAACTATGAATATGCATGTCCACAGGATGTAATTGAGATGGACACTAATCCATCATTTGGAGTATGTACAGTAGAAAACAGAGCACCAGTGTTTAATGGAAATCAAAATCATCAACCATCAGACTCATCACATGATCATGATCATTATAATTACATCATACATGATGATGCAACTCAACTGCATCACAATACTTCTGCTACTGGTGATGTAGAAGATGAGATACCAGTTAACACTACTGTTGATGAAACTCTAGCTAGCAAAGTTGAGTATGGTGTCATTAATCAACCACGATGTGATGATTATGATTATAATGATACCGGTGATCATGACCGTGATGCAAAAAATGTTCAGTTGTTTAAATTACCCCTTGTAGCAAGACCAGATGGTGAATATGAATATGGAATCATCAATCAACCATGGTGTGATGATCCTATTATCATTGGTCAAGGCCATACCCCCACAACTTGTCTATTTCCTTTACCTTTTATTGCCAATTCAACTGGTGAAGATGAATATGGCACCATTAATCAGCCGCAAAGTGACGATTCTACTATTAACACTACTCAGGATACTACAGTCAATCAGTAAACTGATAGCTACAATTAGGAGCTGGGTATAGCTATGCACATTAAAATTTAATGTTAAAATTTCTGTATATTTTGTGTGCAGCTATAGCTATAATAATTATACATAACCAACTGCTTAGCTAGCTAGTAAGCTTGATCATACTCTCATGTAGCCAAATAGCTACCACACAAAAGAATAAAGTGATCTGGCTTTGTGAGATTATAGTAGTAAATCAGTTAAATTCATTTCAATCTTATAATTTATCTTGTGATTTTGATTTGATAGCAATTACTGAGACCTGGCTGAGCAATAATAATGGTGGTAGCTAATTATGTAGCTAATTACACTATATACAAGAGAGAAAGGACATCTAGAGGAGGTGGAATATTGCTGATAATCCGTCATCCAAACAGCTGATGATATTGAATCCATTAATTATTGTTACTGAAATTCATTCTATAGCCAATCCTTTATTGTCTATGCTCTATTTATACCCATGCATGCACCTTCCACTAATGACTTTCATCATACCCATGCAAGTCTCTGATGTAGATACTCTGTTCCTTACCCCTTATTGGCCCTTAATCTGACTGTATGCAACCTGTACACATTCCATAGACAAGCTGTTTATATCCCCTATATAGTCTGGCAGAAGACTCCTTAATGGCAGCTAATAACTACTGAGACTCTATATTATAGTTAACCTACATGTGAGATGAGGATACTTGAGAAGAAGAGCCAGTAGCTATCAGTTAGATTGTCCTCAAATTTACAAAACTGCTGATTGGATGCTTTCCATAAATCTCCTAATTTTAATAGATACGCTCCTTCTATATTTCAACAAAGGCACATACCGGTAGTTTTATTAAGCACAATACATTATATTATTATCGAGATTATTATATGCACAATTTATAGTACAACTTCCATCCCACTACATGGGTATTCAAAGTACTTTGTAGTATATCTAAGATGTAGCTATAGCTACCCTAGGATATAACTAATCATTATAGTAACTGCTGCATGGAATATAGCTAGCAGCTGTCTTAGTAATGCCTGTGAGTTCCATCTTGATACCTGTGGGTTTTCTGTCTTGCAAAAAGAGGGTTTTTTCGGTAAAGTCATATTTGTAGATAGCTTTTGCAGCTTCCTTTGCTTTGCTCCACCATTTTTCGGTGACTTAGCTACCTGGCAAGAATCTTGTCAGTCTTCAAGTTACATTAATGTTGTAGAAGTTACATTTAAGCTTATAAAGTTGTCTATGGTAAAAAATTAAGTCCTATTGAGGACTCTTAAAATGAGGGGGGCTTTAGCCCCCTAGCCCCCTCCCCCCTTTCCGTCGCCTATGGTCGAGCATGCTTTCGGCTGTAAGCTTTAGCTACTCAGTAGCTATAGTGGGGTACGAAGATATAATTATACTACGTATCTATATGGATACACTATCTATGCTTTCTTCTTCGAGGATAATTCCGACTCGCGATTGATCTCGGTCATTAGTCTGCTCGTGTTGCAACTTCCGACACCGCTTTAGTTGGGGTAGCGACCAATAGCTCACGTGGTTTGAAAACAATATATTTTAGATAGCGCACTAAATACATTACCGTAGACTCTACTCATGCATAACCGATAGAAAACGAAGTTTCAATGATTGCGGAAATCACTCTCTCTCTAGCTATATATCTGTGAATGTGATTTATGATTCTG